>NZ_OMPH01000016.1:0-131246 GCF_900312795.1 Ruegeria sp. AU67
AGGCTGAAGACGTGCCATCTGTTCGTCCGTCAGCCAGAATAGGTTGCTCATGATATACCCCTGAAACTCAGGCGCTTGAATCACGCAACCGAGAGGGCGACAACCAAATTAATGGGTCCAGAACCTAACCACCTACGGTCTGGAGCGGGTGAAGATTGGTCACGCAATCGGCCTGGATGTCTCTGGCAGTGAGATTGATCCACCAAATCCATATCCCCGAGGTGGTCACGATGACCCAGAAAAAGACCCTTTAGACATGATCGTAGCCGCCTTCAACGAACGCTATTTCAATGGCTGGAATGCAACACCGGAGGAGCAAAGAATCAAGCTGATCAACATCCTCAACCACGCAATGAGCGACCCTGCATTTCAGAACAAGGTTGTATCCAACCCTGACGAACAAAATCGACGCATCGCCAGTGAAGCACTATTTGAAAAAGCAATGCGCAATGAACGTCGGCGAGAAATCGACCTGTACAAGAAGTACGCCTCAGATGACGATTTCAAATCAGGTCTTCACGAAGCTCTCATGCGCATGATGGAACAAGTTCTAAAGTCAGGAGACCACAGACCCGTAGGATAAACCTAGTGGTTTGTTGAGCTCATCAATGCGCAAAACCCACCGGGAGCACACACCTGCAACCCTATCCTTGCCTTAAGCCTAGAACTCAAGAATCACCCAATAGCAGAAATGACGTCGGCATTCTGCACTTCTGAGTTGAAATCGCGCAAACTAATGCGCAAATCATGCAGACTTATGGGGTTCGTGCACGTTTGTGCGCGTCCCTACAATATCTGTAGGTGCTCACATAATGCTGCATTCCTATCATTGATTTCATTCAGGAAATTCGAGCGTATTCGCCTATAATCTTGCGCTGCATTTGCGCATAAACTTGCACGACTTTCCCATATGTTTGCGCGATTGAAAAGTTTCATTCAACTGATGGTAGTTTTCGGGCGATTCCATCAACTTTAAAGCACTGTTTGTCAGCCAACAGTACATTTCCAATTGCAATGTTCAACCCAAATTTGAAGCACGCGCCTCATTCGCAAACTGACGGAAGCGATCATCTGCCTCCAGCTGTGCCTATGGTCGAAATGCGGGACAATCCGGACGTTCGCACGATATGCATTGACCCACGCGAATAGCCAAAAATCGTCATTCGCGATCATCACAGCGAATGATGGCTTTGAACCCGGCTCGGGCAAGTAAGTTGTTATTTTAATCTATTTCAGTTTCGCTACCGTACTTCTAACGCCAGTGTGAAAACCAAAAAGGAAAGAAGGCCAATGAAACAAGGAAATGGTTTGAATCTAAGTAAGCTTGTGAGTTCGGCTCTTTTGGTCGTGGCTATAACCGCTCAATCCGCGCTGGCATGTACAGGAATCATTCTTCAGTCGACAGACGGCACAACAGTGCCTGCGCGGACCATGGAGTTTGGTTTTGACATTCAGTCAAATATTTTTGCGGTTCCAGCCGGGACATCGATTGAAACACTCGGTTTGAATCCTGATGAGTCGGGCTTCTCGTACGACGCAAAATACGGCTTTCTGGGTGCAAACGGATTGGATATGCCAATTGTGTTCGATGGTGTGAACACAGAAGGTTTATACTTTGGCGCCTTTTACTTTGCCGGTGACGCGGTCTTCTCTGAACTGACGGATGAAAATCGCGGCCGTGCAGTTTCATCCGAAGAAATGGGAAACTGGATTCTTGGTCAGTTCTCCACAGTCGCTGAAGTTAAGACGGCACTTCCCTCTATTGACGTCGTGGGTACTTATGTGGCCGAAATTGACGGATTTGCGCCATTTCACTATGCAGTGACAGACTCATCAGGTGCCTCAATTGTTATTGAGTACACCGAGAGCGGCCTTACGGTTTTTGACAACACAGTTAATGCCGTCACAAACAACCCATCTTATGATTGGCAACTGACCAACCTTAGAAATTACGTCGGTCTTCAAAGTGAAAATCGCGGGTCGATGACAGTAGGCTCAGAAAACATCGCGCCATTCGGACAAGGCAGCGGCTTATTGGGATTACCGGGTGACCATTCCTCCCCAGCTCGATTTGTCCGCGCGGTTGCCTTCGCAAACACATCTCTCCCGTCTGATGATGTGGACGACGCAATATTTAATGCGTTCCACATCTTGAACGTTTTCGACATTCCAAAGGGCTCTATTCGCGAGGCGGTTGGCGATGGCATCCACACTGACTACACGTTATGGACGTCAGCCGCTGACACAGCGAACGCGCGCTACTTTTTTAAAACGTATTTGTCCCAAGGCGTTGAGAGCATAGACGTTAAAAAAGTCGTGTCATCTTTAAAAGAGCCCACAACGCTTATCATGGAGAGCGGTTTCAAGGTCCGCGACAGAACAGGTGACTTTTAATATCGGTGACTGGTCAATTTCATTTTATGATTGCCCTATTGGTGAATTAGAATCTGCCAAGGGCATCTGAGGCCCAAATCATCATCGAAAACTGGAGAAAACACTACAACACCAAACGACCCCACAGTGCTCTGGGCTACCGCCCACCAGCCCCGAAAGTCTTCGTCCCGATAAACCAAAGGCCAACCATGCACTAACTTTCAATTTGAACCACTCAAATGGGGCGACTCAATTCAAAACTTAGTGAGGGTCGAATTTTATCACTTCACAATTTTCGGGTTGGATACCTGTCAGCGCCCGAATGAAGTTTCCATGAGTAACAATTGCTGTGGAGTGGATACCTTCATGCCTGAGAAACTCGGCGAACCCGTCCGCTCTTTCCTGCAAGGTCTCATGGGGTTCAACAGAGATGCCTCTGTGGTCTTTATCTCCGTCATGCCACCAGCAGTCATCAAGATGATCAAAATCAAGGTGAGGATAAACTCTGGCAAGTTTATGAGGCGGACTTCCAACATCACAGCTGTTACAAAGCTGCTCTCGCACCGTGGCATTGATTTGAAACGGTAACCTGTTTCCAAAAATCAAATGGGCTGTTTGCAGTGTTCTGGTAAACGGTGAAACCATGACGTTTGCAAGATCAAGATGACTGATTTCGATCCGAGCTTGCGCAGCCTGAGATTCTCCCAGCGCTGTGATTGGTGCATCGAAAATCATGGGATCTGGCTTTTTGGGATCGTAGACAGCATTGAAAGCTGATTGAGCATGTCGAATAAGGTAAATAGTCACTTTGAACTTTCCCCGGTGTTGAGAATAGCTGAGTTGCCCTTCAGGTATTTGGACAGCCTATGCCAACCACAGTCTCGGCTCCATAGAGTGTGACAGGTGAGCAACCGCTCAAGTACATGACCTTCATGATGACCGGTCAAGGCCCGGAACGCCTACTGAGCCAGCTTGCAACCTTGATCGGAACCGCTCCTATGTTGATTGTTCTGGCCTCAGACCGGGCGCTGCAATTGTCAATATTAGGACATCCAACCTTCCAAGTCTTCGGTGTAGGGTCGAATGTCTCCGAATTGGCTGCCAACCCATTCTGGGTCATAGTAGGTATCCAGATATCTTTCCCCGCTGTCACACAACAGCGTGATGATAGAACCGGACCTATTAGCGGCATTCATTTCCCTGGCAACCTGGAGTGCACCCCAGAGATTGGTGCCCGTCGAGGCACCCGCCCGCCTTCCTATCGTCTTTTCAAGCCACAACATCGTCGCAACACTTGCCGCATCGGGCACCTTTATCATCTGGTCGATGACGCCCGGTTGGAACGAGTTCTCGACCTTAGGTCGGCCAATCCCTTCGATTCTGCTGGACGTATCGGACGTCATGCTCCGATCCCCGGTCTGGTAGCTGTCAAAGAACACTGAGTTTTCCGGATCAACCACTGTCAGTTCGGTATCATATCCCTTGTAGCGGATGTACCGTCCCAGCGTGGCTGACGTTCCGCCTGTGCCGGCGCTCATCACCAGCATTGCGGGGATCGGGTGCGGTTCGCACTCCATCTGTCGAAATATACTTTCAGCGATGTTGTTGTTGCCGCGCCAGTCGGTCGCGCGCTCGGCATAGGTGAACTGGTCCATGAAGTACCCACCAATAGACTTCGCCAGCTCGATTGATGTGCCGTGCATCTCTGGCGCCGAGGCAACGAAATGGGTTTGGCCGCCATAAAACTCTATCAGACGAATTTTGCTTTGCGCGGTGCTTTCCGGGACGACAGCGACGAAAGGTACGCCGATCATGCGCGCAAAATAAGCCTCAGATACTGCCGTGCTGCCGGACGAGGCTTCGATGATCGTGGTGCCTTCTTTGATCCTACCATTGCAGAGCGCATAGAGGAACAACGACCGGGCCAGCCGATGTTTGAGGCTACCTGTTGGGTGGGTGCTTTCATCCTTGAGATAGATGTCTACATCACCCAGCCTTGAAATCGGAAGCTTGAACAGATGCGTATCTGCTGACCTGTGTGCGTCCGCATTGATTTTGGCAATAGCGCCTGCAACCCATCGATCCATATTGTCCTCGCTCTGGTGTCTTACAAAGTTGATCAACTATGCGCCCGCCCATCTGCCTAAGGCAAACGGGCGGGATGGGATCGATGAAATCACCCGCAGCAACCGCCAGCCTTATTGTGCTCGGGCTTGCTGTGAGGCTCATTCAGACTAGCGCCGCGCCCAAGCCATGTCCGTTCGGCCAGGTAAAAATCCGAAAACCTTTGATGAAAATCCTCAGGCACGGATTTTGCTAGGATGCCGGTTTCCAACAGGACCTGTTGCCAGCCTTTCACCTTCGGGAATTGGGCTAGCATATCGTAGCCACTGTGATCTTCGACAATCGCCGCCCGATGCAGCAACGGCAGCCAAGCGAGATCCACGTTGCCCAATGCGTCCCCTGAGAAATAAGGACCATCACCCAATTGGCGTTCCGCCTTCTCGAAAGATTTGTGCAGCTTTGCCTCGCGTTCGTCCAGCACAGTCTTGTCTCCGCTCTGCATCATGCTGCACTGCACCAGATAGTGCTTGGAGGCCTGATAGCTCCACGCCCGGTTGATCGCGCGCTGTTCAGCTGTCAGCCCCAATTGAATCGGTGCTGAGATCTCGTCGATATATTCAATGATAGCGTCAGACTCGAAGAGCGATTGGCCAGCCTCTGTGATCAGCATTGGCACCTGACCTGTCGGCGAAATGTCCAAAAACCACTCGGGCTTGTTCTTCAAGTCGATATACTCGATGTCATAGGGAATCTGTTTCGCCTCCAGCATTGCGGTGACACGCTGCACGAAGGGACAGATTTTGAAACTGACGATCTTGATCATGGTTGCAATCCTTCTTGTTTGATCCGACTTGTAAGACGAGTGACGACGCAAAAAGACGAACTGTTTGGAAGGAAAAAATGCAACTATCAGAAATAACTGTGTTTTTATTACCTGCCACGCAGTGACAGAGGAGGTCAATCGAATGAAGCAAGAGACCCCTGATTTGGAGGGTGTCTGGTCGGAGTACCGCGCCAGCCTGACTGCCTTCCTCCGCTCTAAGATATCAAATCGCGATGATGTCGACGATCTGCTTCAGGAGATATTGCTCAAGACTCATAAGAGTATCGGAAGGCTCGACAAGGCTGAGAGCCTGAAGTCGTGGCTGTTTCAGATCTCGAACAACACGATCATTGACTTCTACCGGAGCAAGGGACGCTCAGACGCAGTTATCCCGGAAGACCTCTGGTACGAGAACAGGGACTATGACGATACACATGTGCTGGAAGGCTGTGTCGCACCCTTTATCGAAGCACTACCAGCCGAAATGCGTCGTTTGCTAACTCGAGTTGATCTGCAAGACACCTCACAAAAGGATTATGCAGAAGAGCTTGGCATCAGCTATTCGACGCTCAAATCCCAGGTGCAGGCCAGCCGTCGTTACCTACACAAACTCTTCAACGACTGCTGCGATTTCTCCCTGGATGCGCAAGGAAACATCGCTGACTATCATCGTAAACCAAATGGCTGCGACGGATGCTGAACCGAATAAGCGCTCAGAGGATTGAAATGGGCAGACGTTGAACTTGAGCCCATTTTAGCCGTCGACTTGGACGCAAGGCAGGCTCGGTTCCAAAAACTCTGACCACAAACAATCCGACCGGCAATTCATCGCCATCCTCGGCAACAACGGCATACAGCAATGCACCAGCAATTGCTAAACCAACCAAAATAAGAAAAACCGATAGGTTTTTTGTCATAGCGTTTCACCTGAAACTGGGTTTCTGGCGCATAGTTTAGTATCTCAAAAGACTCAAAGCCTTGTTTTGGATCAAAACCGATCCGGGCACCTCAGTGCCAAGCAATTGTTTGTATGAACCCCGGTTTGGGTGTTGCAGGCTCTTTCGCGACAAGTCGGAACAAGTAGACGTCAAGCGTTTTTACTATCAGTTTGGTATTGAAGAGGGTTTTTCTAGTACGCAATTGCAGTCGCGACTGACCTGCTGCGCACTACAGCGAAAGGAAGCATTATGATCAAAACACTGAGAGCTTGTTTGTCTTTGTGGTTGGTTGCAATCGCTCCTGCGTATGCACAAGAACCTCCTCGTCTCGTTTTGCAGCTGACCGTTGACGCGTTTCGGGGCGATCTGCCGACACGCTACTTTGAGAATCTTGGGGTGGGTGGCCTTAAGTATTTACTAGAAAACGGTGTACACTATCTGGACGCCCATCATTGCCATGCCAATACAGAGACGGTTGTCGGACACGCCACATTGGCGACCGGGGCAACACCGGCAGTGCACGGGATGATCGGAAACATCTGGTTCGACAGAACTTTGGACCGTGTTGTTTACAACGTTGAAGACAGCACCGCTCCGCTTCTTGGAGATGGTGCTGGCGTAAATGACGATATTGAAATTGACCCAACACAGGCGGCAGCTGGCACAGATGGGCGGTCACCACGCGCTATGCTTGTTACAACGCTTTCGGACGAATTAAGCGCTTCCACTGCTGGTGCGGCCAAGGTCTTTGGAGTTTCAATCAAAGACCGTGGGGCTATAACAATGGCGGGAGAAAGCGGCAAAGCCTTCTGGTTCTCAAAAGCCGCAAACCGTTTTGTCACAAGCTCCTACTATTACGACAAATACCCGGATTGGGTTTCCGCCTGGAATGACGCATCGCCGAGCGCTTCCTTTCAAGGAACCTCTTGGGAATTGATGCACCCAAAGGAGGCCTATCTCTTTGGCGACCGCGACAACCAACCATGGGAGACGGATGTCGCCGGGTTCGGCACAACCTTTCCTCATCGCTATTCTTCGACGCAAAATGGGTTTGACCCGCTGGAAGATCCCTACTTTACGACCTTTTTAACGCTTAGTCCCGCTGGTGACGATCTGACGGCGCAATTTGCCAAACGATTGATTGATGCCGAGGATATCGGGCAAGACGCGGTAACGGATTATCTGGCGATCAGCTTCTCGTCCGTGGATTACGTCAACCATGTGTTTGGCCCCTCCAGTCTTGAAGCCGAGGACACGATATACCGCCTCGATCAGACTCTCATGAATCTCTTCGCGTTTATCGACGAACGGATTGGACTGGAAAACGTTTTGATCGTTCTATCGGCGGACCACGGCACCACCGATGCGCCGGGCTATTTGGAGAGTGTTGGCATCCGAACTGGCCTTGTTGCTCCGGACACATGGGACCCGACGGAACAGATAACCATGCTTAAGGAGCGGTTTGGGATCACCGGGAAATTGCTTGAGGGTTATAATCACCCCTATCTCAATATCGCCCCCGAAGTATTGGCTCGCAGTGATATTGATTTACCCACGCTGGAGTCAGCTATTGCAGAAGAACTTCTATCCTTTCCCGATGTGGCATTCGCCGTCCCCAGTACGGCTATCGAAGCAAACCTCCTGCCCGATACCGACATCATGCGCCTGGTCCGCAACAACTACCATCCCACCCGATCCGGGAACATATACGTAGTCTTCAAACCCGGCTGGTTCATCGCAGACTTCGATGGCCTGTCCGTCACATCCACCCACGGGTCGCCGTGGCGCGGTGACACACATGTGCCGATTATCTTTGCTGGCTCGAACTTAAAACCGCAACGGGTCGCACGCCGGGTTTGCACAACTGCTCTCGCATCCACACTGTCTGCATTGTTAAGCACGGCACGTCCTAATGGTGCGAGCGGTGAGGTACTACAAGAAGTCTTGGATTAGACCGCTGTGAAGCGCGAGACCTGATATTGAAGCAAGCTAGGCCAGGCCGCGACGGCATCGTCCACAACGCGATCCGCATATTCGTTGCTTCTTGGCAGATACGGCACCCGCCCAACGCAGCACTCTTTATCGTACACAAATGCGGAGCAGAACTTCATGGAACATAACGTTCCGGCTTCGGAGACTGAATACTCTCCAAATACTCAGCAACCTCGATAAGTTTGGACGGAATAGGCGTAACCAAACCATTCCCCGTATCGAATTCGACAGTAGGGCCGTCATTCAACTCGGTGATTATAGGCATGTCATCGCGAGGTTCTTGAACTTTCAAATAACCGTCCAAGATCGACATGACCTCCAACATGGGCCACACGCCCCCCCTGCGTTCGGAAATCTTTGTTAAATCAGCAGGCTGTGTTCTCAAATCAATGGCGTCAGACCCTTTTCCTGTTGCATCGATTCCGTGACATCTGGCGCAATGCTCAACAAATAGGTCTTTGCCAAGGTCCGAAAATTCTTCGGCCGCAGATATCGTTGCAACCGAAGAAATGACTATGCTTGCAACGATCCTGAAGTACCTCATAAGCTGGAGGTCCTTTGCTAAACGAGAGTTCACTACAACAAAAATGGACCGACATCTCCCCCCGGTCAACGTCGGTCCTTTAGCGCATAACGTTCGCTACCCGCTTCGAGCCGCAAGCAGCCAGTGATGCTCACCTCAAAGAACGGCAGCACCGAGCCCAGTACTACCGCCTTGGTGATTTTGCGAGCACGGTAGATACGGTGCGCGTCTTTCTACTCCTTGTGATCGCGATTGCGCCCAGCACTAAGGCACATGCAAAAGCTTGAGGCAAAGAGATGGCTTCGCCAAAGGCAAGATATCCCACGGCAAACATCGTGGGTAATTCGATGCTTCCGACGACCGCAGTTTGGGAAGCCCCAATAACAGGTGAGCATATCGTGTAGATAAGCTGGGGCACGAAAGCGGTAACCAGACCAATACCAACAATGAAAAGCCAATCGGATTGTTCCCTTGGGAGAAGTTCTCCAACCTCGGCACCAAGGATGAGCGGTGCGAGGCCCAGTACAGACCCCAGAGAAACTGACGCGATACGTGCCAGCGGCGTAATCCGTGACAACCTGTGTACCAAGACGCAAATTCCGAAGCCAAACCCAAATGGGGCGGCAAGGGATAGCAGCAGCGCTGGTAGGTGTTCCGCAGCCACTGACGCAGGCGAGCCAGCAATGACAGCTGCCACCACAATCAGACCAGCGGCCAACATGGCGCGTCGCGTGGGTGCATCGCCAAACACAGCCCAAGCAATAACTAAGGTGAACACCGGATAGGTCATGTAAAGCACACCCACTGTCGAAGCGGGCAGCTTCTCCAGCGCCGTTACATATCCGATCCAACCAAGACCCATTACGGCTCCGGCGGAAAGACCCCAAGTGATCTCTCGCCATTCTTTTCGGTGCACGATGAGAACAGGAAGCAGAAGAAGAGCCGCAACAATGTAGCGGTAGAATGCAACCGCATAGGGTGCAACACCCTGTTCGGTCAGGCTGCGGCTGAAATAGGGAACCAGCCCGAAACAGATTGAAGCAAAAAGTACACCAATAACCGCAAATGCATATGGGATGGGCGTTCGATTTCGCGCAGATGTCGTGGCCATAATCTGGAGCTATCACGCATTTGCATCTTCGTCTTTAGAGATTCTACGAATGACTGCTTTGTCTGCACAGCGGTCATTGATGCGCTGCGTAGCGAACGTCTGCCTTGAGCCCAAAGCGGTCAAAAAAACCCGTGGTCCATCCACGAGATTTTGCCCTTTGGAGCGCACGTCAGATGGTTTCTCTTTAGCGCAGCGCGTCGCCTGACATGCCAATCATTTATTGTTTGGTCTAACAGGCGCATGCTACTCGTAAGAAAGACGGGGGGGAAAACTATCATGACCTTTTCAAAATCAGGTTTTCTGGTCGCTCTTGCCGCCAGCGTTTCGCTAACAGCACTGGAGGCCGCTGCGCAGTCGGACATTTCCAGTGCATATGCGCCCGGCGAATTGCCTGCGATGATTTTCGACGCAGAGCGGCCTGAGAAAACGCTTATTACAAACATCAATATCTTCGATGGCGTTAACGATGGCTTGAAAGCAGGAAGCGTGCTTGTCGAAGGCAGCCTAATCAGTGAGGTTTCAGAGGGCACCATCGATGCACCGGATGCTGTTGTAATCGATGGCGGTGGCCGCACTCTCATGCCGGGTATGATAGATGGCCATGCTCATGTCATGATCAACGATGATTTCGGGCCAGTAGAGCGCGACCTCGACATTACTGACATCAGCTACAACGCGGTCATCGTTTCTGAACGGTTTGTCAGAGATGGGTTCACGACCGTGAGGGACATGGGCGGTCCTGCGTTTGGCTTGGCCAGAGCAATCAATCTAGGTCGGGTGGTCGGCCCACGCTTGTATCCATCTGGCGCTTTCATCTCTCAGACTTCTGGCCACGGTGATTTCCGCGACCGCGCTGACGCAGGTTTTTCGATTAAAGATGCCGGCGACCTTTCTAATTTTGAACGCATGGGTATTGGTAATGTCGTAGACGGAGTACCCGATGCGCTGAAAGCCACGCGCTTGAACCTGCGTAACGGTGCCACACAGATCAAGATCATGGGCGGCGGCGGAGGCTCATCGCGCTTTGACCCAATCGACACGACGCAATTTACCGAAGATGAAATCTGCGCAATTACCGGCGCGGCGGCGGATTGGGGAACATACGTCGCGGCACATACCTTCACTGACCGCGCCGTTAACCGACTTCTTGATTGCGGCGTCAAAACTTTTGAACACGGGTTCTTCATTTCCGAAGAGACCATGCAGCGTATCGCAGCGGAAGGCGGTTACATGGTCCCACAAATGTGGGGTATATCTCCTGACCTCGCACGCAACCCTCTTATGCCAGCAGACAAAATCCCGCTGGTGGAAGAACTCGGCCAACAGTACGCTGATTTTGGGCGCAACCTTCTCAAGAACGGCGTGAAAGTCGTCTTTGCCTCTGACTACGTCGGCAAGTTCGCCGATGCAGAACGAGCGCGACGCTATGAAATCTGGTGGCGGACGCAGACATTCGACAGCAATTTTGAAGTGTTGAAGCAGTTGACTTCGACCGCCGGGGAAATGATCGCCATGTCTGGGCCAAGGAACCCCTATCAGGCTGGCAAGCTCGGTGTGATCGAGGCTGGGGCATACGCTGATCTTATTCTGGTGGACGGAAACCCGCTCGAGGACATCACCGTAATTGGCGGTACTGATCAGTGGTTCGACGCACCAGAGGAATGGGAACCAATCGACACGATTGACCTCGTCATGCTCAATGGGGCGGTGTACGTAAACGAACTGGACTAGAGTGCCCGCCGACTGACCAATTTGTGGCGGTACACGGCCTGCTTTCACTTCGGTTGCATATGGCTGTTTTGTCCCGCGACCCGGTCATAGGGGCATTTTTTTCGAACGTCCGCGGCTGGTAGAAGCTGCCGTTGAGGTCTGAGCCGATGTGTAGGTCCTGACCCTAGAAAATTCAACGCGGAATGCTTAAACGACTCAGGTAAAGAGACAAGTAACCTGTTGGGAAACCGACCGAAGATAAGGAAACTGATAGCTGTGTCACTAGCTGTACTGACGGGAGCTTCCTCCGCAACTGGAAAAGAAAATGATGTTACTCGCATGGCACTCATTTCCGCCTTTGAACCTGAAATTGCAGTACTGCGCAACCGCTTGGTCAACCCAAAGATTCACCAAATCATCGGACGTGAGTTTGTTGCAGGCGAGCTTTCCGGAACACCCGTTTTGCTTTTCTCCTCTGGTGTTTCAATGGTAAACGCTGCCATGACGACACAGTTAGCGCTTGTTCATTTTGATATCGAAGGGATTGTTGTTTCAGGCGTAGCGGGGGGTGCTGATCCCGCGCTGTCGATCGGGGATATCGTCGTTCCCACCAAGTGGGGACAGTACATGGAAATGGCCTTTGCCAGACAGACTGACAACGGTTATGATCTCCCTCCATTTCTATCATCTGATTTCCCAAACTTTGGCATGATGCACACGCTTAACATCGGCGTGTTTGAAGAGCTTTCTGGACAGGGAAAAAGCCGGTTTTGGTTTCCGGTCGACAGCAACTATCTTGCAGCTGCCAAAAGGGCGGCAAAGACGGTTAAACTTGCGAACACAGATGTTGAGGGGCGAGAATTAAACCATAAGCCGGCAGTTCATATCGGCGGAGGCGGCGTGACAGGAACTGCTTTCGTTGACAATAAAGACTTCCGCAAGTGGGCTCACAGCACATTTGATGCACGAGTCCTGGATATGGAAACGGGCGCAATTGCTCAGGTTGCCGAGGCGAACGGTGTTTCTTTCCTTGCTTTCCGGGCCCTATCTGACCTCGCAGGTGGTGAATCCGGTGATAATCAGTTTGACATATTTATGAGCCTCGCAGGGGGTAACCTTGCTGATTTGCTGGAAACCTTCTTAAACGAACTAAAGTAGGAATTTTGGCACAGAGGCAGTACAGGAACCAAACGCGATTTCCTTTACCCGCAGCTCAAAAAGCAACGACGTTTTCAAATGACGATATGTAGTGGCTTTTGTTTTCAGGCACAAACAATACTGACAACAATCAACCAATTCTCAAAAAGGTGCTGTCAGACGAATTCGAACCGGTCTCAGTTTGCCGCAGAAACTGCGAACCTATCCGGAACAAAGTTGACGCCACTCGCTAATAGCGGCGGCGCGGGTCAGCTTGAAGATGTCTCGGCTGGCTAGCGATCTTTCCTGGTTGAAATGGTTGTAAACGGAGGAATGGACGAAGGCGAATTTCTGTAAACTGCGCATGTGCCTGAAACGTTGCATGGCGCGTTCGCGTCGTCGAAACGGGAGGTGCGAATTCTCGACGCGGTTATTGAGCCACCTGCCAGTCTGCTGTTTTCCCGTAGCACCAAGCTCTCTACGAGCGGCCCGATATGATGCGAAGCGATCCGTGACGACGTTTTCCGCTTTACCGCGTCGCTTCATTAACTTCTTAAGGAATTTCAATGCTGCAGCTTTGTTTCGGCATTGGGTGACGACTGCGTCCAGCACTTCGCCTTCATGATCTAACGCCCGCCAAAGATAATGCCGCTTGCCATTCACCTTCACGAAAAACTCGTCGACGTGCCACTTCCATTTGGAGGATGCGCGCAGCTGCTGAACCCGCCTTCGTCTGATCTCAGCAGCAAACATCGGGCCAAACCTGTTCCACCAATATCGGACGGTTTCATGACTGGCATCGATCCTGCGTTCGTGCAGCAGATCTTCCAATTTTCTAAGCGAAAGCGGAAACCGAATGTAGAGCATCACTGCAAGACGAATGACCTCGGGACTGGTCTTGAAGTACTTGAATGGCGATTGTTTATTCACGCTTGAGGGCTAAGAGAGCACCCTACCCGCCTCAACCCAAGTTCTTCTGAAAAGACCCTCGGGGCTGCTGTGAAACCCCTTGAAAGGATCTGTTTTCGTCATCAGTGTAGGCTACGGAACAAACCTGCCCGCCTCAACTCAAATCCTTCTGACAAGACCCCTTGGCCACCATACTGCTTCCCAAGCTGCATGATGACAGAAACTGCTTGGAAGCTCATCTTCGGCGGCGTTACTATCGCGAAAAGCTTACGGTAAGGGAATTGTCACGGCATGATTTGGAACACTGGGCGGACATTGATGATCGGGTTGGCCACGGGTTTTCTGTTCACTCCAGCGGTGTCGCAGACGATTGCTCCTTCGACCATCAGCGATCCGGCCCGCAACTACATTGAGAACAACGAACCAGCAGCCTCGGCACCGAGCTCTATCGAGGAATGGCAAGAGGAGTTTGCATCACCGCTTAAGCCCGGTGAGTTGATGGATGACGTCGCAGCGGTTCTCAAGTTGTGGCCTGTAAATATCGAATTACTAAGGATTGCCGAAGCTGAGCACATTTTGGTGACGCCTAAGAACGCTGAAATCCAGAATGATGAGCGCATCGTTTTATATGTACATGGTGGCGCATATGTTGAGGGTCGACCGGAAAATCATCTTGGCGCGCTGGCCATGATCGCCGATTTGATGAACGTGCGTGTTCTTGGTCTGCGCTACCCCTTGGCCTGGCAGGCACCATTCCCCGCCGCACGCGACCGATTTCTTGACGTCTATAAGGAGTTGCTTAAGAACCACAGTCCTCAACACATAGCAGTTGCTGGAGATTCAGCCGGCGGAGGGTTGGCGATGTCATCAGTGCTAAGGTTAAGGGACGATGGTATGCCTATGCCTGCTGTTTTGGGCCTCATTTCTCCGTGGGCGGACGTGAGCAAGACCGGCGACTCGATGCTTTTGGCAAGCGGCCACGATCCTCTTATTGACTATGACAAGAATTTGGTTGCTGCTGCCAAGCTGTATGCTGGTGGCCTAAGCCTTCAAGATCCAAGAATCTCGCCCATATATGACGACTTCAACAAGGGCTTTCCTCCAACTTACATTTCCACCGGCACACGTGACCAGTTTCTCAGTCATGCCGCCCGCTTGCAGCGCAAACTAACCGATGCGGGGATCACTAACAGTCTCTATGTCTACGAAGGTATGTGGCACGTTTTTCAAATTGCCCCACCGGTGATTCCAGAAGCTGAGGCGGCATGGCGCGATCTAGCGCAGTTTCTCAACCGCCACCTCGCTCGATAAGATCACGACTATCGTGGCCGGTTCGCGCTTGAATGGCGCTGGCGCTCAGATTGTGATCGACGGCGAGATCTTCTTGGCCTACGTCCGTCACGCTCTCGTCGCGGCGCACGATAGTCTATACCGACGGTGATCGAACGCTGGCTTTCGTCAGAAAGCAATCACAACGTCGGTAAATCTTAGCGAACGCTCCAGGCACAACGCGGAAATGTTGCGCCGACCATTATCAGTTGCCATACTTCAATGTAGCAACGGCACGATTGAGGCAAAAACTGTTGATTTATTGAATGGAGGAAGCACCAGAGAACACAGAGCCACCGGGGTTGTGGCAAGGGCAACTACTGCACTTCAGCGTTCTCTCTGCTCTTTTGCTAATCGTTTCGATTGTGTGGAATTTTCTTGGTGAACCGCACCCTGTAGCATTTTGGATCGCCGTTGCCTTTCCGGTACTGCATCAAATTTGGGTTTGGCTTGCTTGGCGACTTGAGTTAACGACGTCGATGACAAGCAGATCAATCGGTTTCAAGGGCTATCTGTGGGTGTTTTTTCTGCTGTTTGCCGGCCGATTTGTGTCACTTGCTTCGTTAGCTTTGCTGGACAAAGGAAGCTTGTGTTTCGCAGCGACGCCCAGAATTATTCTTACCTTGATCCTTCTTTTCCCCGGACTTTACGCGATGCACAGCGTGAAGCGGTATTTTGGAATGTCTCGGGCTGCGGGAGGTGACCATTTCGATCAAAGTTTTCGTGAAATGCCGTTGGTAAATAAGGGCATCTTCCGAATTACAAGTAATGGAATGTACTTCTATGCCTTCTTGTTGTTCTGGGCCATTGCAATCGGCTTCAATTCGGCTGCAGCCCTCATCATTGCAGCCTTTAGCCACGCCTACATTTGGGTGCATTTCTATGCGACAGAAAAACCGGACATGACGTATTTATACGGCAAGGCTGGTTCCTGAGGTCTGGCAATACAATGGCAGCAAATTCCGAGGAGCGATCGGTCAATCTGGGTATATTCACTTCGCTCAGAAGAATGGCAGCTTCGTCCGCCTTGCGTTCGTTCACGACGAGTGCAGCGAATGACTGCACCGAGCCCGAAGCGGACAAACCATGCCCCAAGCTAAAGAGTTGGGATTGCCTCATCCGATAAGGATGTCGAGAACTATGTCTAGCTCCTCACCGACAAGCCCGTCATCGTCATGGTCAAACATGACCTCCGACCATGAAACGTAGACGACGAATATTCTGGCACGTGATATGACCTCGGCATCGCTGAAGCCTGTTTCACTTAGAAGCTCCTTTATGAACGCGACCCTTATGTCTCGCACTTGGTCAACCAGTGCTTGGATGCTCGGATCTGTTTGGGCCCAAGCCGTAAATGCAAGGTCGAGCTTGCCGCTTTCCTTGCTCCGGATTGCTTTGACCAGAGAAATCAGACGGTCACGCAGGGTAGAATCTTGGGAATGGGTCCCTTCAATTAACTGGCGACTGAACTCGTCCACCCAGTAGTGTTTCATCGCTTCGAGCAACTCGGCGCGGTCTCGGAAGTGCCAATAGAAGCCACTCTTTGCAACGTCCAGCTTTCTCGCCAGGTCATTAACTCTGACCGCCTCAATACCGCCCAGTACAAAAACCTCGAGTGCCTTTTCCAGCCAATCGCGCTTTGAAACGCGACCAGTGGAGCGTGCAGTCTTCTTCGCCACCGGCTCGGCTCTTCCAACTAGACCAGGTGGTACAGTTTGGTCTATAGTCTTGCTCAAAGCTTCATGTCCAACGGAGGTCCTCGTGTTTTCACATTCCCACTCTGACGAAGTTTCGCGCAGTTTTCCACGGCTTATCGTAGCCGCTGCAGCGGCAACCTTCGCTTTGCTGCCTCTTCAATCCACTGCTCAGGACGTATCCCCAACGGAGCCTCTTGCGGAAAGGGACACCTACTACCCGACAACAGAAGGGTTAGAGCCGGACGAGATGCGGATCATCGCATGCGGCACAGGGATGCCCACCACGCGGGCCGCGCAGGCAGCAGCCTGTTTCCTTGTCGAGCTAGGTAACGGCGACAAGTTTTTGTTTGATGTTGGTGCAGGGTCAGCTGAGCGGATTTCGTCACTGCAAATCCCTTACGACTTCCTTGACAAGATCTTCATCTCCCACCTGCATGCCGATCATTTTGGTGCACTGGCAGAGATTTGGATCGGTGGCGCTCTCATGGGTCGGCAAAAACCGCTTCGGGTCTGGGGACCAAGCGGGCCCAGCGAAGCACTTGGAACCGAGGCAGCTATCACCGCTCTCAAGCAGGTCTACGCCTGGGACCTGGCGGGACGCGTCGGTTTGGTTGATTTCAGAGGGTACGATCTTGAAGTCACCGAGTTTGACTATCGTGGCGAGAACGAGATTGTCTACGAAGACAATGGTGTGGTGATCCGTTCGTTCCCGGCCATTCACGCTCTCGATGGTCCGGTCAGCTATAGCCTCGAATGGAACGATCTGAAGTTCGTGTTCGGCGGCGACACCTTCCCGAACACGTGGTTTCTGGAGTTTGCGAAAGACGCAGATATCGCGGTTCATGAGGCGTTTGTCGCGGTGCCCACGATGGTCGCGAAAATGGGCTTCACACCGGAAAGCGCGCTGCTCGTGGGTACGCAGGTTCACACAGCTCCCGAGGCTTTTGGCAAGGTCATGACTGAAGTCCAACCCCGCATGGCCGTGGCGTACCACTTCTTCAAAGACTTCGACACGACCGCCGAGATCAACGACCGGATCCGAACCACCTATGATGGGCCACTCAGCCTGGCCGAGGACTTCATGGTCTGGAATGTGACTAAGGATGACATTCGCGTCCGGTTGGCTTTGGCCGCAGAGGAAACATGGTCGCCGCCGTTGGCGGGTGAACCGCAGCCGCCTCAAGCTTCCGACCGGGAAACCTTTAGCGAGAGTACCGGCATCGCGGTTGAGGACATGACCTATTCGGAGTTCATCTCCGAAGGCACATGGGGTGGCGTAGATGAAGCCCTGAGAGGCATCTACAAAGAAGCCGAAGAAGCCCTTGGACAAGAGTTTCCTTATCCTGGCGACGAGTAGGCCACAGATTGGTCCCAAAGCGAATGAGCGTTTCGGTATCGGCTTTCTGAAGGCACCCGATGGAACCTTCTTGGGAAGGAATTTTCTTAATGTCCGCTAAGTCCGCGGAGCCGTCGTTCGTTGAAAATTACTCGATGTCTCGTGTGCTGACAAACTGCGCTTTCGCTGCGGCTTCACCAATGGCAGCTCTTCGTAAAGCGTTTCAGTTCTGCTGATTGAAATCAAAGAGTGTCGAATGCCGATCTCGGGTAAGTGTTTTAGCCTCGGCCGCGTTCAGCGACGCCAGCGTTTCTTCTTTCGTCAGACCTTTGGCGCGCGATTTCGACCACAAACGCCGTGCAGATGCCGGAGACCAGGGTAAGGCAGCTTCTGACATCCACAGTCTCAGAGGCGCGGGCAGGCTATCGTAGGCCGACATGGGATCACCTGATCGACGTTTGCGGCGTAGGCTGCTTTGTCCAAGATTGCCGATCATATCTCGTCTTCCGGATCGGTCACCGGGTCGATTACAAGGACCAGCCGGGTCTCGCCTGTCCCTTCTATTGGGGGTGAACGATGCAGCAGACCGGAAGGCGGTTCGCCGGGCCAAAGCGTGCCGCGCAAAAGGATGGGCGAGCCGGTTTGAACCGTGAACACGCGTTTCGGGTCAGCGCCGTCGGTCGATATCCCGTATTGTGTGCCAGCGCCTCGATAGGTGCAAACAAGCCGCGCGGTGATGGCGTCAATGTGAAACCTGCGACAGGCGTTGGTGGTTACCACGTCCAACCGCAGCCGCAAGAAACTGGCGGTCATTAGGTCTGAGTACATGTCGGCCAGCCCAACGATATCCGCCTGAAGCCAGTCGCGTTCCGCCCCGGCGGGCAAATTGGCCATGTCAAAGAGGTGCTGGACCGTTTCACCGACGGCATGCACCGGAAGGATAACCCGACCCTGCGGCAGAGCGTTGGCGTCAACACCATCCAACCAGGATTGTATCTCTGGCGGCGTTTGCCGACGCCAGATCGCAGCGGCACAGCCGGGTTCCAGAAACGTCCTCAAGGCAGCTGGATCATCTGCGATCCCAACACCGATTGCCGCACCCTTGACGGTCTTCCTGACGAAATTCATGCCGCGTCCTCGACCCGACGCCACCCCGGAAACGGGTCGGGCAGGTCAAGCGGCAAGGCGTCCGGTCCGCCCGCCAAGACAGCAGGAACAAGGCAGGAATCCAGTTTTGCCTTAAGAGCGGGCCAGTCAATGCCAGCACCGATAAAGACCAACTCCTGCCGCCTGTCGCCCCAAGGCTCCGCCCAATGCTGTTTGATGTAATCGGATGCTGCGACATGCTCTGGCCACCGATCCTGAGGCACGTTCGCCCACCAGGTCCCGATGGGTTTGACGCTCGACAGCGATCCCGCGAGCGAAAACTCCGCAACCCATTCGGGCCGCGTCGCGATCCAGAAATGCCCCTTGGCTCGGATGACGCCGGGCATGTCTCCGTTTAAAGCGACCAGGATTTTCTCGGGAATAAACGGGGCCTTGGCGCGATACACATATGACGCAACCCCATATTCCTCGGTTTCAGGCACATGGTCGGCAAAACCATACAGCTCTTTCGCCCACATCGGGTGTTCGTGAGCCTGTTCGAAATCAAACAGGCCTGTGTCGAGGATCTTCTCTGCCGCAACGCGCGACTGGTTGGTCTCGATGATCTGTGCATCCGCATTGAGGCTTCTGATGATCTTGCGTGCCGCATCTACCTTGTAAGGGCCTGCGTCATCGACCTTGTTCAGGATCACGACATCGGCAAACTCGATCTGGTCCGTTAGCAGATGCACAAGGGTACGTTCGTCTTCCTCACCCATTGTTTCACCACGGTCGCTCAGGAAATCGTGGCTAGCGTAGTCGTTCAGAAGGTTTACGGCATCAACCACCGTGACCATCGTATCGAGCCGGGCCACATCTGACAGGCTAGCCCCGAACTCATCCCGAAAATCGAATGTTGCGGCGACAGGCAGTGGCTCGGATATCCCGGTGGATTCGATCAGAAGATAGTCAAAGCGCCCCTCTGCCGCCAAGCGGCGCACTTCGTCAAGCAGGTCATCGCGCAAGGTGCAGCAGATGCAGCCGTTTGACATCTCCACCAGCGTCTCGTTCGTTCGACTAAGCTCGGTGTCCGCCCGGACCAAATCCGCATCAATGTTCACCTCCGACATGTCGTTCACGATGACCGCAACGCGTCTTCCGTCCCGGTTATTGAGAACCCGATTGAGTAGAGTTGTTTTTCCCGCACCCAGAAAGCCGGAAAGCACCGTGACCGGAAGGCGTCCATCTGACATAAACCGCTCCAAAGCTGATGTGATATTTCTCGCAACTTACGCAGTTACTAGACTAATGCAACTGCAAAAGTTACGTGTATGTTTCGTTTGGAGAAAAACCGCGCATGAAACGAAACTCTCGCCTGTCGCTTGCCCTGCATACTCTCAGCCATATGGCCGGGGAGCCGGACCGCGTGCGGACGTCGTCCGATATCGCAGATCACGCGGGCACCAATCCTGTTGTGGTCCGCCGCGTGCTAGGAAGGTTGCGAGAGGCGGGTCTGCTGACCTCGGAGAAGGGTCACGCAGGCGGCTGGCGTTTGGCGCGCTCGCCGCAGGATATTTCCCTTGCCGATGTCTACCTCGCGCTTGATGAACGTTTGGTTGCGTCTGACGAGATCAGCGAAGCCCCGGCCTGTTCCGTCGAGCACGCGTTGCAAAAACGCGTATCCGGTGTCCTTGAGGAAATCGAACAGAGCCTTATCCAGAAGCTTGGCGAAACATCGATTTCCGAAGTGCGGGGTGCCTGATCTGGTAAAGACCCCGCACAAAGCAGCCGTTTGGCGCGCGTGCAGCATCAAGCAGTTTGGGCTCGGAGCTGACATCCAACGAAACGTGGCAATCGGCCGCTATGCGGACAAAGCAGCCATCGCAATGGCGCAACGCTGGTTGCCCGTTTCTGCTAAGAAAAGCATCTTTCGCCAAGAAAAGTGGCCATGTTTTTTTCCCGGATCTGCTAGGTTGTTAAAAAGACAACTGAAAGGGACTGTTGGGATGCTCTCCTTACGATCAACACTTGCGGCTTCGGTATGGTTTTGCGACTCCTCATCACTTAGAACGCAAAACTATGGGCGAACTACGCAAACTTATGGAGTGCGCGAAGTGTTATGCGCAAACCTACAATATCCTAGAAATCCAGGTTCTCCACGCTCAGAGCATTTTGTTGGATAAACTCGCGGCGAGGCTCCACCACGTCGCCCATCAGTTTGGTGAATAGGTCATCCGCTTCAACCATGTCGTCCACCCGCACCTGTAAAAGCGTACGTGCATCCGGGTCCAGCGTTGTTTCCCAGAGCTGATCCGGGTTCATCTCTCCCAAACCTTTGTAGCGTTGCAGCGACAAGCCCTTTTCACCTTCTTCCAGAATGGCGCGCAACAGATCCAGCGGGCCGTGAATTGCCTGCGACCGGTCGCGACGGACCAGCGTTGCCGGGGTGTTGTAGATCTCTTGCAGGCTTTGGGTAAAGCTGCCGGTCTTGCGCGCCTCGCCCGAGCGCAGCATCGGACCGTCCAAGGTACGCACCTCTTCTACGCCACGCAAAATACGGGCAAGACGAATTCCGTGATCCTGTGTGATCCGACCCTGCCAACCGCGTTCGTATTCCAGCGCGATGAGGTCGAGACGCGCGGCGACTTTGTCTGCAACGCCTTGCAAATCTGCATCAACCGCGCCCGGCACAAAGGCACCTGCAACGGCGGCCTGTTCCAGGATGTGGCGTGGATAATGGGTTGGGAAGGCGTCCAAGACGCGCTTCAACTGACGCGCTTCGTCGACAATGCGCGTCAGATCCTGTCCCAGGGTCTCTTCGCCAGAACCGAGCTTCAGCACGGCCCCTTCGACACCCTGATTGACCAGGTATTCATCCATCGCCGCCTGATCTTTCAGGTACACTTCGGATTTTCCGCGCGCCACTTTGTAAAGCGGCGGTTGGGCGATGTAGAGATAACCGCCCTCAATCAGCTCAGGCATTTGCCGGTAGAAAAACGTCAACAGCAATGTCCGGATATGCGCACCGTCGACGTCCGCATCGGTCATGATGACGATTTTATGATAGCGCAGCTTTTCGATATTGAACTCGTCTCGCCCGATCCCTGTGCCCAGCGCCATGACGAGGTTGCCGATTTCCTGAGATGACAACATCCGGTCAAACCGTGCACGTTCGACGTTCAGGATTTTACCCTTGAGGGGCAAAATTGCCTGAGTTTGCCGATCGCGGCCCGTTTGCGCTGATCCGCCTGCGGAATCACCCTCAACCAGGAAGACTTCGGTTTTGGTCGGATCTTTTTCCGAACAATCCTTGAGCTTGCCAGCCAGAAAATTCACATCCATCGCCGTTTTGCGGCGGGTCAGCTCGCGCGCCTTGCGAGCGGCTTCACGGGCCAGAGCAGCCTCGATAATTTTGCCAACGATAATCTTGGCCACGTTCGGATTTTCTTCGAACCATTCAGCCAGCTTTTCGTTCATCAGACCTTCGACTGCAGGGCGCACTTCGGATGACACCAGCTTGTCCTTTGTCTGGGACGAGAATTTAGGGTCGGGGACTTTGACCGACAGCACACAGGTCAGACCCTCGCGCGCATCGTCGCCGGTAAAGCTGACCTTTTCCTTTTTCGCGATCCCGCTGGTCTGGGCGTAGTTGTTGATGGTCCGGGTCAGCGCACCGCGGAAACCGGCAATATGGGTTCCGCCATCGCGCTGTGGGATGTTGTTGGTGAAGGGCAGGACTGTCTCGTGATAGCTGTCATTCCACCACATGGCGATTTCGACACCGATATCGTCGCGCTCACCCTTGATATAGATCGGTTCGGGCATTGCGGAGGTCTTGGAGCGATCCAGGTATTTGACGAATTCCTTGACGCCGCCTTCGTAAAACAATTCGGTCTCTAACCGTTCTGCCGGGCGTTCATCAATCAGAATGATCCGTACACCCGAGTTCAGGAAGGCCAGTTCGCGCAGACGCTTTTCCAGCGTCTCGAATGAATATTCCAAGTTTGAGAACGTATCCAACGACGCCAGAAACCGCACTTCGGTTCCGGTCCGATCACCGCACTCAGCGACAACTTTCAGATGCTCGACCGTCTCACCACCTTCGAACCGCGCAACGTGCTCCTTACCATTGCGCCAGACTCGCAATTCCAGCCAGTTGGACAGTGCGTTCACCACCGAAACGCCCACGCCGTGCAGACCGCCGGACACCTTGTAGGAATTGCTGTCGAACTTGCCGCCAGCATGCAGCTGGGTCATGATCACTTCGGCTGCGGACACACCTTCTTCGGGGTGAATATCGACGGGAATTCCGCGACCGTTATCGCTGACCGAGACGCTGGAATCCGCGTGGATTTTGACGGTTACATGGTCCGCGTGACCGGCCAGCGCTTCGTCAATCCCATTGTCAACGACCTCATACACCATATGGTGCAGACCCGAGCCATCGTCCGTATCCCCGATATACATGCCGGGGCGCTTTCGAACTGCCTCTAACCCTTTGAGAACTTTGATGGAATCTGCACCGTATTCCTGGGGTGCCTGTGCGTCTTCGGACATGCCGTCAGTACCTATATTATTTTGGTAACTTATACGTTTTCTGGGGGGGATTGTCACGCGCTACCCCAACATTTTGTGTCGGTCTTGCGTGATTTAGTTTCTTTCGGCAGCTGACTGCCGAATCCCTATAAACGGTCGATATCGGCCGCTATATCCGCTGCGATTTCATGGGCGTCGACATCACTGCGCTCGGCCGACAACCGCAGCCCCAAAAGGTCAGATTGATAGCGCGTCGCCAGTCGGTTCGGATCGTGGCTTAGGGCGATATCCCCGGCCTCTTGCGCCTGACGGAACAGCTCTGCAAAGCAGGCCTTCATCTCGGACATCAGAACACCCGCCCGACCGGCGAGCTCGTGATCCTTGGCCTGCAATTCAGCGTAGGTCTTGGCCAACATACAAGCCTTCGCGGGCGCTCCGCTTGCCTCAATAACCAAACGCGGCTGCGCCTTTAAAGCCTCGAGCGGACCTACCCGGTCAGCCAATGCCCTCAGCCGCGCGACACCCTCTTGCGCGTAGCGGTCCAACGCCAGCCCGTAAAGCGCGTCCTTGGACCCAAATGCCGCATAGAAACTGCCGGGTTTCAACTTCAACTCGCGCTCAAGGTCTTTCAAGGATGTGCCAGCCCAACCCTGACGCCAGAAGATATCCCTGGCCCGGGCAATCAGGTCATCACGGTCATATTCGGGTTTGCGAGGCATCACCTTCACCAATTTTTGAACGATTGCTCAAATATATACTTGAGTGATCACTCAAGAAAGACTATTTCTGCCTTACCCCGCCAGAAAAGGAGTTCCAACATGGCCAATTTCCCGTCACATGATCTCGAATCCGCCCCCGAAGGGTCCAAACCGCTACTGGAAAAATCGCAAGCCGCTTTTGGCCGCCTGCCCGGCCTGCACAAGGTCATGGCCGAAAGCCCCCAGCATCTGGAAGGCTATCAGGTGCTGCATGGCCTGTTCATGCAGACCGATTTCGACAATGATGAGAAAACCGTCGTCTGGCAGACCATCAATGTGGAAAACGAATGCCACTATTGCGTGCCCGCTCATACCGGCATCGCCAAGATGATGAAGGTTTCCGACGAAATCACCGAAGCCCTGCGCAATGAAACCCTGCTACCTTCGGCCAAGCTTGAAGCACTGCGCACCTTCACCCTGCAAATGATGGAAACCCGCGGCAACCCGACCGAAGCACAGCTGCAGGCGTTCTTTGATGCGGGCTACTCTCACCGCGCTGTTTTGGATGTGGTGCTGGGCCTGGCGCAAAAAACCATGTCGAACTACGTGAACCACATGGCAAAAACCCCGGTCGATGAAGTCATGCGCGGCTTCCTGTGGGAACGTAAAGTCGGCGAGCCGGCCTAAGCGGACACGACCGAGCCCTCAAAGCCATCACTCACGATCAAGGATTGGGCCCGGTCGCCCAGTTCCGCAAACAGCTCAGGCCCGGTGCCCGTCATCCAGGCCTGAGCGCCCAACGCACAAATCTCATCATACAGCGCCGCGCGCCGGTCCGCGTCCAGATGCGCCGCCACCTCGTCCAACAACACGATCGGGGGCGCGCCGATCATACTCGCCAAGGCTCGTGCGTTCGACAGGATCAAAGAGACCAATAAAGCCTTCTGCTCACCCGTCGAGCAATCCTTGGCCGGAACGCCCTTGGCAGCGAACACCCCGTACACGTCCGACCGATGCGGCCCCACCAGCGTGCGTCCGGCCGCCAGATCGCGGAACCGGCTTTCTCTTAGCGCTTCGCGCAGATCCGCTTCCGTTTCCGGCATCGCACCTTCGGTCTGTACCAGCTCCAATTCCGCAGATGGAAACGCAGTTTCCGCCTGATCCTGCGCCGCGCGCAGATGATCCAGCGCCGAAAGCCGCGCCGCGTGAATACGATACCCCGTCTCCGCCATCTGCGCTTCAAGTGCTGCATACCAATGCGCATCGCGTACCTGCTCTTTCAGCAGACGGTTCCGTTCGCGCATGGATTTTTCATAGGTCAAAGATGCTTCAGCATGGGCCGGGTCGAAACTCAGCGCGATCCGGTCCAGAAAACGCCGGCGTCCTTCGGCCCCCTCGATCCAAATTCGGTCCATCGAAGGGATCAGCCAGACAATTCGCGCCAGCTTGCCCAGATCAATCTGGCTAGACGCCTTGCCATCAATGCGGACTTGCCGGGCGACACCGCCCTCGGACCAGGTCTCAATCTCGTATTGTCGCCCCTGCGCCTGCAGCAACCCGGACAGTTTCCAACCCAGCGCCTCGGGGCGTCGGGTCATTTCGGCCGCGCTGGCCCGCCGCATTCCGCGACCGGGGGAAAACAGGGACACCGCTTCCAGGATGTTGGTCTTGCCCGCCCCGTTCGATCCATGAATCGCAACAGGCCGACCATCCAAAGATAGTCGCGCCAACTTGTGGGACCGAAAATGCGAGACGTTAAGCTCGGTCAGGGCCAAACCCATGACCCCTCCCTTCATCTTTTCAAAATCTCTCCCGCCGGAGGCATCGCACGTCCGTGCGATCAGACGCGCATCGGCATAACGACGTATACCGCGCTCAGATCATTGCCTTCGCGCATCAGGGTCGGATCAGCCGCTGAATTGAACAGGAACACAGCGTTCTCACGATCCACCTGAGAGGCGATTTCCAGCAGGTACTTGGCGTTGAATCCGATCTCCAGCCGCTCGTCGCCATAGGCCACTGCCAGTTCTTCCTCGGCCGCGCCGCTATCCGGGGCGTTGACGGAAAGCACCAGTTTATCTGTATCCAGCTGCAGCTTTACCGCTCGAGACCGCTCAGAGGACACAGTTGCAACCCGATCTACCGCCTTTGCGAATTCGGCCGCATCGACTTCCAGTTGGCGCGTATTGCCCTGAGGAATCACACGTGTGTAATCCGGGAACGTCCCGTCGATCACTTTTGAGGTCAGCGTGATGTCCGGGGTTGCAAAGCGCACTTTCGTTTCACTGACCGACACGGCGATATCCATCTCATCGTCGTCCAGCAGCTTGCGCAGTTCGCCTACGGTTTTGCGCGGCACGATCACACCTGGCATGTCTGCAGCGCCATCGGGCAGATCCGCGTCGATGCGTGCCAGTCGGTGGCCATCGGTGGCCACACAGCGCAGCACCTTGCCGCCTTCGGACCCGTCGGCCACATGCATATAGACGCCGTTCAGATAGTAACGCGTCTCTTCGGTCGAGATGGCGAATTTCGACTTGTCGAACAACCGGCGCAGCAGGGCTGCCGAGGCAGTAAAGTTCGATTGGTATTCCGAAGACGCCATCACAGGGAAGTCTTCCTTTGGCAGCGTCGCCAATGAGAAATTCGACCGGCCTGCTTCAACCGTCAGACGCCCTGCGGCGCTGTCGGCGGTCAGTGTCACCAACGCTCCATCCGGAAGCTTGCGCACGATCTCATGCAACGTCGTTGCGGCCACCGTTGTGGCCCCGGCCTTTTCGACCTGTGCGGGCGCTTTGTCGACAACTTCGATATCCAAGTCGGTCGCCCGGAACATGGCTTGATCGCCCTCGGCTTCGATCAAAACGTTGGCAAGTATGGGAATGGTGTTGCGACGTTCGACAACAGATTGGGCCTGGGAAACGGCCTTGAGAAGGGTGCCGCGTTCGATGCTGATCTTCATACCCTTAATTCCTCTGACTTGCGTGCCGAAATGGGCGGGACTGGCACGTTAGCGGTTCCGCCCTGAGGCACAAGGATTTTTTATGGATTTCTCGGTCGGATTGCCCAAAGCGTCAAGGGCCGCGTGGCCCTTCAAGCACAGTTCATTTCCAACCGTGGAAAATAGCGCACAAGAAAACGCCCCGGGCGTGAGGGTCCGGGGCGTTTCTCAAGTGATATGGGTAGGAGCTCAGGCTTCCAGCGCGCGCCGCAGCATTTCCACATCTTCGGCAATCTGGCCGTCTGTGGTTTTCAGCTCTTCGATGCGTTTTACGCCGTGCATGACAGTCGTGTGGTCACGTCCTCCGAAGCGGCGCCCGATTTCCGGCAGGGACCGGCTGGTCAGTCGCTTGCACAGATACATCGCAACCTGACGCGGGCGGGCATAAGACCGCAGGCGTTTAGGTCCAATGATGTCGGACAGGCGGATGTTGTAATAGTCCGAAACCTTGCGCTGAATCTCTTCGACAGTGATCTTGCGCTCGGATGCGCGCAGCACATCGGCCAGACAGTCCTGCGTCAGCTCCATGTCGATCTCGCGCCCCACCAACGAGGCAAAAGCGAACAGACGGGTCAGAGCACCTTCCAGCACGCGAACATTGGTCGAGATCCGGTGCGCCAGGAATTCCAGGACACCATCGGCAATTGTCAGGTCGGGATATGTGCTGCTGTACTGCTGCACCTTGTTTTGCAGGATGCCCAGGCGCAGTTCATAGTCGGTTGGGTGCAAATCGACCACCAGACCACATTGCAGACGCGATTTCACCCGATCCTCTAGGTCCTTGATCTCACCCGGGGCGCGGTCGGCCGAGATGATGATCTGTTTGTTCTGGTCCACCAGTGCATTGAATGTGTGGAAGAACTCTTCCTGCGTCGAATCTTTGCCCGCGATGAACTGCACATCGTCCACCATCAACACGTCAACCGACCGAAACAAATGTTTGAAGTCCATCATCCGGCGCTCGCGAAGGGCCTGCACGAAACGGTACATGAACTGTTCCGCCGACAAATATAGCACGTTCAACTCGGGGTGTTTTGTTTTCAGCTCCCATGCGATGGCATGCATCAGGTGCGTCTTACCCAGACCAACGCCACCGTAAAGAACCAGCGGGTTGAAGGTCACAGGACCACCTTCAGACACACGACGCGCCGCGGCATGGGCCAATTCGTTGGGTTTACCAACAACAAAACTGTCGAAGGTAAAGCGGGAATCCAATGGCGCGGCCTGCAAGGATTCAAACGCGCCATTCGCGGCTTCCATCTGCGGCGCAACAGGTGCATCCCGCACAACAGTCGGCTCGGATTCGGTGTCTACTTTAGGGCGCGCCGGTGAGTTAGCAGCGACGCGAAAGGCCAGTCGTTGAACCGTTTCCCCTGCGGTGTTCATCTCATACAGTATGAGATCCGCAAAGTTCTGACTGACATAGTTGCCCATGAAATTAGTCGGCACGGAAAACACCGCTACGCCGTCCTGCAACTCTTGGAATTCAAGAGGTTCAATCCAGGTCGTGTAGTTGTTTTTTCCGATAGCCTTGAGCAACTTGTTTCGTAGTAGTCCCCATTTCTCTTGTGTCATTAAGCGCCTCACGCATCCCATTCTTTATTGGCCTGTCGGCCTTATTGCTATTTTCCGGTTGCCCGGATTATGCTTTCACACGCAAAGGGATACACGACGCCAAACCGCAGAAGTTTGGCGGGTGTGTTTTAGAAAGTCCGCACATCCCTACTTGCCGGCGCTCCATACCCGGAACGCCCTGAAAACAGGGTTGCGCAACGCAATCTCAAATTCGACAGGGCTTGGTTCCCTGGTGACCCAAGGACCGCAGCAGATTAGCAAACCAGTTGCCAACATTCGTTCCTGACCGTCCTGATGCCCGTCAGTTTAGTCGTTGGAACAGCCTGTCCCCCCAAGCGAGTGAATCGCTGTAACAGTGGTAGCAAGAGGCCAAGGCATCCGGCAACGAAACTCTGATATTGACTCGTATCTTTCGCCGAAAGAATCTCTCGGTTTTGTGAAGGCGCGGCTTTCCGGCAACAGCAAAAAAAAAGCGCCGCCGGGCGCGGCGCATTTTCTATCATTTCACCTTGCTTGGTTGACCCAAGGTCAACCCGGGCCTTAGCCCAGCGCTTTTACACGAGCCGACAGGCGCGACATTTTACGCGACGCTGTGTTCTTGTGGAAAACGCCTTTTGTGACGCCGCGCATCAGTTCAGGCTGAGCTGCGCGCAGTGCTGCGGTTGCAGCGTCCTTGTCGCCGGATGCGATCGCTTCTTCTACCTTACGCAGGTAGGTACGGATGCGCGAACGACGTGCTTTGTTGATTGCGAAACGGCTCTCGTTCTGACGAGCGCGTTTTTTTGCTTGGGGCGAATTAGCCATGTGTGTCTCTGACCTTTGGTTCGGTACGTTGTCTAGGGTTGCGCGCAACGGAATATCCGCACCAGATCAGAAATCACGAGTGTGAGTCGGGCCAAGCGGGCCGCACGCGCATGTATGGTGGCGGTTACTACCCAAGTTGGCCGGGTTTGCCAAGGCGATTCTTTTGATGCGCATAGCTGGTATGAAAAAGGCGGGCAAAGGCCCGCCGGTTTCGATTTGATCAGGGAACCGCTTATTTGTCGCGGAATTGCGCGGCGCGTTTTTCCAGGAACGCGGCCATACCTTCTTTTTGATCCTCGGTCGCGAACATTGAATGGAACACGCGGCGTTCGAACAGCATGCCTTCGCTCAGCGGCAGCTCATAGCTGCGGTTTACCGACTCCTTGGCTGCCATAGCGGACAGTTGGGATTTTTCGGCAATCTTCTGGGCTGCGCCCATCGCCTCATCCATCAGCTTCTTGGCGGGAACGACGCGGCTGACAAGGCCAGCGCGTTCAGCTTCTTCTGCGTCCATGAAACGGCCGGTCAGGTTCATGTCCATGGATTTGGACTTGCCGACAAACCGCGTCAGACGCTGGCTGCCCCCAAGCCCGGCAATGACGCCAAGATTGATCTCAGGTTGGCCAAATTTGGCAGTGTCCGCTGCGATGATGAAATCGCACAACATCGCAAGTTCGCACCCGCCGCCCAACGCATATCCGGCTACGGCAGCGATGATGGGCTTGCGGATCGCGCACACGCGGTCGTTCAGAGCACCAAACAGGTTCGAGCTGTAAACGTCCACAAAGCTCATCTCGGACATTTCCTTGATGTCCGCGCCCGCAGCGAACGCCTTGTCCGACCCGGTGATGACGATGCAGCGCACTTTGTCGTTGCTATCCGCATCTTCCAATGCCGAGCACAATTCCTGCGCCAGTTGTGAGTTCAGCGCGTTCAGCGCATCGGGCCTGTCGAGCTTGATAAGGGCGACGTGGTCTTCGATTTCGACGATGATCGTCTCAAAAGCCATGAGGTGAAAGCTTCCGGTTGTTCCGTTCAGGTACGATTCCTTACCACGCGCATTCGCTGGATCAAGCTATCTTTGGCATTGCGCACAGTAGAAGGATGAGCGACCGGACTGGGTGATTCTTTTAATTGGAGCCCCACAACCGTCAGTCCTGCAGGGTTCTCCCTCACGGCCATAGACGTCAAAGCTGTGCTGAAAATATCCAAGTTCTCCATCGGCTTGGCGGAAATCGCGTAGGGAAGATCCACCTGCTTCGATGGCGTCCTGCAATACCTTCCTGATGATCGGAACAAGTGCTGCGACACGGGTCGCAGAAATTTGGCCGGCTTTGCGACGTGGCGACACTCCGGCTCGAAATAGCGCCTCGCACACGTAGATATTGCCCAGGCCGGCAACGATTCCCTGATCCAGCAGCGCCGATTTGATCGGAGTGTTCTTTCCCCGAAACGCATCGATCAGATGTTGTTCGTGAAAATCATTACCCAAAGGTTCAGGCCCGAGGACAGACAGCAGCTTGTGATCGTCCGCAGTTGCTGTCTGCAATAGGTCCATCGCACCAAACCGGCGCGGATCGTTGAACGTGACACGTGCGCCATTCGCCATGTGAAAGACCACATGGTCATGTTTTTGGGTTATCGGATGCTCATGCACGAATTGCCCAAGCGGATCGCCGGATACGGTCATCCGGCCTGACATGCCCAAATGGATCAACAAGGTTTCACCACTGCTGAGATCGGCAAGAATGTATTTTGACCGACGACGCAATTTTTGAACCGTCTGCCCGGTCAACCGCTCGGCCATCCGTTCAGGGAAAGGCCAGCGCAGATCGGGGCGATTCACATCTGCCCGGTCGATCACCACGCCTTCCATCGCTGGGCTCAGGCCGCGTCTTACTGTCTCGACCTCGGGCAATTCCGGCATTACACGGCTCCTATTCCAAAGGGCCGCATTGTGCCCCGGTTCCAGAGCCCTATAACAGAGGCGAAATTCGAAAAACGGCAAGGCTAATGTCCGACAACAGCGACAAGACCACTCATTTTGGGTTCGAAACCGTACGTGAGGCTGAAAAGGCCGGGCGTGTACAGGGCGTGTTTAACTCGGTCGCCTCGAAATATGACGTGATGAACGATGTCATGTCGATGGGCATTCACCGGGTCTGGAAAGACGCGATGATGGACTGGCTTGCGCCCCGCCCAGGCCAGCGCCTGCTGGATGTCGCAGGTGGCACTGGAGATATCTCGTTCCGCTTTTTGAAACGCGCGGGCTATGGCCATGCTACCGTGCTGGACCTGACCGAACCGATGCTGGTCGAAGGCCGACGGCGCGCCGAGGCAGACCAGATGGCCGACAGCCTGAACTGGGTGGTCGGCGACGCGATGGCTCTGCCCTTCGACGACAACACATTCGACGTCTACACCATCTCGTTTGGCATCCGGAACGTGACCCGCCCGCAAGAGGCCCTGAACGAAGCATTCCGTGTGTTGAAACCCGGAGGCCGCCTGATGGTGCTGGAATTCAGCCAATTGCCTAATGACGGGCTGCAAAAGCTCTACGATCTTTACAGCTTCAACGTCATCCCGCGCATGGGGAAACTCATCGCTGATGACTACGACAGCTATCAATACTTGGTCGAATCGATCCGTAATTTCCCGGATCAGGAAACGTTTCTGGGCATGGTCCGCGCGGCCGGATTTGAAAATGCCAAGTACCGCAACCTAAGCATGGGTATCGCCGCGCTGCATTCCGGCTGGAAAATCTGATGCGCGGACCACACAACATCATTCGCCTGATCCGCACGGGCGCCACTCTTGAGCGCACAGGTGCCATGAACGTTGTGCTGGATGCGTTCGAGGCTCCGCGCGCACTGCGGTTTCTGGCGCATGCTTTGGGCAAGCCATTCCAATGGCTGGGTTACAAAGGCGATCCTGACATGCCCCCCGCCACAAGGGCGCTGACGGCGCTTGGACCGGCATACATCAAGTTTGGTCAGGTATTGTCGACCCGTCCCGATGTGGTCGGGGATGAGTTGGCCGAACAATTGCGCGTGCTGCAGGACAAGCTTCCCCCATTCTCCAAAGCCGAAGCCATGGCCGAGGTTGAAAAGGAACTGGGCCAGCCGGTTTCCGAAGTGTTCAGCGAATTCAGTGAACCCATCGCCGCGGCCTCAATTGCTCAGGTCCACAAGGCCAAGCTGGTTAGCACCGGCGAAGACGTCGCCGTCAAAGTTCTGCGCCCAAACATTGAACGCGCCTTCCGCAAGGATGTAGACGCATTTTATTTCGCCGCACGCATCGTGCAGCTATTCGCCCCCGGTGCGCGCCGCCTGCGCCCGATGGAGGTGATCGAACATTTCGACGGCGTCGTACGCGGCGAGCTCGACCTGCGGCTGGAAAGCGCCGCCGCGTCGGAGTATGCGGCCAACACCAAGAACGACGCGGGCTTCTGGCTGCCCCCGGTCGTCTGGTCGCTGTCAGCCCGCCGTGTGATGACACTCAGCTGGGCTGACGGCGTTCCGCTGGGCGAAAATGCCGCGCTGGACGCCGCCGGGCACGACCGTGGTGATCTGGCGGAACGCGTGCTGCGCTTGTTCCTGCTGCACGCACTTCGAGACGGTTTTTTCCACGCTGACATGCATCAGGGCAACCTGAAGGTCGCGGCCAATGGGGACATCATTGCCTACGACTATGGCATCATGGGTCATATCGACGAATATACTCGCCGGGTTTATGCCGAGATCCTCTTTGGCTTTATTCGCCGCGACTACAAACGCGTGGCCGAAGTGCATTTCGAAGCTGGCTATGTCCCTGCCGACAGGGACGTCGACGAGTTTGCCCGCGCCCTGCGCGCGGTCGGAGAGCCTATCTTTGGCATGGATGCCACTCATATTTCGATGGGGCGCCTATTGAATTACCTGTTCGAGGTGACAGAACGGTTCGGCATGGAAACCCGCACGGAACTGATCCTGCTGCAACGGACAATGGTGGTCGTCGAAGGCGTGGCGCGGTCACTGGACTCGCGCATCAACATCTGGGAAGTCGCCCGCCCGGTTGTCGAAGATTACATCAAGCAATCCATCGGCCCCCGCGCAGCACTACGGGATTTTGGCAAAACCGCCATGGTGCTGGCCCGCTTCGGCCCGCGCCTGCCCGCTTTGGTGGAAAATGCGCTGATCGCGCAGACGCATAAGGACGACGCCCAGAACAAAGGGCTGTCGGCAGCTATTCTTCCGGCAACTATTGGCGCCGCAGCTGGCGCCGCAATTATCCTGATCCTGACAGCCTTCACCTAAGGCAAGTCCGCCAGCTTCATCTGGCCAAAATATCCTCGGGGGAAAACGCGCAAGCGCGATGGGGGGCAGACAGCCCCCCCTCTGCCCGATCCGGATCAGATCCGCTCGAAGGCAATGGCGATACCCTGTCCGCCACCAATGCACATCGTGACCAGGCCCTTCGATCCGCCGATGCGTTCCAGCTCATACAACGCCTTAAGGGTGATGATCGCGCCTGTAGCGCCCACCGGGTGCCCCAAAGCAATTGCCCCCCCGTTCGGATTCACCTTGGCGGCATCCAGCCCCAGTTCTTTGTTTACGGCCAAGGCTTGCGACGCGAAGGCCTCGTTGCTTTCGATCACATCGAAATCCTCGATCGACAGGCCCGTACGCGCCATCAGGTTCTGAACGGCCGGAACCGGTCCGATCCCCATAACCTCGGGACGGACACCAGCGTGGCCATATCCAAGAATGCGCGCCTTGGGTTTCAGACCCGCTTTCTCAGCTGCTTCAGCCGTAGCCAGAACCATCGCGGCGGCACCGTCGTTGATGCCGGACGCGTTTCCAGCCGTCACCCGACCGTCCTTCTTGAACGCCGGGCGCAGTCCTGCCAGCGCCTCGGCCGAGGTCTGCTTGGGGTGTTCGTCGACCGTGAAATCGACCATGTCGCGTTTGACTTTGACCTGAACCGGCGCGATCTGGCTTTCAAAATAGCCAGCCCCAATCGCAGCAGCAGCCCGCGCCTGGCTGGCAAGGGCAAATTCGTCCATTTGCTCACGCGTGATCTGATGTTCATCCGCCACGTTCTCGGCTGTCACACCCATATGACCGGTGCCAAAGGGACAATTCAGGGCACCCAGCATCATATCGAGCGATTTAACATCCCCCATCTTCGCACCCCAGCGCGCCTGAGGAACGATGTAGGGGCTGCGCGACATGCTTTCGGCACCTCCGGCCACGGTAAATTCTGCATCACCCAACATCAGAGACTGCACAGCGGACACAATCGCCTGCGCCCCGGACCCGCACAGGCGGTTCACATTCATCGCGGGCGTTTCGTTCGGAATGCCCGCTTGTTTTGCAGCGGCGCGCGACAGGTACATATCGCGTGGCTCGGTGTTGATCACGTGGCCAAAAACAACGCTGCCGATCTGGGTCGGTTCGACCCCTGAACGTTCCATCGCCGCTTCCGTCACCACGGTCGCAAGATCAATCGGCGCGGTTGATGCCAGCGCCCCGCCAAACGTACCAATCGCGGTGCGGGCACCATCAAGAATCACGATGTCTTTCATGTCTCTACTCCTCCGGAATTTGACGGCACTATGCATCTGCGGCATCAGGCTGTCCCATGGAACGTACCGTCACAAGCAGAATTGACATATGACGGACAAACGCGCATGAGATTCCGTCATGACGGAAAACCCAGATGATATCCTGACACGCCTGCCCGCACGCCTGAAAGAGGCTCGCAGGGCCAAGGGCCTGTCGCTTGAAGCCGTGGCAAATCTTAGCGGCGTATCCAGATCGATGGTCAGTCAGATCGAGCGGGGCGAAAGCAGCCCGACGATCTCGACCCTGTGGAACCTGACCCGTGCGCTACAGGTGGATTTCGCGGGTCTTCTGGAGGAAGCGAACAGCACGAACCAGATCGAAGTCCTTAGGAAATCCGAGGTGCCCAGTATCGACAACATGGGCCAAAACTGCCGGATTCGCATTCTTTCACCGCCCGAGGAAGCCGGTGGTCACGAGGTCTACGATATTAAGTTCGACAAAGACGGCGCACTGAACAGCCAGCCCCACGCCCGTGGAGCACGAGAGCAGCTGACCGTGCTGGAAGGCGCCGTGCGTGTGACTTCCGGTACGGCTGTCAGTGATCTGCAACACGGTGACACCGCACGCTATGCAGCGGATGTCGCGCATTCGATCGTTGCCAACGGGCCTGCGCGGGTCTTCCTGATCGTTAAAAACGCCTGATATCGGCGAAAATCCACGTTCACGGATTTTTTTCCCGTATATTGTAATTCCCCTATTTGGGAATTATATCCGCTATGTTAGATATGCGACTCAGACAAACGGAGACCGCCATGGCTGATGCATTCTTGTCCCACATTACGGACACCCTCGCGCAGATCGAAGCAGAAGGTCTGTATAAGCGCGAACGAATGATCACCTCGCCTCAGGGCGGTGAGATTACGGTGGGTGACCGGAAGGTCATCAACCTGTGCGCCAACAATTATCTAGGTCTGGCCGATCATCCCGCTCTTATAGAGGCCGCCAAAGGCGCGATGGAACCCAAGGGGTTCGGCATGGCTTCGGTCCGCTTCATCTGCGGTACGCAGGACATTCACCGTGAGTTGGAACAAAGGCTGGCCAAGTTCCTGAACAAGGACGATTCGATCCTGTTCGCCGCTTGTTTCGATGCCAATGGCGGCCTCTTTGAACCCTTGTTAGGGCCTGAAGACGCCATCATCTCAGACAGTCTGAACCACGCTTCGATCATCGACGGTGTGCGGTTGTGCAAAGCCAAGCGCTATCGGTACATGAACAATGACATGAACGATCTTGAGGCTTGGTTGAAACAAGCGCGTGAGGATGGTGCGCGGCACATCATGATCGCGACCGATGGCGTGTTCTCAATGGATGGCTATCTGGCCAACCTGCCAAAAATTCGCGAGCTGGCGGACAAATACGATGCGATCGTCATGGTGGATGACTGCCACGCCACCGGCTTCATGGGGCCAAGCGGGGCGGGCACGCCGGATCACTTCGGTGTCGACGTGGACGTTCTGACGGGAACCTTGGGCAAGGCACTTGGGGGGGCTATCGGCGGTTACATCGCCGGGCCGCAGCCAGTGATCGACCTGCTGCGGCAGCGGGCGCGGCCTTACCTTTTCTCAAACTCGCTGCCACCTTCCATCGTCGCCGCCGGATTGGAAGCAATCCGCCTGGTCGAAGAGGGCGACATGCTGCGCGCACAACTTTTTGGCAACGCGAAATACTGGCGTGCAGGATTGGAAAAGCTGGGCTTTGATCTCCTGCCCGGTGAGCATCCAATTATCCCTGTTATGCTAGGCGAGGCGCAACTGGCGCAAGATATGGCGTCGGGCCTGTTCGACGAAGGCGTCTATGTCTCGGGCTTCTTTTTCCCAGTGGTCCCACGTGGTCAGGCACGGATCAGAACACAGATGAATGCGGCTCTAACAAGGGACGAATTGGACCGTGCGCTGACCGCTTTTGGCAAGGTCGGCAAAGAATTGGGAGTGATCTGATGCGCCCCAACACAATGAAAGCTTTGGAGAAATCCAAACCCGAGGAAGGCCTGTGGATGGTGCTGGCCCCTGTGCCGGAAATCGACGCAGACGAGGTTCTGATCCGCATCAACAAGACCGGCATTTGCGGGACAGATATCCATATCTGGAACTGGGATGACTGGGCTGCGGCCACAGTGCCGATCCCGATGATCACGGGCCACGAATTCGCGGGTGAGATCGTCGAAATCGGGCGTAATGTCACCGGTCTGGAGATCGGCCAGCGTTGTTCTGGCGAAGGTCATCTGATCACAACCGACAGTCGCCAAAGCCGCGCGGGCAAGTTCCACCTGGATCCTGGTACACGGGGCATTGGTGTGAATGAACAGGGGGCCTTTGCCCAATACCTGAAACTTCCTGCCTTCAACGTGGTACCCTTGCCTGAAGACGTACCTGACGAAATCGGAGCCATTCTCGATCCTTTGGGCAACGCCGTTCATACTGCGCTCAGCTTCGACCTGCTGGGCGAAGACGTTCTGATCACGGGCGCAGGCCCTATCGGTATCATGGCAGCCGCTGTCGCACGGCATGCAGGCGCACGGCATGTGGTGATAACCGATATCAACCCGGATCGTCTAAAGCTGGCTGAACACGTCGTGCCTACCCTGCGGTCCGTGGATGTCAGCAAGGAAGACCTGCAAGATGTCATAACCGAGCTTGGTATGCAGCAGGGGTTTGACGTTGGCTTGGAGATGTCCGGTTCGCAAGCCGCACTGGACCAGATGGTCGAGGCACTGGTGATGGGCGGCAAAATCGCCTTGCTGGGCATTCCCCCCGGAAAATCCCCAGTGGATTGGAGCCGTATCGTCTTCAAGGCCATCACCATCAAAGGTGTTTATGGGCGTGAAATGTTCGAAACATGGTACAAGATGATCGCCATGTTGCAGAACGGTCTGGACGTCAGCCGGGTCATTACGCACCAGATGAAGGTCGACGATTTCGCCGCAGGTTTTGACGCGATGAAATCAGGTCAGTCCGGCAAAGTTGTTCTGGACTGGACTTAACGCTCTGGAATTGCGCGGGATCAGACCCTAAACAGGGGTGAACTCGGGCGTTTGGAGGAGCACATGGGCGACAAGGACCGGTATCTGGAACGCGGGATCGAGGACACTCTGGTCACCGATTTCGCGGAAACCCATCGCAAAAGTTATGGCGACTTCCTGCAGCTCAAGACCTTGCTGAACCTGCAAAAGACGTTTCAGGACCCTGCGCAACCGGATGAAATGCTGTTCATCATCATCCATCAGGTCAGCGAGCTATGGCTGAAACTGATGCACCACCAATTGGTCGAGGTGCGTCGGTTCTTGCAAAAGGATGAATTCGGGCCTGCGATGAAGAACCTCGACCGGGTCAAGGCGATTCAGCGCCAGCTGATCTCGGCTTGGGAGACGTTGCTGACCATGACGCCGGCCGACTACATGACCTTCCGCGAGGCATTGGGCAGTTCGTCGGGTTTCCAAAGCTACGGCTATCGTCAGATAGAATTTATTCTGGGCAACAAAGATGCCTCGACCCTGAAAGTGCACGAACATGACGCCGAGGTCATGAGCTTACTGAATGCCGCGCTGACAAAACCGTCGCTGTATGACGAGGTGCTGCACATGTTGTCCCGTCAAGGTTTCGATGTGCCCGATGATTTACTAAACCGGGACTATGCGCAGCCTTATTCAGGCGACAACCGCGTGGTGAAGATATGGGGGCAGGTGTTCCGCGACACGGACCGGTATTGGGACCTTTATACGCTAGCCGAAAAACTGATGGACGTCGAATCCCTGTTCCAGCGCTGGCGTTTTGACCATGTCACGGCTGTGGAACGTGTCATCGGCAACCAACCCGGCACGGGTGGATCCAGCGGCGTGTCCTTTCTGCGCAAGGCCCTGGATTTACGCTTCTTCCACGACCTCTACGATGTGCGCACCGAATTGATGTATGCGGGGCAGGAGTAGGCGATGCTGTATCGAGGGTTCCCTAAGGATGAGCTGGAGCGTGAGTACTCCCCCAGTTCGATGATCGGCGGCGATCTGACACCTTATCTAGACAGCTATACCGCACTCAGCGCGCAGCACCGGGCGAGGATGGACGTGAAGGAAAACGTCGCCTATGGCGATTCGCCGACGCAAGTGCTGGATTTCTTTCCCGCGAAAGGTGCAGGCGCGTCTCTGCACGTCTTTGTTCACGGCGGATATTGGCAAGCGCTCAGCCAGCGCGAATCAGCGATGATGGCCCCTGCGCTGATTGAGGCAGAGCAATCTTTTGCCACGTTGAATTACACGTTGGCCCCGGATGCGCGGCTGGATCAGATGGTCAACGAATGCCGGGATGCCCTGCTTTGGCTGGCAGAGAACGCGTTCGATTTGGGCTTTGATCCGTCGCGGATCACCCTATCGGGACACAGTGCCGGCGCGCATCTGGTGGCCATGGTCATGGCGACCTCGGCGGATGCGTTAGCCCGCGCGGGATTACGCGTGCGCGATGTAATCCTGATCAGCGGCGTTTATGATCTGGAACCGATCAGCCTGACTTCGGTGAACGACCCGCTGCAGCTGACCCCGGTCGAGGTGCACGATCTGTCCCCGATCCTGCACTTGCCACCCCCCGGTCCACGCTATCACGTGACAGTGGCAGAACGGGACACACCGGAATTCATCCGTCAAAGTCGCGATTATGCGGAAGCCCTGCGCAAAGGCGGGCATTCGGTCAGTTTCGATTTGCTAAAGGGCGTGCAGCACTTCGATATCATCATGCATCGAGGGACGTTTTTGCCCAACGGACAGTAGCACAAAGAAAAACAGCAGCCCGTCAGAGCCGCTGTTTTCTGTTTTACTGTACTACCGGATCAATCCAGCGTCCGGGTGACCTCTTCGCGTTCGAAGATTTCGATCACGTCGCCTGCACGGATATCGTCGTAGTTCTCGAACGCCATACCGCATTCCTGACCTGACTGAACCTCGGCCACTTCGTCCTTGAAGCGTTTCAGCGTCTTCAGTGTGCCTTCGTGGATCACCACGTTGTCGCGCAGCAGGCGGACGCCTGCGGAACGACGCGCCACGCCTTCGGTGACCAGACAGCCAGCAACCTTGCCGACACCGGTGACCTTGAAGACTTCGCGGATCTCGGCGTAACCGATGAACTTTTCGCGAATCTCGGCGCTCAGCAGGCCGGATGCGGCGGCTTTCACGTCGTCCACAAGGTCATAGATTACCGAGTAGTAGCGGATTTCCACGCCCTTCTGGTTCGCGGTGTTCCGCGCCGACGCATTGGCACGCACGTTGAAGCCCAGGATCGGCGCACCGGATGCTTCGGCCAGGCCGACATCGGTTTCGGTAATCGCACCTACGCCCGAGTGCAGCACGCGCACGCGCACCTCGTCGTTGCCGATCTTCTCCATCGCCTGAACGATGGCCTCAGCCGAGCCCTGAACGTCTGCTTTCATCAGAATTGGCAGTTCGTTGACGTTCTCGTCTTCCTTGGCCTTCTGCATCAGCTGCTCAAGGGTCGTTGCGGCGCCAGCGGCCGCACGTTTGTCCTTGGCGGCCTGTTCGCGGTATTCCGCGATCTCGCGGGCCTGTGCTTCGGTCTCAGTCACGTTCAGAACGTCGCCAGCCTCGGGCGTGCCGTTCAGACCCAGAACCTCGACAGGAACCGAGGGGCCAGCTTCCTTGACGCGTTCACCCTTGTCATTAATCAGCGCACGGACTTTACCGTATTGCTCACCCACGACGAAGATGTCGCCCTGACGCAGCGTGCCGTTCTGAACCAGAACAGTGGCAACCGGGCCGCGACCCACGTCCAGCTGCGCCTCGATCACGGCACCTTGGGCGGCGCGATTCGGGTTGGCTTTCAGCTCCAAAATCTCGGACTGCAGCGCGATGGCTTCCAGCAGCTCATCCAGACCCTGACCGGTGATGGCAGAGACTTCGACGTCCTGAACCTCACCCGACATTTTCTCGACGATGACTTCGTGCTGCAACAGGTCGGTGCGCACCTTGTCCGGGTTCGCGCCTGGCTTGTCGACCTTGTTGATCGCCACGATCATCGGCACTCCGGCCGCCTTCGCGTGGTTGATCGCTTCGACAGTCTGCGGCATCACCGCGTCATCGGCGGCAACAACCAGAACCACGATATCCGTGACCTGAGCACCGCGCGAGCGCATCGAGGTAAAGGCCGCGTGGCCCGGCGTATCCAGGAAGGACAGAGTGGTGCCGCTATCGGTTGTCACCTGATAGGCACCGATGTGCTGGGTGATGCCACCCGCTTCGCCTGCCACAACCCGCGCATCGCGGATCGCATCCAGAAGCGAGGTTTTGCCGTGGTCAACGTGACCCATGATGGTGATGACTGGCGGACGCGATTTCAGATCTTTGTCGTCGTCTTCGACCTCTTTGATGACGTCCTCGACATCCGAATCAGAGACACGGGTCACTTTGTGACCGAATTCTTCGATGATCAGCTCGGCGGTATCGGCATCAATGGTCTGGTTCTGCGTGACCATCATGCCCATATTCATCAGCGATTTGACAACGTCTGCCACACGCTCGGCCATACGGTTGGCCAGCTCTGACACCGTGATCGCTTCGGGCAGCTGTACGTCGCGGATCACCTTTTCGCGCTCGACCGTACCACCCATGGCTTTCTGACGCGCCCGCTCCTGCTTGCGCTTCATCGCCGCCATAGAGCGGTGACGATTACCTTCGCCGCCCGTGGCCTGACCCAATGTCAGCTTGCCGGACCGGCGGTTGTCATCACGGCCTTTGCCACGATTGCCGCGCTGTTCACGCTCGCGATCGTTTTTTCGCGGCGTTGCAGCCGGCGCAGGCTTGTTCGCCGGGCTGCGCGGAGCAGCCGCCTTGGGCTCTGCTGGTGCAGCCGGAGCAGCAGCGCGTTGGGCCGCTATTTCAGCCTCTTTGCGCTTGCGATCTTCTTCTTCGGCCTTGGCACGTGCACGTTCTTCGGCCTCACGCTGTTCGCGTTCCTTAGCCTCTTGCTCCGCACGACGACGGGCGCGTTCTTCTTCACGCGCTTTTTCAGCTGCCTCGCGGGCAGCGGCCTCTTCGACCTCGCGGGCCTTGGCGGCCTGCAGCGCCTTCATCCGGCGGGCCATCTCCGCATCGGAAATCCCGGCAGGGCGGCGCGACGGATCACCCGAGGGCGTTGCTCCGCCACCCGGCTTGCCGGCACCCGGCTTGGGAACAACCACGCGCTTGCGTTTGGTCTCCACCACGACATTTTTGGTACGTCCGTGGCTGAAACTTTGTTTCACATTTCCGGGGCGTGCCCCGCCACGAAGACCCAATGTCTTTTTGCCGTCATTATCGCTCATAAAGCTTCTTACCCTTCCGCGCGGCCCCTGCCGCCGTCATCCGTTTCGCGCAAGCCACGCAGGCGCTGCGCTTCCTCTACAACACGTTTGGCGAGTCCGCCAGAGGCGAGCGCCGCATGAATCACGGTTTGGCGCCCAAATGCCTGTCCCAGCTCGTCCGCCGTCAGCCAGCCGATGTATGTTCCGAAGTGCGGCGTGCTCAGTTTCGACTTGCCGCGCCCTGATCCATCAGAGGCTTGTATCAGTACCTGGGCCTCTTCCCGGTCCAGCCACGTCTTGACCTTTTCGTAACCGGCGATCGCATCACCGGATTTGCGCGCAAGGCTCACCAACTCGATCACACGGCGCGCAATCTGACGCTCAACTTCATCTGCGAGATCGTTAGGCACACTGACTTGCGCCTTGAAACCACGTGCAAACAGCTTTTTGCCCACGGCCTTGTCCAGCGCGCTGCGATCCGCCGCGACATAGACGCCACGTCCCGGCAGTTTTGCCGCGACATCCGGAAAGACCTGACCATCCGGCCCCGTCACAAAGCGGATCAACCCATATTTAGGTTGAACCTCGCCCGTGGCGATGCACTTGCGTTCAGGTCCTTCGGACCGATCCTTATGGACGCCACCGCGACCCATTTGCGCCACCCGAAGCCTGCGATCAGGCCTCGGCCTCCTCTTCGGTAACTTCTTCTTCGGCCTGCTCCAACTCAGCAGGATCGACCCAGCCCAGCATGATCCGAGCTGTCATGACTAGATCCTGCGCCTCTTCCAGCGTTACACCGAAAGGTTCCAGAACACCGTCATCTTTAATTCGCTGGCCGTCGACCGTGGTCCAACCACCGGCCAGTTCCCAGTCAGCGCAGGTGGCGAAGTCTTCCAGGTTCTTCACATCGTCCTTGGTCAGCGCTTCAACCATCTGGGGTGTCAGGCCTTCGAATTCAATAAGACTGTCTTCGGCACCCAGCGCGCGGGCGCTTTCCAAAGCTGCCTTGGCCTTTGCTTCCAGATATTCGCGCGCCCGTGTTTGCAGCTCTTGCGCAGTGCCTTCGTCAACGCCGTCGATCACCAGCAGTTCTTCGATCTCCACATAGGCTACCTCTTCGAGGTTGGTGAAGCCTTCGGACACCAGCAACTGGGCAAAGAATTCATCCAGATCCAGGCTGTCCATGAACAGCTGGGTGCGGGCTTCGAATTCTTTCTGACGACGCGCCGATTCTTCGGCCTCGGTCATGATATCGATATCCAGATTGGTCAGCTGGCTGGCCAGACGCACGTTCTGACCGCGGCGACCGATGGCCAGCGAAAGCTGCTCCTCTGGAACCACAACCTCGATTTTGCCGGCTTCTTCGTCCAGAACCACCTTGGAAACCTCAGCAGGCTGCAGCGCGTTCACCAGGAAGGTCGGTTGATCTTCGTTCCACGGGATGATGTCGATTTTTTCGCCCTGCAGCTCGTTCACAACGGCCTGCACGCGGCTGCCGCGCATACCAACGCAAGCACCAACGGGATCAATCGAACCGTCATAGGAAATCACGGCGATCTTGGCGCGCGAACCGGGGTCACGGGCCACGGCCTTGACCTCGATAATGCCGTCATAGATTTCCGGCACTTCCATCTTGAACAGCTCGGCCATGAATTCCGGCGCGGTGCGCGACAGGAAGATCTGGTGGCCACGAACTTCGCGCCGCACTTCCTTGATATAGGCACGCACTCGGTCATTCGGACGATAGCTTTCGCGACCGATCTTGTCATTGCGGCGTAGAACGGCCTCAGCACCGCCCAAATCGACGATGACATTGCCAAACTCTTCGCGCTTGACCGCACCGTTGATGATGGTGCCTGCACGATCCTTGAAATCTTCGTACTGACGATCGCGCTCAGCTTCGCGAACCTTCTGCAGGATCACCTGCTTTGCGGATTGCGCCGCGATACGGCCCATTTCAACTGGCGGCACTTCTTCAACGAAGACGTCACCAACCGAAGGCGTTTCCATATACTGCTTGGCCTGCTCGACGGTCATCTCGGCCTGATAGTTTTCCAGCTCTTCATCCTCGACCACGGTGCGTACGCGGGTGAATGTCGCTTTGCCGGTCTTGCGGTCGATGGAAACGCGGATGTCCATCTCAGCGCCGTAACGGCTCTTCGCGGCACGGGCGAGCGATTCCTCCATCGCTTCGACAACCAGACTGGGGTCGATCATCTTTTCGCGGGCCACGGCCTCGGCGGTCTGCAGCAGCTCCAGCTGGTTGGCTGAGGTGATTGCCATCAGTTCGTCTCCTCTTCGGACCCTTCGGTCTCAATCTCGTCGAAAGCGTTTTCGTTCAGGGCACCGGCGTCTTTGCGCTGGCGCAGCATTTCCTTGATCAGGTCGTCAGTCAGGACCAGCTTGGCGTCGCTCAGCCAGTCGAATTGCAGACCGATGGTGATCGTCTCGTCCCCCTCGGTGAGATTGATCAGGACCTCATCTCCCTCGATCCCGGCCAGCTCACCCTTAAAACGGCGGCGTCCGTCGATCAGTTCGGCGGTTTCGATCTTGGCCTCATACCCTTCGAACGCCTCAAAGTCCTTGAGACGGGTCAAGGGGCGGTCGATGCCGGGGCTGGACACTTCCAGCGCATAGGCGTCAAGGATCGGATCCTCAACATCCAACGTGGCGCTGACCGCGTTCGAAATCTCGGCGCAATCATCCACTTCGATACCGCCATCAGGCTTGTCAGCCATGATCTGCAGCGTGGTTTGTTTGCCGCTCATCAGGCGAATACGCACAAGTTCATACCCCAGATCCTCGATCACGGGGGTGATGATCTCGGCCAGTCGCCGGTCGATGGCTGCTTTGGCTATCAGGTCATTTGTCATCTGGTACTCTACCCTGTCAGTCGGGCACAAAAAAACGGGCGCGCGGCCCGTCGATCTTTTCCGGTGGAGCCCCGGACCGAAGCCCGACACGCCGCTGTTAACGGCCATATAGCCAAGCGACTGCAAGATTGCAAGCCCAAGCGCCAGGATGGGCAATCACAATATCAGTCTGACAGAATCCACTCGCCATTTTCACATAGGTAAGGACCAACGCGGTCCCCGTCTTCGTAGACCTCGCCGTCAAACAGGCATTGACGTCCCTGGGCATGTGCCACGCCTGACGGGGCGACGGTCACAAGTGCAATAATGGCAGCGAGAACAGCAAGTTTATTCATGGAAAGCTCCTATTCCGCCGAAGATGCAAAAAGCGCAGGCTGCGTGTTGCGCGGGTAGATAATCACCGAAAGAGTGCCCCTGCCCTGAAACTGCTCGGCATTCGCCGTCCGCGGCGGGAAGAGTTGATCAAAGGCCACCCGGTTCAGCCCCAGCTTCATTTCTGAACCCGACAAAAACTCGAACGGTGTCCGCGCGGCGCAGGCATGAAAAACAGGATCTTGCCGCACCGTGAACTGACGCATGATATTGGATGACCCGCCGGTCGGTTTGATCAGGACGGTAATCCCCGGCTTCAAAAAACTGTCGGGGCAGGTGTACACCATCGGTTTTTCGTTCCCATTTGCGTCATGCAACAACACGCCCTCGGCCGTTACCTCGTGCTTGAAGGGGCTGAACACGGTCTCTTGCTGAATGAAGTTCGTGTAAAGCGTCGCAAATAGCTGGCTGTCACCACGCGGTTCGGACTTTATACCCTCGTACAGATCAGCGATCGCCTGCCACATCCGTGAATCCGCCCCACGCAATGTTCCGGGCAGCGAAAACGGACCTTCCAGATCATACAGCACGTCGCGCAGCCCGGCCGACAGGGGATCCTCCTTTTCCAGCCCTCTAATTTCGTGAACCAGATCCGAATCGTTCAACGCATAGTAACCATGCGACTTCAGCGTGCGGGTCAGAGCCCGCATATCGGACAGTTTCCGCGCTGTCGTCTCTGCACTATCTTCGGGGTTCGCCTCTACGGCCTCAAAACCCTTGTCCAGCAACTGGGTCAGCGACTGCCCTTCGCGGGCATCCAGCTCTATCGTCCCGTTTTTGCTGACTTTTACGGTAACGTCTTTACCTGATTTCAGGGCAAACACCGCAACAACCGCCAATGCTACGGACAAAATGGAAATTGATATATTCTTTAAGCTTTCAACCCTCATGGGAATTCTCCCATTTTCGAAACAATTAAGCTAATACAGCGCGTACAATAGCAAAATTTTGCACAAAGTAGAAGTCAGGCGAATTTTCGGCGTTTAAATCAACCACCAACGCTCGGCAACGCGGCCATCATCCAGGGGGCGATCCGTTCCGATCTGACGGGGCATGCCGACATGCCCTGCTACAGCCAGCGCCATATCGGATTCGCTTGGAAAAAAGCGCAATCCGCGGTGCGGGCTGAACCCTTCGCCCTGCGGCAGTGCCGCGATATCCACAAAGCCGTCTCGCAGCGCCTCGGTACGCACGCGAGCGTCGGGAATCACGATAACTTCCAGGGTTTCGGCCCAGCCAGCCAATCCATCCTTGTAGTGGCCCGCCACACGGCGCCCAAGGAAATGACGATCATCCTCCGCCCGTTCAACTCGGTAGCATCCGGTGCCGTTCGCCGCCTGCAAGGGCGTGACACCTTGCCCGTTGCGCGTAATAACGAACCTGCTGTCGGCCAAAAGGAAGGGTAGACCCGGGTTGGCCTGAGCCAACTCCAGACGCACGCGATTATCTGACAAGGCGTCGACCTGCCCGACATCGCCCAGAACCGCCATCACATCCCTTACATCAAGGACCGCGCCATCGTGAAAACGAGCGTTCTCGCGCAGATCAAAGCTCCAGATGCGGGCTTGGGAATCAGTTTGCCAACCGGTCGCAAGATCTCCGCGTAGGGTGCCGTCGGGTGCAATCTCGGTCAGGGTGTCGAACACGGCCCCACGGGCAACCTGCTCCAAACTGTCATCGCGGGGCACGGCAAGGCGCAGCGTACCACCCACTTTGGGCGTATCGGCTAAAGACGCACCGGTCGCCGCGAGCAGAGCGGCAGCAGCACCGGAAGCAAACAGAGCACGACGGTCGATGCGGGTCATAATGCGCCCTCCGCCACGCGGTCCATGATGCGAACCAATTCCGCGCTAATTCCGGGTTCGGACAGCGCATGCCCGGCCTGGCGCACCATCTTCAGCTCGGCATTGGGCCACAGCTGGGCAAGGTTCCACGCGGCCTGAGGCGGACAGATCATGTCATACCGACCCTGCACGATATGGCCGGGGATATGTGCGATTCTGTCCATCTGGTCCAGAATCTGCCCGTCCTGTTCAAGGAACGCGCGGTTGATGAAATAGTGATTCTCAAGCCGTGCAAAGGCCCGCGCGTATTCCCCCGGGCTTTCCCCGGTTGCGCCATGCGAATGGATCGAAGCCAGCGCGTTTTCCCAACTGGACCAGGCGCGCGCATACAGGATCTCGGTCGCGCGATCCCCCGAGAACAGGCGCTTGTTAAATGCGCCTATGGTGTCACTCAGCTCATTGTCGGATAGCAGAGCGGTGAACTTCGCCCATTGCTCGGGCCAGAACTTGCCCGCGCCGCCGCCGTAAAACCAATCCAACTCGACCTGCGTCGCAAGGAACACACCGCGCAGCACCAGGCGATTGACCCGATCCGGGTGGGACTGCGCATAGACCAGCGCAAGCGTCGCCCCCCAGCTGCCGCCAAAGACAATCCAGTCGTCGATATCCAGCAAGGTTCGCAGACGTTCGATATCGTCCACCAGATGCCAAGTGGTGTTGTCAGTGACAGAGGCATGCGGGCGTGACCGTCCGCATCCGCGCTGATCGAACAGAATCACCCGGTAAACGTCCGGATCAAAATAGCGCCGCATCGCGGGGCTGCAGCCACCGCCCGGGCCTCCGTGCAGAATCACCACCGGAATGCCGTTAGGATTGCCGCATTGTTCCATATAGATACGGTGTCCGTCGCCCACATCGACCATACGCTGATCGAAAGGATCGATCGGCGGGTACAGATATTGAACTGCGCGCTTTTGGTCCGGGTACTTGTCCATTATGGCCCTATATAGTCCTTAAGCGTAAAAGAGCATACGGAGACAGGAATGCAAGCGCATCCGAACACGGTTGACCCTTCCGAGATCGCAAAATTCGAAGCGATGGCCGCAGAATGGTGGGACCCGCATGGAAAATTCAAACCACTGCACATGCTCAACCCCTGTCGGCTGGATTATATCACACAGCAGATCGCAGGCGAATTCGATCGCGATTTGAAGTCGCCAAAGCCGTTCGAGGGCCTGCGTTTGCTGGATATCGGCTGCGGCGGCGGGCTGCTGAGCGAACCGATGGCGCGTTTGGGGGCCGAGGTCGTGGGTGCGGATGCCGCAGAAGGTAACCTGCCTGTCGCGCGCATCCATGCCGAACAATCAGGGCTGGAGATCGACTACCGCCACACCACAGCCGAGGACATGGCCGCTGCAGGCGAACAGTTCGACGTGGTGCTGAACATGGAAGTGGTCGAGCATGTTGCCGACCCGTTGGGATTTCTGACAGCCTCGCAGCAATTGCTGAAACCGGGCGGCTTGCTGATCTGTTCGACGATCAACCGCAATCCAAAATCCTATGCCATGGCCATTTTCGGGGCCGAGGTCGTGATGCGCTGGCTGCCGCGCGGCACGCATGAATGGAACAAGTTTATCACCCCGGATGAGCTGTTCGACCTGCTGCGCCAGGCCGGGCTGGACCCGGTGGACCGCAAGGGTTTCGTGTTCAACCCAATCCTCTGGAGTTGGTCGATCTCGGACCGGGATCTGAGCGTGAATTACGTGACGGCGAGCGTTAAGCTGGGGTAAGTGCTGGGCTTTCTTAAGTTTACTCAGCGAACTTTGTTTATTCCTCCCGAATAAACTTGTTTCGCGTCAACTCTGCCGCAAGAAATTCGAAGTATTTATCATTGGAACCACGAGACAAGGCCGCTTTTCTCATTGCGGCTCCGTCTCTAAAGAAAGCACTATTCAACGCCGCTACAACACGCCCTTTAGTCAAAGGTTCTTCAGTCACCTGAATTGTAACTCTGCTAAGCGAAAAACCATCGTTAAAGGCTGCAGCGATATTGGCGGGATCAACAAGTTCAACCGTAGTGGGGTTCTTAACATCCTTGAAAGTTACCATTCGCGGCCAAAGACTCATTGGCAATTCTAAGGGCTCGGTCTGTTTTTTGATCCAGATAATGGAGCTTTTAAATGACTGCTCCTTTTTGTCTTGAGGTAGCGCCCGCACAATCATTCTGCCTGCATCTTCTTCTATCAAAGCAAACAAATATCGACCGCCGAGATCCGCGACCACTGCTTCTCCTATCAGGTCAGTATGATCATGATTCAGATCACCAGCCCATGCCATAGCACCGGTGAAATCCACACGGATCACGCTAGACGCGGTGATCGGGCCATCAGGCGTGTCAAAATACAGCACCATTTTTTGATGCCAGTCCGCTTTTTTGGCACAACCCGTCAACAGAACGGCCATGACTGAAAACAAAAGTGCGTAGGCTCTCAATCCAATTTCTTCCCGCCGCGGTTGATTTCCCGCTCGACTAAATCAATTAAGTGGAAGAAACCCTACTCCCCCTCCAACTGCAACCGCAAATCCCGAAGCACGGGCAGCGTGCTGCGGACCCGCTCCAGCCCCAACTCTCCGACCACGCGGTTGATCAGCGGTGCGATGGAGGAAATCGCCTGATCCCGTGCCCTGCGACCGGCAGGGCTGATCGCCACCATCTTGCGGCGGGCGTCGTCCCAGTCAGGGCGGATGTGGATGTATCCGGCCCATTCCAGCTTGGCCAACGTGTTGGTCATCGCGCCACGGGTGACGTGGAATGTATCGGCCAATTGTGCCGGGCTACGCTCGTTCCCGACAAAGACCAGATGGTTGAGCACCGAGAAATGCGAAATCTCCATACCCTTGGGCAGCACCCGGCTAAGCCGATTACGCAACAGCTGGTCTGCGGTCAGGATTTCGCTGAACAGCGTGACCGCAAGGGCATTGTGTTCGTCAGTCATGGTCCGGTTCTGGATCAGGGTCCGTCAAAGCGACGGACGTGAGTCAAAGAGGGCACGCGACGGCGCGCCTCAGACACAGAACTATCATGCAAATCGAAAATGTGAATGCCCGGATCGGTCCCTGCGTCGATGACAACCTCTCCCCACGGGGCAACGACCATGCTGTGGCCATAGGTATAGCGCGTCTTGCCGCGGGTTTTAGGGTGTTCGCCAGTTTGTGCGGGGGCCAGAACCCAACAGTTGGTCTCAATCGCCCGGGCGCGCAGCAACGATTCCCAATGGGCCGCGCCTGTGACCGGCGAAAACGCGGCCGGAACCGTCAGGATACGCGCACCTGCCTGCGCCAACGCCGCATAGAGCGCCGGAAACCGGACGTCATAGCAAACGGTCATGCCAACCTTGCCAAAATCGGTGTCGGCAATCACCGCCTTGTCGCCGGGGCGGTAATTTTTGGATTCGCGGAAGGTCTCGGTTTCGGTGACCTGCACGTCGAACATGTGTATCTTGTCGTACCGCGCCACGATCTGCCCCTGCGGGTCGATCATGAAGGACCGGTTGGCAAACCGACCGTCTGCATCATGGGTTTTGATCGCCAAAGACCCGATCAGCAGCCAGACACCCAGCGCAGCGGCCTTATCCCGCAGGCCGGCCAGCGATTGGTCATCTTCTTCGTGCTGCAAGACTTCGCGCTGCCGCGTGGTGCTGGTGGACACGCAATTCGTCACCTCGGGCGTCAGGATTAACCGCGCGCCTTGTTCCGCAGCCTCGGCCATCATGGCGCGCGCCCTGTCCAGATTTTCGGCCGGATCATCCGACGAAGTGATTTGCAGCAGCGCGGTCTTCATCAGGCCGCGAGCAGGCGATCCAGCTTGCCCTGACGCTCCAACTCATACAGTTCGTCACAGCCGCCCACGTGCTGCGCACCGATAAAGATCTGTGGCACGGTTCGTTTGCCACCGGCGCGCTGGATCATCTCGGGCTTGCGCTTGGGGTGCATCAGAACGTCCACTTCCTGGAACTCGACGCCCTTCTGCTTCAGCAGCCGCTTGGCCGCGTGACAAAAACCGCACAGCGGCGAGGTGTAAATTTCTACCGGTTTCATATTCCGTACCTTCGCGTTTCGCATAATCTTGGGCGAATTAGGCATCCTTGGCAACGCGCGCTAGGGTCAACACGGAAATATGATTTGCTCCGGATGCAAGGCAGACACGCGCGCAAGCCGCCAGTGTCGCGCCGGAGGTCATCACATCATCCACCAGCAGGATATTGCGCCCTTGCATTTGGTCTTGTCGCTTTGGATGGGCGATGATCGCGTGTTCAAGGACTTCCGCCCTCTCGGTGGCTGTTTTGCCGTCCAGAACCGACGTCTTTCGGTGACGAAGCAAAAGGTCCGGGCACACCTCAAGCCCTGCCTCTTTCCCAAGGTGCTGTGCCAGTAGGGCGGACTGGTTGTACCGGCGTTTCAACAACCGGGACCAGTGTAAAGGCACCGGCGCAAGCAGCATCCCCTCGCGGAACATCTCTTGCCCGGCCCGCGCCAGCCAGCGTGCGGCAGGGCGCGCCAGTTCGGGCCTGTCACCATGTTTCAAGGCCAGCACCAGCGACCGCGCTTTGCCACCGTACAAAAGGGCCGAACGCCCATCTTGCCAGGGGCGCGGCGCAGCCAAGCAATCGTCGCACTCAATCCGGTGACCGTCTGAAACCCCCGGTAACGGCACCCCGCAGCTTTCGCAAACAACTCCTCCGATAAAGGGCGTCTCGCGCCAGCAGGGCCCACACAGCCCGAAATCCGATTCGGTCAGGTCCCCGCATCCCAGACAGCGCGGCGGATAGATCAGCGCGACAGCGGTTTGAATCCGGTGCCACATGCGATACTTGCGCCCTATGCAACTGCCTGAGTCCAATAAACCCTCGTTGTTTGATCGCCAGGTCCTTACCCGGCACCGCGCCCGCGCGAAGGATGAGGCCCTGTTCCTGCATCGTGCCGCTGTGGACGAAGTGCAGGATCGGCTCTCCATGGTTAACAAAACCTTTACAGCCCCGGCGATCTTGACGCCATTTGCACATATCTGGCAGAACACGTTGCCCGAGGCGCAGATCGTTGCAGATGATGAGGTACTGGCCCTGACCCCCGGCGCGCATGATTTGGTCATCCACGCCATGGCGCTGCATTGGGCCAATGATCCTGTTGGGCAACTGATCCAATGTCGCCGTGCTCTGCGCCCCGACGGGTTGCTGTTGGTTGTGTGTCTGGGCGGTGAAACACTGCACGAGCTGCGCGCCGCACTGGGACAGGCCGAAATCGAAGTGACCGGAGGCCTCAGCCCCCGTATCGTCCCGATGGCCGAGCTGCGCGATCTTGGCGGGTTGCTGCAACGGGCGGGGTTTGCGCTGCCGGTCGCCGACACCGCGCGCCTGACTGCGGAATACCGCGACATACTGCACCTGATGCATGACCTGCGCGCCATGGGTGAGACCAACAGCCTGTCCGGGCGCATGAAACAACCCACCAAGCGACAGGTTTTTACGCGCGCACAGCAGGTCTATGCCGACAACTTCTCAACGCCCGGGGGGCGGTTGGCCGCCACCTATGAATTGATCTGCCTGACCGGCTGGTCTCCCGATGACAGCCAACAGAAACCATTGCGCCCCGGATCAGCCAAAGCCCGGCTTGCGGATGCGCTGAGCACAAAAGAAGGTAAACTGTCCAATTGACGACCGGGCTTTTCCGGTTATCTCAGACCAGTACAGAGAAATCTCAGGAAGCATCAGATGTTTGACGCCACTCGCCCCGATCATGCCGCCGCAGACCATCCAAAGGTCAAAATGGGCCGCGTCGGCATTCTGCTGGCCAATCTCGGTACGCCGGATGACTACAGCTATTGGCCGATGCGCCGGTATCTGAATGAGTTTTTGTCGGACCAGCGCGTAATCGACTATCCCAAGTGGAAGTGGCAGCCGATTCTGCAAGGCATCATCCTGTCCAAGCGCCCGTTCAGCTCGGGTGAGGCCTACAAGTCGATCTGGAACCATGACAAGGGCGAAAGCCCGCTGATGACGATCACCAAGGACCAGACAACCAAGTTGCGCGATGCGATGCAAGAACGGTACGGCGATCAGGTGATGGTCGATTTCTGCATGCGCTACGGCAATCCCTCAACCAAATCCAAAGTACGTGAAATGGTGGCCGCGGGCTGTGATCGAATTCTGTTCTTCCCGCTCTACCCGCAATATGCGGGCGCGACCACGGCAACGGCCAATGACCAGTTCTTCCGCGCGTTGATGGACGAAGCCTGGCAACCTGCGTCTCGTACCGTTCCAGCCTATTTCGACGAGCCTGTTTATATCGACGCTTTGGCCGGGTCAGTGGAAAAAGCCTATGCGGCGCTGGAGACCAAACCGGATGTCCTGGTCTGTTCCTATCACGGCATGCCAGAGCGCTATTTGCAGCAGGGCGACCCCTATCATTGCCAATGCGCGAAAACGAGCCGATTGCTGAAGGAACGGCTGGGCTGGTCGGACGATCAGCTGGTCTCAACCTTCCAATCGCGATTCGGTCCCGAGGAATGGCTGAAACCCTATACCGTGGATCACGTGGCTGATCTGGCGCGGCAGGGGAAGAAGAACATCGCGGTAATCGCACCGGCGTTTTCTGCCGATTGCATCGAGACGCTGGAAGAGATCAACGAAGAGATCAAGGAAAGCTTTGAAGAGGCCGGCGGTCAGACCTTTACCTATATCCCCTGCCTCAATGACGATGATTCGCACATTGGCGCACTGGGCAAGGTAATCGAAGACAATCTGAAGGGCTGGCTCGACTGACCGTTTCCCATCATCAAGAAATGAAAAAAGGCGGTGGATCGCTCCACCGCCTTTTCTCTAGATTTAGCTCGTCAAATTAGCTTGCTGCAACAGCTGCGGCAACTACGACCAGCAGGATCAGCGGCAGGATGATACCCTGCGACGAACCCTGAGTTTCCTCTACAACAACCGGTGCTTCAACAACCGGCTCTTCCAGGTTACCGGCATAAGCGGTCGAAGCAGCAGCAGTCAATGCAGCGGCGAGAACGAGTTTTTTCATATTAACCTCCAGAGTTTGCACGGCTCCATCAATCGGATCCGCACACCTAAGACTTACCTCGTGGTTTTTTTCTAATCAGCTATATGACTGGAATGCAATTGCAACTTGAGCCACAAGCGGGTTCGTGCGCGAAAATGTCGTCAAATAAGCAACACTTGCGTGCCGACCTTCGCCATCGAGAACAGCTCAGCGATATCTTCGTTGAACAGGCCGATGCATCCGTTCGACGACCGGCGACCAATTTTGCGCGTGTCATGCGTTCCGTGAATCCGGTAGTATTTCCAACTCAGGTATAAAGCATGTGTTCCCAATGGGTTATCAGGGCCCGGCGGAATATGATCCGGCCATTCGGGATTTCGTTTCTTCATAGAAGGTGTCGGTGACCAACTGGGACCCTCAACTTTGCGGATTACGCTGGTGCGGCCCCGGCGGGTCAATTCTTCGGTCAGCGGAACGGATGAGGGGTAGAGTTTGTAAACAGATTGATCATCTGACCAATAATGCAGCGCTCGGGACACCGTATCGACCAGAATGGCCCCATTTCTCGTATTCGAGAAATAAGGCTGCCAATCCAGGGCGCGGAACCCCGAGACATTGCGACGCACGTCTGGCTCTGCCTCGGGTGCCGGGCGCAGTGGGTCACCTGGAATGTACTGGGCAATCGCCGGCGATGCCAGCAGGGCCGAAGCACCGGCCAGAAATCCTCGGCGGCTAGATGAATGAATGGGTTTCTTGACCATAGTGAACGGTCCTTTGCGAAAGATGACCTGAAATTTTCACGTATTTTATTGCCAGAATGCGTCAATCGCAAATCAAACCGGCAGAAACATGCAAGAATCAGCCATTGCAGGTTTGCCCAAGGCTGCATGGCGCGCTATGCCGTATATCGACACAATAATCAGGTCGATCATGACGCGTATTATCACATTACTGTTTCTTTGCTTTGTTGCGCTGGTTGCATGTACCCCAAGCAGCACCCCAACTTACGGATCAGATGGCCGTCCACTGCCGTCGGTCTACAAGATTCGCGGCAACCCCGAAAAGCTCCAGTTCCGTATGCTGGATTCCGTGAATGCACTGCGCCAGGCGCAGGGTCTACAATCGGTTCAGCTAAATTCGCAACTGAACGCTGCGGCCGCGACTCACTCCAAGGACATGGCGCGTCAAAACCGCCCCTGGCACTTTGGTTCGGACGGATCGTCGCCCATAGATCGCGCGCAACGCGTCGGTTATTACGGGACTTACCTGGGTGAGGCGATCTCGGAAACCTATGAGACCGAAACCGAAACCTTGGCCGCCTGGATGCAGGAACCTGGCCCCCGAGCCGTGATCATGGACCCCAAAGCATCACAAATGGGCTTTTCCTGGCATCAGGAAAGTGGCGGGAAAATCTGGTGGACACTGGAAATGGGAGCAGGCGGGTAAGCAAAAGCCGCCTCGAAGAAAAAAAGCCCCCAGCTTTCGGGGGCTTTTTTTATTTCTGCAAAGTTAGGCGGCCTGCATGGACTGCGCTTCGGTCAGAATCGCGTAAAGCTTGACCGGATCAGGGTTGGCCCGCAGCTTTGTGCAAACAGACGTGTCGCGCAGTGTACGCGACACCAGCGCAAGCGCCTTGAGGTGATCGACACCCGCCTCTTCCGGCGCAAACAGTGCAAATGCGATGTCCACCGGCTGCCTGTCGACCGATCCAAAATCAATCGGTTTTTCGAGCATTACAAACACACCCGAGACACTGTCCAGATCTGTCAGCCGAGCGTGCGGCAAGGCGACACCGTGCCCAACCCCGGTCGGCCCCAGACTTTCGCGCTCCAGCAGACAATCGACGACAGTCTGCGCATCCAGGTGCAAAGTCCCGGCAGCAACATCGCCAATTTCCTGAAACAACCGCTTCTTACTAGAAGCGGCGGACAACACACGTACTGCTTCGGGCCTTAATATGCTCGAAAGCTCCATCATCACGCTCCACGGCGGGGCCCCTGCAATTGCAGGGGCGTGCCTTGCTAGTCTTGCCTGTTACGGATCAATCCAGCCGATGTTACCGTCTTCGCGACGGTACACGACATTCAATCCGTCCTTGTTTTCGTTTCGGAACACAAGCACCGGCGCACCGGCAAGTTCCATCTGCATGACCGCCTCTCCAACACTCAGCGATGGGATCTTGGTTTCCATCTCAGCCACGATCATGGGCTGCAGAGTATCGGGCTCGTCAGCCGTCTCCGATTCGTCAGAGGCGAGGATATAAGACGACGCTCCGAAGAGTTCAACAGGCTCTGACCGATCCTTGTGGTGGTCTTTCAGTCGGCGCTTATAACGGCGCAGTTGCGTTTCCATCTTGTCGCAGCATCCCTCAAACGCCGCGTAAATCTCGGTTGCGTGTGCCTTGGCCTGAGCGGTCAGACCAGTGGAAAGATGCACTGTGGTTTCGCATACATATTCATGCGCTGAACGGGAAAAGACGACGTTGGCATCTGTCGGACGTTGGGCATATTTGCCCACGACCTCGCCCAGTTCGGTCTGCACATGAGTCTGCAGGGCCGCACCGATGTCGATCTGTTTTCCGCTGATTTGGTAACGCATGTGATCTCCTTCACAATTCACACCCATTTCTGACGTCACGTAATGCGACGCGCTTGTTTTTATCGGGTGGGGGACATCGGCAAATCCTGCGGTAACCGCACCGGCCCCCCTTCCAGGAAGGGGCGTCGTGATCCAGTCGGGAACCGAAGAAATGCCATAGTCCAATTGAGGCAAGAGACGGCGGGAGAGTCAATCAAAACAGGCGTGTATATACGTGATTTCCGCTATGCGCCCGGCGAAAATCTGCGCAAGCTCATGAAATACGGAAGTTTTCGCCTAGGTAAACCCGGCGCACGTTTTCATTTTCGACCACTTCATCGGGTGTGCCGGACATCAGGACCTGACCGTCATGCAGGATGTAGGCACGATCCACGATCTCTAGTGTTTCGCGCACGTTGTGATCGGTGATCAACACGCCGATTCCACGCTTTTTCAGGTCCGCAACCAGATGGCGGATATCCCCGACGCTGATCGGGTCGACCCCCGCAAAGGGTTCATCCAACAACAGATATTTCGGATCTGCTGCCAAACAACGCGCGATCTCGACCCGGCGGCGTTCACCGCCCGACAGGGCCAGCGCGGGTGCGCGGCGCAGGTGTTCGATCGAGAAGTCGGACAACAGCTCTTCCAGCCGCTCTTTTCGGCGGTGGGCGTGGTTGACGGTGATATCCAGAACGGCGGCGATGTTGTCCTCGACACTCATGCCACGGAAAATCGACATCTCTTGCGGCAGATATCCGATCCCAAGACGCGCGCGGCGATACATAGGCAGCGTTGTAACAACCTGACCGTCAATCGTAACAGTGCCAGCCTCAGGAAACACAAGGCCCGCGACCGAATAGAATGTGGTGGTCTTGCCTGACCCGTTCGGGCCCAAAAGCGCAACCACCTCGGATCGGCCCAAGGTCATGGAAACGTCGCGGATCACTGTCTTTTTTCGGTAAGACTTGCGAAGCTTTTCGATTTTCAGGCCAGAGGCGCCTTCGGCTACCGTCAGGTTTGGCTGAGCCATCAGTTGGCCCCCTGCTGTAGGATGGTCTTCACGTTGCCGGTCATCGTCGCTTTGCCAGTGGTCAGGTTGGCGTTCATCTGGTCGCCGCTGATCGTGCTTGGCCCCTGCAACAGCAGAACGTTACCCTTCATGACGATCTCACCTGAATCGATGGTGTATTCCGCCCAGTCGCCTTCGGCCGCATCCGGAGGGCTGACCAGAATCACATCCTCGGTCGCTTCCATCCTTTCGATGCCTGAACGGTCTTCGTTATAAATGACAAGCACGCGTTCCGCCGTCAGCCGCATTTCGCCCTGAATGACGATCACGTTGCCCAGAAACTCGGCCGAGCCGTCTTCCTGATTTACGTTCAGCTTTTCCGAGGTCACCTCGACCGGCAGGCTTGGGTCGGCATTAGCCGAACCGAAAGCAACCTGAGTTTCCTGCGCTGTCGCAGAGATCGCACCAGTTACCAGAGCAGCGCTTACAAGGGCTAATCGAAAATACAACACAGGTTATCTTTCTGCTTTTTGAGGCTCATACACCAACTTCACGCCATCTGTAAAAATAATATGGACCGGTCCATCTTTTTTTTCAGTCCCAAATGTCATTCTGCCCGCAGTAAAATCACCAATAATACCGGTTCCGTCGACCTGACCGGGCGTGTCGCCCTGAATTTCGTCCAGCGCAGTGTTCAACAGATCCGTTGTGACGACGATGCCGTCCGTTGTTGTTATAACCACATCCCCGACAAAGGTAGCCGTATTCTTGTCCGGACGGATCATGCCAGAGTTGGAATCCAAAGTGATTACGCCGCCATTCAGCAGGCCAAAGCGGCCCCGAAATTCGGCCGCTGTTGGCGCTTCGCCCTCAGTACCCTGCGTTGCCCGGCTTGCCTCGATCTGAACGTCTTCACCTTTGCGGGTCGTTCCTTGGTAGTTGGGCTGCGTCACCACCTGATCCGCCAAACGTTCATCGATATCCTGCTGGTTGAAGGGCACGGACACATTGGTTTCGATGCTGCGCGACAGCAGGAACACAGTCGACAGCATAGCGATAGCCACCAACGGCAGCACCACCTTGAAGAACTGTACCCTGCGTGAGTGTCCGTCCACCGCACTACCCTCCGCTTAGCCCAATCCGACGCGCAGGCAGTCGTGGATATGCAACAGCCCCTCGGCTGGGCCTTGTGTCTCGGGGTCGACCACGAACAGCGAAGTGATCTTGCGGTCGTTCATGATCGCCACCGCCTCTTCCGCCATTGCGTTCGGGGAAATGGTAAGCGGATTGGTGGTCATGACCTCTTTAGTGGTCTTGTCCAAAAGACCGTCCATGTTCCGGCGCAAGTCGCCGTCAGTCACGATGCCAATCAGGCGGCCCGTCTCATCCGTCACGCCGACAACGCCAAAGCTTTTCTGGCTCATGACCAGCAGCGCCTCGCTCATGGGGGTGCCCTCAGACACAACTGGCAGATCGGCGTGCATCAAATCCCGCACGGTTGACAGCTGCGCCCCCAGCTTGCCGCCAGGGTGGAAGGCGCGGAAATCCTCGGGCTTGAAATCACGGTACTTCATCAACGCAATGGCCAAGGCGTCGCCCATCGCCAACGTCAAAGTGGTTGAAATCGAGGGCACCATGCCAAAACCGCAAGCTTCGCCCAGCGACGGGATCAACAGATGCACATCCGCCTGCTTCATCAGCGTGCTTTCCGGTTTGCTGGACAAACCAATCAAGGGAATGCCAAAGCGGCGGGTAAAGGCCAGCAGATTGACCAGCTCCGGCGCTTCGCCCGAATTGGAAATCGCCAGAACCACATCTCCCTTCGACACCATGCCCAGATCGCCATGGCTGGCCTCGGCCGGGTGCACGAAATAGGCCGGCGTGCCGGTGCTGGCCAGCGTGGCGGCAATCTTGTGGCCAATATGACCCGATTTGCCGATACCGCTGATGATGATGCGGCCCGGAGCCTGTAGGATCATCTGCACGGCTTCGGCAAAATCTTCATTCAGGCTTTCGCCAAGCACGTCCAGCGCGCGGGCCTCGTCGGTGATGACCTGACGTGCGGTTCTCAGGAATGCTTCGGTATCGGTCATGAGTGCGCAAAAATATCCGTTTCGGGCCAACCGGCGAGGTCCAGTTTCGCACGCATCGGCAGGAAGTCAAAACAGGCCTGCGCCATTTCGGTGCGGCCTTCGCGGGCCAGGCGCTCGTCCAACGCCTCGCGCAGCTGATGCAGGTAGAGTACGTCCGAAGCCGCATAATCCAGCTGCGCGTTGGTTAGGGTCTCAGCCCCCCAGTCGCTCATCTGCTGCTGTTTCGAGATATCGACGCCGATCAACTCCTGACACAGGTTCTTCAGCCCGTGTCGATCCGTATAGGTGCGCACCAGCCGACTGGCGATTTTGGTACAATAGACCGGAGCGGCCAATGCGCCAAATGCGTGGTACATCGCAGCAATGTCGAAACGGCCAAAGTGGAAAAGCTTTAGCACGTCAGGGTTTTCCAGCATCGCACACAGGTTCGGGGCCTCGGTCTGGCCTATTTCGACCTGAACAATATGGCTGTCTCCGTCGCCGCCCGACATCTGGATCACGCACAGCCGGTCCCGATGCGGGTTTAGCCCCATAGTCTCGCAGTCAATGGCCACAACAGGGCCCATATCCAACCCGTCCGGCAGGTCGTTTTTGTAAAGATGGTTTGCCACGGGGCTTGTCCTTTGTCCGGTATCGCCCCCGAGATAGGAGGTTTGGTCTCTAAACTCAACGCTATCCATGACAGTGCGGCAGGGACCCGCAGGTTACGTTGACCATATCCCCATGGGGGGGATAGGGTTATTGCATGACACAACACAAACACGAGTCGCACCCGCAGATCCATGCGCGTCTGAAACGGGCACACGGGCATCTGGCCCGGGTAATATCCATGCTCGAAGATCAAGAGCCCTGCACCGACATCGCACAGCAGCTTTTTGCGGTTGAAAAGGCGATTACCAACGCCAAACGGGCCTTGATCCACGATCATATTGATCATTGCCTGTCACCAACCACCGCAGCCAAAGACCCGAACGTGGAAGACTTCAAAACCATCACAAAGTACCTCTGACCGATGCTGAGAGTCCTGAAGAACCGTGTCTATCGGCATTTACTGGCGGCTCAGGTGGTTGCGTTGATGGGAACCGGGCTGGCGACGGTTGCCTTGGGGTTGCTCGCCTTTGATTTGGCCGGTGACGCGGCGGGTATGGTTCTGGGAACCGCCCTGACCATCAAGATGGTGGCCTACGTGGTTGTCGCCCCGCTCGCCGCTGCGTTTGCAGAACGGCTGGACCGACGCAAAATGTTGGTTGTGCTAGATCTTGTGCGTGCCGCCGTTGCGCTTTGTCTGCTGATCGTGACCGAGATCTGGCAGATCTATGTGCTGATCTTCCTGCTGCAATCCGCCTCTGCTGGTTTCACCCCAGCCTTTCAGGCGACGATTCCGGATGTTCTGACGGATGAACAAGACTACACCAAAGCTCTGTCGCTGTCCCGGCTGGCTTATGACCTCGAAAGTCTGCTCAGTCCCGCTCTGGCTGCAGCGCTGTTGTTGATCATTAGCTTTGACAGTCTGTTCTGGGGCACAAGCTTTGGGTTCGTTGCCTCGGCAATCCTTGTCGTGTCGGTCGCCCTGCCTTCGCCCAAACCGACGAACCGGAGGGGGATTTACGACCGGACAACCCGGGGCATTCGCCTATACCTTGGTACGACACGGTTGCGCGGTTTGCTGGCGCTGACGTGGACGGCCGCGTCAATCAGCGCGATGGTCATCGTCAACACTGTCGTAATCGTGCGCGCCGATCTTGGGCTGTCGGAAAGCGCTGTGGCCGTTGCATTGGCCGGGTATGGGGGCGGCTCGATGGTGGCTGCCTTCATCCTGCCGTCTCTTCTGAACAACTACCAGGATCGCAGCGTTATGCTGGCCGGTGCAGCATTCGGGACGCTTACGATGGCCTTTGCAGCGGGGTTGTTCGCCTCGACCCAGATGACTTTGTGGGGGCTCGCGGTGTTATGGGCGGGTGCTGGCTTTGCCTATTCCGCCACTCTGACACCGTCCGGCCGCCTGCTGACACGCACGGCCTGCCCGGAAGACCGACCGGCAGTTTTCGCCGCGCAGTTCACGCTGTCCCATGCCTGCTGGCTGGTGTTGTACCCGTTGGCCGGGTGGCTGATGACCACCAAAGGGACCGAACAGACATTGATCTGGATGACTATTGCAGCCCTTGCGGGGCTTGGTGTTGCGCTTCTGATCTGGCCGCGCTCCAGGCAGAAAGTCACGTCGGACGAACACGCTGACAAACCTTGAGCATCCCAAGGTATTTGCACTACACCTTGGCCCTATGGATCAGCTTGACCGCCGCATCATCACAGCACTGCAGCACAACGCCCGCGAATCTACGACTAAGATCGCGGCGAAACTCGGTGTGGCCCGGACCACCGTGCATGAACGCATTCAGCGGATGGAAGAACGCGGCGTGATTGCCGGGTATTCCGTGGTTCTGAGCGAGCCCGAAGACGCCCCGCGCGTTCAGGTCGTTGTCTTGCTTGAGGTTCAGCAAAAAGAGACCAAACGTATTATCAAGCGGCTGGAAACTTATCCCGAGGTCAAACTTTGCCTGTCGATCAATGGGGAATTCGACCTGCTGCTGTCCGCCGAAGCCCCCAGGATCGAGGATCTGGACATACTGGTCGACGAATTGGCAAAGATCCCCGGGGTTTTGCGAACCAACACCAGTGTCGTGTTCGGCCGCCGGATCGATCGAAACTGAGCGGCCGATAACCCTCTGTAAACCCTGACACAGCTAGCTTGGCCCGGACTGATCAGAATCCCGGACCGGCAGAATGCCATATCGAACGATCTTAGGACTGACCCTGGTGACGCTGTTGGCTGCGCCTCAGGGTTTTGCCATGCCCAGCACCCAAACGGCCCACATCTGCGACAACGCCGCCCAGTCCGAAGGTGTGCCACTGGATGTCATGCGTGCAATCGCCCGGGTTGAGACAGGCCGCACAGCTGACGGCGCGCTGCAACCCTGGCCCTGGACAATCAATGTTGAAGGAAAGGGCATTTGGTTCACCTCAGAGTTCGAGGCAAAATCATATGTGTTCGAAATCTTCAAAGCAGGCAAACGCAGCTTTGATATCGGGTGTTTCCAGATCAACTACCGCTGGCACGGCGAGGCGTTCCGCTCGATCGACGCCATGTTCGATCCCGATGAAAACGCCAAATATGCCGCGCGATTTCTGAAAGATCTGTATACCGAGTTTCCGCCCCAAAAACGTGGCCGCTGTTCTAGTGACTGCAAGCCTGCCGCCTTTTTCGCGCGTTGGGGGGCAGATCGACGTGACGGTCTCTGCCATCGGAGATTCCAAAAGTCTGCTGGGCGGTACGCTGATCATGACGCCATTGAACGCTGCTGACGGGCAGATTTACGCTGTTGCGCAAGGCACCGTTTTGGCAGGCGGCGTGTCGGCTGAGGGAGAGGCCGCCTCGGTTGTGCAGGGCGTTCCCACTTCCGGTGTGATCCCCTCCGGAGCAAGGGTGGAACGTGAAATCGATTTCGAACTATCGGCGCTTACCCAGATGCGCCTTGCTTTACGAGAGCCTGATTTTACTACGGCAGGCAGGATCGAGCTTGCCATCAATACCGAGTTCAACAGAGCAGTGGCCATCATGCGCGATTCCGGGACGGTTGAGCTGAACATCGCGGCAACGCAGGCAATTTCGACCGCCCACGCGCTTGGGCGGATCGAGAACATTCTGGTCGAACCCGAAACCAAGGCCCGCGTCGTGGTCGATCAGCGTTCGGGCACGATTGTGATGGGGCAGGAAGTGCGGATATCCCGCGTGGCGGTCTCGCAGGGCAATCTTACGCTCACGGTGGAAGAGGCACCGATTGCGGTTCAACCCAACCCCTTCGCGCGCGGCGAGACCGTTGTAGTGCCCAGAACAATCGCGGGAATAGAAGAAGAGGAAGGCACCGGACTGGCTGAAATACCCGAAGCGGCAACCCTTTCCGAAGTCGTGGCAGGTCTGAACGCGCTTGGGGTATCGCCCCGGGACATGATCGACATTCTGAAGACGATCAAAGCCGCCGGGGCGTTGCACGCCGAATTTATCGTACGCTGAGGAACTCAGATCAGCAGGTCACTGCCAAGACTGGCGGAGGGGCCAATCGGCCCCTCAAAAACTTATTTGGATTTCCAACTGTTCAGCCACTTTCGGAACCTGCTGCCCTGCTCTTCTATGGCGTCGCCGGCGGCATAAAGGCCATCTTCCATATTCTCGATCACGGGATCGACCCGCGCCTCACGAAACCGACGCCAGCGGACCCAAAGGGCCCAAACAATCGCGAAGAAAACGGTCAGAAAAATGATATTGAACCAGGGAATGATCCGAACGTCTTGGCTGTCTACTGACCAAATCTTTACTGCATTCGGGAAAATCGACAGGAACTCACTTCGCCAACCGTAGTGGCGAACAACCACCCAGCGGGGCGCCTCGGTCGTCGATTTCTGGTCCGCCGCTTCGGCTTGCAGGTTCGACGAATTCAGCTTGAAATAGGGCGGCCAGCCCCAGCCCGTGTCTTCGTTCCGATACACCATGACCTTGCCGTTGGTCTTGCGGGTCTGAATGAAAAACACATCGCGGTTTGGCGTTGTCGCATCACTGCCGACGTCATGAACCGACCAGAAGATGCTGTTCTCACCGGGGTCGATCCGTTTCTCATAGGTATCCGAAATCCGAACCACATCGTGCTGCGGAAGGGTGTAATTCAACACCACCGCAATCGTGCCCCAGAACAGGATGATGATAGCCCATTTGACGTAACGCATCAGCGAAACCCTCACATGAAATTCGTAACATAAATCAGGATTGCGATCAGGCCCAGCGGCACGACGTAAATCCCAAGGATCAGTTTGCGTCGAAACGATCCGTCGTATTTTTTTAGCCCGCGCTGGACAAATGCATCGCGGTCGCCGGTCAGACCCTTTTTCTCCCAATGGGCGATCAACTTATTGCGCCGTATCCAGCGGGAATAGATTGATACGCCCACATAAATGACCGTCAGAACGACCAGCAACGGGATCAAGAAACGCAGTGCGACGAACATTTAACTTCTCCCTACTGCGCCCCAGGGGCCGACGCGTGCGATGATGTCTTCGCTGATCCGGTCATTGCCGCTCATGTCCGGTTCGTGGCCGAATAGTGCGGCCCGGGCGCCAGCCTTGTCCACCTGATACTCGCGCGCAAGGAAGTCGGCAACATAGGCTTTTTTGACCTCGGGCCAAGTCGCATAGGTGCGGTAGAACAGTTCCTTATGGCAAATGAACACCTGACGCGGGTCCAACGGGGCCAGTTCCGCCAACAACATGTTCACCAGATCGCGGTTCGGTGTGTTGGTTGCCCGCAACGTATAGAAATAGGCCGGATGATCCGAGGTGATGCGCGGCCACGGTCCGCCATCCTTCGCCCAGCGCAGCAGTTGTGCCAGACCGTGATAAGCCTCGGGCAGACGATCCGTATGGTTGCGGGCCAGTCGTCGCATATCGCCACGGTCCAACCCTGTCAGGTCAACGCCTGCATCGGCTGCGGCGTCTACGGTCAGGAAGTCCATTTTCTGCTGCAGGATTGCGGCGGAATTGACACCGCGCGCCTCGATGATCGTTTCGACCAAGCCGTTTAGCCCGAGGAACTTGGCAATCTGGTTCCGCTGAGATGGGTCAAAAACGTATTTGATCGGCATATCGTCGGGTCTGTCGCCCATACAGATCACCGCCGGATGATCCAGATCGGGGAACAGGTAGAGCCCACCGAAGTGCGCCGTCCAGAAATTGCGCTGCTCAAACGCGGTATGGCGCAAACGAACCGGGTTGCGGGTCACGTCGCCTGTTTCCTTGGCGGTCTCGATCATCTTGGCAATCAGCACATCGTCGAACCAGGCGTCCTCTTCGCTTTTGAACCGTTCGACCATGCCCGCCAGTTGTTGCGCTTTGCGCAGGGTGCCGCCTGCAGTATCTGCCTCGATCTCGATCTTGCGCAGGTTCAGCAGATCGCGCGGTGTGGTGAGTTTGATGACCGAGTTCACCAACTCTCCGGCCACCGCATCGGTGGCGGTCAGGGCAAACAGTTGCGCCTCGTTCATCTCGATGAATTCGCGCAGGATATCGCGCGAGGTCGAGAATTTGACGTTCAGCAGTGGCGCGCGTTTCTGCTCGGTCGTCAACAGGATGAACTGTCGGTTGACCCCGTTGGGGTTGAGGTAGAGCTCATCCTCCAGCTCAATCCCCACCTCGGGTGAATAGCCCGAGATATCGATGTGGAAATCCGTGAGCGCCGTGGTCTTGCCCGCAAGATGCTGCAGCGCACGGTTATACCGCTCGACCAAAGCCGGGCTGGAGATGTGGACGAGATTGCCGAACATCAGGCCTTTTTTGATGAGGCGGATCATTCGGCCCACCTATGCGATGCCTGCAAATTGATGCCATTTATCAAACCTGCCCAATAAGGCGCAGTCAAAACCAACCCTCCTAGCAACAGTACTGATGACTCCAACCTTTCGTCCAAATTCAAGATCTCGAAAAGGTAGTAAGCCACTGAGGCGATCACACCGATATACGCGGCCACTGCCATAAAAAGAGTGAGAGTCCACCAGAAGAAAAATCGCAGCCACATGAATCTACCCAAAGGAACTGGCAAGCTAAAACGAAAAGCCCAGAGGACAAACTTGATTCCAGCATAGGCTAGAAGAGCACATGTTATCAGAAAGACGACATCAAGCACTCAGGCACTCCTTACAAACGGATCGAGCATGTGTTGCACTCAGTTTACTCTCCGGCTGAGCCTACCTACAAATACGGCGGCCAACGCGAACAAAGGCAATGCAAACGCTCGTGCCGTGATCTGCAGGTTGAAACCTATGTAAGACGCCAAGCTGCCCTCAAATAGGATCAGCGATTCTTCCCATGTGGTGCCCTCGAACCCGCTGCCGGCGTTCACACCGAACTGGGTCAGGAACAGAACCACCACCGCGCCCAGAAAGCCGAGCAAACCCCAGCGCAGGGGCTGGATCAGACCCAAAACAAGGGCAAAACCGGTGATTGCGAGTGTCAATGTCACGTCTGTGCCTCTTTTGACCGACGGCGCGTATACGCATACGCGCCTCCGGCCAAGATCAATGCGGGCACGAACCAGAAAAATGCCATCCCAAGGAAATGTGATGGCATTTCACCGGGACCAAAGGTGTGGAGCAATGAGGTCGGGTGTAAGACAGACGCGCCGTTCATCCAGATTTCGAACAAGGCACTCCAGATATAGGCGACTGCAAAGACGATCAGCACCAGCATGCCAAAAGCGCGCAGGGAGGGCGGTCGACGGCGCGCGACCGAAATGCCGAAAAACAGGCACGAACCGATCATCGACCCGAAGATCAGGATCAGGCTGCCGGTCATATTTTGTCCTCCAGATACCGCCGCTTGGCCTCTTCCATCCGGCCCATCTCACGCACCGCGTTCTCAATGGCGACCTCGTCGCTATTGTCGGCATAGCGGAACTCGCTGTCGGCGTAGCGGTTGATTTCCTGGATCACCATTTCCACCGTGATCGGCTGGCGCAGGTCCTCGATCATCGCCTTCTTGGTGTCGTAGTCGCGGAACAGAAACAGGTCGGGGTTTTCCATCCATTCGTCGGGCAGTTCGAAATCCATCGCGCGGACCTTGACCGCGTCGGTGATGTTCTTGATCGCGCGGCCGGTGAAACGCTCATCCGCCTGCTGGATTGCCTTGAGATAGGTGCCCATCTTGGCAATCGTATCCATCTGGCCGATATTGCCGGAGACCCGGTCATAGACCTGCAGCAGAGCGTGCTCATGCGGGCGGGAATGGCTTTCGAAACTGGCAGCGACAGCCTTTTTGATTTCCTGCGCGGCATAGGCCTCGTGTTCGCCCAGCGGGATGTCGTGATTGCGGCCCATCAGCAGGTGCAGGATATCGATGTAATCCTCGCGCGTCTGCGGCCCGTCAACCAGGAACCGCGCGCCCGCCCGTTGACGCAAGGCGTCGTCCACATTCTCGGGGTAGTTCGAGAACATGCCAAAGGTGCAGTTGCCCCGAACGACGGTGTTGGCGCCCGCAAAACTCTCCATCAGCACGGCGGTGATTTCCAACTGCCCGGCCGAGGATTGCCGGTCACCGCGTTTGCCTGCTAATTGGTCGATGTCGTCGATGGTGCCGAAGCCGATGACCGAGGGGTCGATGATCGTGTTGATAAAGGCCTTCGCGTTTTGACCGGATTTGCCCTGATAGCTGTCGATATTGTCGGTACTCAGGTTCTGATAGCGGAACGGATAACCCGCGTTCTGGCAATAATCGTTGATCAGCCCCGCCATCATCTGAATCAGAGTGGTCTTGCCGGTGCCCGGTTTGCCATCCCCCATAAAGGTAAAGATGAACCCGCCGAGTTCCGCGAACGGGTTCAGACGGCGGTCGAAGTCATAGGCCATGACCATCTTGGCCAGCTTCATCGCCTGATATTTGGCGATATGGTTGCCGACCACCTCGTTCGGTTTCTTGAACGTCATGGTCAGGGTGGTGGATTTGGCCTTGGAGGCCGGTTCGAACCCCCGGATCGTCAGATCATCAGCCTCGATGTGCCATGCGGCGTTCTGGAACGGGGCCAGATGGCCTGCTGACTGCGCGCGCAGCGCGGCCTTTTCCATCAGTTGCTCGGCATAGGCGCTGGTGGCGGCAATCAGGTGGGCATCGTCGGGGGCATGTTTGGCGAGGGTCTGGTCCAGCTCCCACAGCGCGCCATGCAGGGCGAGTTGGCCATTGTCAGTCAGAACCTCTTCGACCTCACCGATGTCAACGGTGGTTTCGCCCAGATGCGAGGACATCAGATAGGCCAGCGCATTGCCGAAGGTGTGGGACGTGATCAGAGCCTCCGCCGTCAGCAGTTCCGAAAACTCAGTTTTTCGCGCTGCAGGCAGTTCTCCGGCCAGATTGGCGCGTTTCAGGTCGGCCAGCGGGGTCTGTTCCGCATAGGCCTCACCCACAGCCAGAGCGATGGCAATCGCGCGGCGAATGGCCTGTTGAGTGGTCGCCTGAGGAGGCGAGACTAGCGTATCTCCATCATCCGAGGCCTCGATCCGTTCGACCAGATGCACTCCGGCTGCGCGCACGGTTCGGTGTGTCACCAGCCCCGGCGTCGTAGAGCGAAACCGCCGCCCAGTTGAAACGCCCGGAGACCGCTCGGTCGCCACCTCAACCGCTTTGGCTATCCGCGGCGCGTGTTCAAAACCGTTCAGCAAGGCGGTCGCCGCTGGATAGTGTTTGCGAATGTCGTCTTCGCGTAATTCCATTTGATCTGACGTCAAACTCATTTGAAAATAGCCTTTGTTGTCTTCAATATCTCAGCACCTGCCCGCTCTTGCTGACCACGAATTTGCGCACATCACCAAATCCCGGCGGGTTACTCTCAGCCAACACCTGAAACGGGCGTTGGGGCAAGATGATCGACCGTTGGGTGCGCGTGGCCCCGGTTTCGGCCCCTTGCCCGCCGAATGGGTCCAGCGCGAAGACTTCGCGCTCGACTGTGGAAAACCATCCGGCACGCTCTTCGATCACCTCTTCGCTTTCCAGCTCTTCGGTGGTCCAGGCCAGTGCCCAGTCCTGACCTTGCGGTGCCTGTGCATCCTCAAGTACCTGCCGCAACGGGCCGGTTTGCTCGGTATAGGCCGAGGAATACATCGGTCCCACGTGGATGCGGCGCAGATGTTTGGGGTGCAGGTCGTCGAAATCCTGATCGAAGCCTTTGGCGATGGTCACCAGTTTCAGACCGCCTAAGCTTTGCGCCATCAGATGCGCCTGCACTTCGGGCCAGCGGCGCTGGTCTTTAGGCAGGGCGGTTTTGCCGCTGTCCTCCAACTGCATCAGGTAGATGACCGGCAGGTTGATCTGGCTGTCATAAACCGCCCAGTGGATCATGAACTTGCGCCGCTCGCCCTCATTTCCGATCCAGTGGCATTCGGGATCATTGCGGGCCCAGAACAGCTGACCCTTTAGCAATTCCTCGTAATAGAGCCTTTGAGACAGGGCGAATTGCAGCTTGGTGGGGATTTCCTGATCGCCAATGATCGTCCGCACCATGTCTGTTTTCAGATCGTCTTCAGACGGCATATTCGCCAGATGCACCTGCGCCTGTTGCGCGTCATTGGCCATGGTCAGCAGCTCGGCCGCCACCGGAAATCCGCTGTCACGCTTGTCCATGGCGAGGCTGCCAAAGAACCGGCCCGTATCGCGCCCGACCAGCAGGTATTTCATGGAGAGCGCCCGGAAGGTGTAGAGCAGCCCCGAAAGGTAACGCGACACGATCCGCACCTCTTGTTTCGAGATCGCGCCCTCAGCCTCCATCGTCGCGGCCACGCGCAACAAGTGAACGGTGATCACCTCGAATTTTCGAAAATAGCGGCGCGAGGAGAAGGTGTCGGTTAGTCCCACATGGTCTTTAGTGGGGTCAGTCATGCATCACCGCCACCAAAACCACCTAGGTCCGGGCCAGGTGACTGACTGCCGTCGCTTTGGACATTAGTTGGCACACTGTTAATTCCTTGCGATCTGCGAAACAATTCCAGTCGATAGCCCGACCACAAAGCACCGAGAACACCAACGCCACTCAAAAGGTAAAACCCATTCGCCATCATCGTCAGAAAATAGATGAGGAAAACGAGGCCAATTGCACCCCAAACAAGCTCACCGTTCCGTTCTACCCAAGTCTTGTCTTTGTCTTGCTCTAAGAAAAATGGCATTCGTCGCAACCACTCTTTTTTACCCACCATACAAATTCTTATCGTGCTTCTCGACAATCGAGGCGAACCGGCGGGCAAAGCGCTCATCCGCCTTGGCCTTTTTCTCTAACACGTCGCGGGCAAAGACCATGTGGTCCTCATGCGCCTCGAGCATGTCGGCCATCTTCTGGTTGGTCGCGGTGCCGATGGCGGCCATGGCGGTTTGCGCCTCTTGGTCGGTCTGCACACCGATCTCGTTGATGCGGTGGGCCACGTCCTGCTGTTGCGCGGTTTTCAGCGATTTGGTCAGAGCGTCATACAGTACCACGCGCTGTTGCGTGTCTGTCTGCAGCTTGTTGATCAGCACCATCTGTGTCGCGGCCTGGTTCTGTAGGGAGTCGACCCAGGTCTTGCCCTTTTCGATATAGCGCTCCAGCGTTTGTGACTTGGCCAGCTTGACCTGCTCTTCCTGAACCTTGGCATTGTATTGCTTGTTCAGCTCGGCCAGTTCGGTTTCCAGCTGCGTGCGCGCGGCGGCGTCCTGTTCGACACTGATCTTGTTTTCCAGAGTGATAATCGTCGGATCCATATCCTGAATCTCAGCCCGCAGCGCCTCTAGTTCAGCAACAGTGGCCTCGCGGTCGTCCAGCGTGCCGGTCAGGTTTTCCTCGACCTTCACCCGCTGTTCTTCCAACACGGATAGCTGCCCTTGCAGCAATTGAACGATTACGTCGGATTTGGCGATCAGGTCCTGCAGCTTATCGTCGATATTGGCGGTGCGCATGCGTTCCTGCCGCATCGACTCGGATTTTCCTTTCGAGAAGATGCCGACAAACGTCTCCCACCCGGACTTCGAGCGCATCTCATCGAAATCCTTGGAAAAGGCGCTGGTGACGTCGTCCAGACCCATGATCAACTCAGCGATATTGGCGTTCATCACCTCGGTATGGGCGTGCACATCCTCAAGTGTGGCGTTTTCGATGTCGATGTCGGCCTCGGCAGAGCCGATCTTAGAACGCGCGGCTTCAATCCGGGATGTCAGCCCTTCGATCTGAGACTGGCTTTCGCGCACTTTTTGCTGCGTTTCCTCAATCAACGCATCAAACTGCTGGTTCGACATCTGTCCTATTCCTTTTTTAATTATGCACCCAACAAGATAGGAGATGTTACGATCATTTACATCCCCTTGGGCAACCAATCCTGTGGAACTTTGGCAAACTCCGCCAAAAAAAGATAGGCGGGTTGACACTTTGGCCTCAGATCGCATGAATGCGCTCCGGTAGGCAAAAAACGTCACGTTTACCATACGAAAACTGGATTGATCTGACCCCACGGGTGGCCATAGACAATCCGGGAGGCACATGTTTGAGTGCTAACAAATTTTTATTGCCGGAGGCTGACCTATGCTGGACGCGACAACCGACCTGAAATCAATCCTGAAAAACCCCGATCTGCTTGTAACCAAAGCCTATATCGGCGGTCAGTGGGTCGACGGGGACAATGGCACCTTTGCCGTGACCAACCCGGCGCGCGGCGACGTCGTAGCCGAAGTCGCAGACCTGAGCCGCGCGCAGGTCGCCGGCGCGATCGCACAAGCTGAGGCCGCGCAAAAGGAATGGGCCAAGCTGACCGGCAAGGAACGCGCCGTGATTCTGCGTCGCTGGTACGATCTGATGATGGAAAACGCCGAAGATCTGGGCAAGATCCTGACCGCCGAGCAGGGCAAGCCGTTGGCCGAGGCCGTTGGTGAGATTGGGTATGGCGCGTCGTTCATCGAGTTTTTCGGCGAAGAGGCAAAGCGCGTCTATGGCGAGACGATCCCGGGCCATCAGCGCGACAAGCGGATCATGGTTTTGAAACAGCCAATCGGCGTTGCGGCCTCGATCACGCCGTGGAACTTCCCCAATGCGATGATCACCCGCAAGGCAGCTCCAGCGCTGGCGGCTGGCTGCGCCTTTGTTGCGCGCCCGGCCAAGGAAACACCGCTGTCCGCATTGGTCATGGGCGTTCTGGCCGAACAGGCTGGCATTCCGGCTGGTGTGTTCAACGTATTGCCGTCCTCCAGCGCCAGCGAGATTGGGAAGGAATTCTGCGAAAACCCCGGCGTGCGCAAACTGACCTTCACCGGCTCGACCGAAGTAGGTCGCATCTTGCTGAAACAGGCGGCCGATCAGGTCATGAAATGCTCGATGGAGCTGGGCGGCAACGCTCCGTTCATCGTGTTTGACGACGCTGATCTGGATGCGGCTGTCGAAGGCGCGATGATGTGCAAGTTCCGCAACAACGGCCAAACCTGCGTCTGCGCCAACCGCATCTATGTGCAGGCGGGCGTGTACGATGAATTCGCGGCCAAACTGAAAGCCGCTGTCGAAGCGCTGAAAATCGGTGACGGTCTGGCCGATGGCACCACCACCGGTCCGCTGATCAACGAAGAAGCGGTCGCCAAGGTCGAGGAACACATCAAAGACGTTACCGACAAGGGCGGCGCGGTTCTGACCGGAGGTCTGCCGCATGATCTGGGCGGCACCTTCTTCCAGCCCACCATCGTGACCGGCGTGACTCAGGACATGATGGTCGCGCAGGACGAAACTTTTGGCCCGCTCGCGCCCCTGTTCAAGTTCGAGGACGAAGATGACGTCATCGCAATGGCCAACGATACGATCTTTGGTCTGGCTTCATATTTCTACGCCAAAGACCTGAGCCGCGTGTACAAAGTGGCCGAGGCTCTGGAATACGGCATCGTTGGTGTGAACACCGGCATCATCTCGACCGAGCTTGGCCCGTTTGGTGGCGTCAAACAGTCCGGCCTGGGCCGCGAAGGCAGCCATCACGGCATGGAAGACTATCTCGAGATGAAATACGTCTGCCTGTCGGTCTGATCTGAAAAGGCCCCGGTGCTGCGCGCCGGGGCCACTACGTTTGTCACAAAACTGCAAACAAACCGTCACATCCCTGCAATGACCCGCGTTCATCCCCCTCTCATCCAAGTGAGAGAGGATACCACCCGATGTCATTGCGCTGTGTCTGCCTGACATCTGCCCTTGCCCTGACCGCCGGTCAGGCAGCGGCAGAAATGAATTTCAACCGAATTGCGTCTTTCCCCGTCGTCAAAAATATGGCCGAGGGTGCGGATACCACCCGCGAAACCTCGCCCGAGATCATCGCGACAACCGCGGACGGTATGACGCTGGTCTATACCGACAGCCCGTTGGGTGTCATCGGCATGGTCGATATCACCGACCCTGCGAACCCGTCGCCTCTGGGCGCGATGGATGTGGGCGGCGAACCAACATCGGTTGGGATTGTTGGTGCGACGGCTTTTGTGGGCGTGAACACATCGGAAAGCTACACCGCCCCTTCGGGCAAGCTGATCACGGTCGATATCGCAGGCAAGGCCGAAACCGGAGCTTGTGATCTGGGCGGTCAGCCCGATAGCGTCGCCATCGCCTCGGATGGCAGCTTTATTGCCGCGGCAATCGAGAACGAGCGAGACGAAGACCTGAACGACGGTGTTATCCCGCAACTGCCTGCCGGATCGTTGGCGCTGGTGCCGCTGAAAGATGGCGCGCTGGATTGCGCGGGCATGACAATGGCTTCGCTGACCGGTCTGGCCGAAGTTGCCCCAACTGACCCCGAGCCGGAATTCGTTGACATCAACAGCCTGGGTGAAACCGTCATCACCCTGCAAGAAAACAACCACATCGCCGTCGTCGACAAGGACGGCAACGTGGTCAGCCATTTCTCGGCCGGCGCGGTTGATCTGGAAGGCATCGATGCCACCCACGAACGCGGCGCGCTGATCTTCACTGAAAGCCAAAGGGGCCTCCTACGTGAGCCTGATGCGGTGAAATGGATCGACGACAACCACTTCGCCACCGCCAACGAGGGCGATTATAAGGGCGGCTCGCGCGGCTGGACGGTCTTCCACAAGGACGGCGCGGTTGTTTACGAGAACGGCACCGATTTCGAGAAAGCCATCATCCAGATCGGTCACTATCCCGACAAACGCTCGGACGCCAAAGGCGTAGAGCCTGAAAGTGTGACCGCAGCGACCTTCGGTGACACACCAATGATCTTTGTTGGGGCCGAACGCGCCTCGGTCGTGGGTGTCTATGACGCCACTGACCCGGCCAACCCGGTTCTGAAACAGCTGCTGCCCTCGGGCGTTGGCCCTGAAGGTTATGTTGCGATCCCGGAACGCAACCTGCTGATCTCGGCCAATGAAAAGGACCTGATCGAAGACGGTGGCCCGCGCGCGCATGTGATGATCTACGAATACCAGGACGCCCCGGCCACCTATCCGCATCTGACGTCCGCAGGCACGGATGAGCTGATCGGCTGGGGGGCGCTGTCCGGTCTGGTGGCTGATGAGGACGGCATGATCTATGCGGTGAACGACAGCTTCTACGGCTTCCAGCCTTCGATTTTCAAGATCGACCCCAGCCAGAAACCCGCCCGCATTGTGGATGTGATCCGCATCCACCGTCAGGACGGCAACCCGGCGCAGAAGCTGGATCTGGAGGGCATCACGCTGGACGGTAAAGGCGGGTTCTACGTCGCCTCCGAAGGCCGCACCGACCGTGTTATCCCGCATGCGATTTACCACGTGTCCGCTGATGGCCTGATCAAGGATCGCAAAGGCGAGATCGGCCTGCCAGCGGAGCTGATGGCGGTCGAAAAGCGTTTTGGTTTTGAGGGCATCACCCGCGTTGGCAACACCCTGTGGATGGCGGTTCAGCGCGAATGGAAGGACGACCCTGAAAACCACGTGAAACTGGTGGCCTATAACCTTGAGACCAAAGAATGGGGCGCGGTGCACTATCCCAAAGCGGACCCGGAAAAGGGCTGGGTCGGTCTGTCGGAAATCGTGGCCTTTGGCGACCATGTCTATGTCATCGAGCGCGACAATCAGCATGACCACCGCGCCGTGACCAAAAAGGTCTACCGCATACCGCTGTCAGAGATGACCCCGGCCCAACTGGGCGGCCCCCTGCCTGTGGTCAGCAAGCAGGAAGTCCGCGACCTGCTGCCTGATCTGACCTCGACCGGTGGTTACGTTCTGGACAAGATCGAAGGTCTGGCCATTCTGCCCTCGGGCGAGGCGTTTGTGATGACCGACAATGACGGCGTCGACGATGCCTCGGGTGAGACGATGTTCTGGTCGATCGGGTCGGTGACTGGTGGGAACTAAACTCAACAGGAAAAACACAGAAGGACCCCGCACGAAATTGTGCGGGGTCATTTAACTTCAGACGTCAGATTTGAGCCCTTCTACGACATAGGTTTATCAGAGCAACGTGAAACGCTTTGCTTGAATCTTTAGTAGGGGTTTTCTACTTTGAGTGGATGCGGAATGTAATCCTCCGAACCACCTCGATAGTCGTCGGCATACTCGCTTTGGTAGCCGCCACGTCCCGATCAACCGCTGGAATCTACGACCCATCCAGTTTCGAATCTTCACCGTTCATTTGCCCTTTGGATCGGTCGGAAGACCTAACACTATTCCTTGAATTTGAACCGGGAGAAGAGAGAGTTCGTCTTAGCATTCCACGCGGTTATTTCGATCCTCGACTATAGTTACGGGACAACACGACGCGGGAAGGCCAGGTTTTGCGGGTTCACGGCGAGAGCTTCACGCCCTGGCCACCTGAGCTCCTGCCAAAACGTCAGGAGGGGCCCTATGTCGGCATGTTGTTGACCGACTACATCCCGATGGATGATCTTGCAGTACATCATGCCACCCTCGTTCGAGGGTACACAGCCACTGATGTGCCCGAGTTTTATGCAGTCGAGTCGATACTTGGGCTGGAAACGCTCGTGTCTGATGCGCCGCCGTTCCGAGATCCAGAAACCAGCGCTTATAGCGATACAGAGTTGTATATTTCCCGCAACTCCAACGGTCAAATCACCGACGCGATAACGTGCAAAAAGCCCGGTTCAGTCCCGTATCCGGGCTGTCGGCATTACATGGAGTCACCGCTGGTCGACTTCGATATCGATTATTCCCTGAAGCTTTTACCCCATTGGCAGCACATGTCGCGCAATGCGCGAGCGTTCGTGTCCTGCATAACCTCAAATTTCTTATAGAAGGCTTCCTTTAAAGGTCCGTTTTGTCCGCATAGCGGACATCCCGGTACAACAAAAAAACAACGCCCCGCGTCTGGAGGAACGCGGGGCGTATGGTGCGATAATCCAGAGAGGAACGATTATCGCGGCGTATAGCGGTCGCCTTAGTTCACGGCTTTGGCGTCGACCACGTCCTTTTCAATGGCATTGGCCGAAGAAATCTCGATCCGGCGCGGTTTCAATGCCTCGGGCACTTCGCGCTTCAGGTCGATGTTCAGCATGCCGTTTTCATGGCTCGCGCCGATGACCCGTACGTGATCAGCCAGAGCAAAGCGGCGTTCGAACGCGCGGGTGGCGATGCCACGGTGCAGGTAGCTGCGCTCTTTGTCCTCGGCGGCTTTTTTGCCAGCAACGATAAGGGCGTTTTCTTTCATTTCGACCGAAAGGTCATTCTCCGAAAAACCGGCGACTGCAACCGAGATGCGATAAGTGTCGGCATCGGTCTTTTCGATGTTGTAAGGCGGGTAGCTCGGCTGAGCCACATCATTGGTCAGCACGCGATCCATCATGTCGGCGATCTGGTCAAAACCAACGGTGGCACGGTGCAGGGGTGCAAAATCAAAACTACGCATGTGTCATATCCTCATATCAGAGCGATCTGTGTTCTGCCCTCCGTTAGGACGGGCATCTGGTTGATACGGGCCCCGTTCGTGGCGACCCGATACAGGTCACATGGGTAGCAATTTGATCGAGTTCAACCCCCGCCCGAGCTGATGAATTTCGCGCCGGAATTCGACTTGCCGGACCCGACCTGCAACCGGCGGATCGTTGCCTGGGGACGCGGGGCATCGCGTCGCAGGTCCGCCTTTAGTTCGGCAACGATTCCAAATAGTTCCATGCCAAATCCTACTTTCTGATACCCGTTGGACGCGACTGCGGAAACCACAGACAGAATCTGCCAACGCGGGCCGTTTTTGGCAAGTAAGGCAGAACCGGAGGACCCAAACGTGATATCGCAGTTGAAAGTGATCAATCCCTGATCTCGATCCAATATCCGACAGGACCTTTCACGTGTAATCGCCTCGGACCGGCCGCGCCCATATGAGGCCAGGCTGACCTCATTTCCCGAGACCCTACCCTGATGCAGGGCAAAAGGATCGGCGATGGAATATGGGATTGGCTCGTGCAGACGCATCAGAGCCACATCAACCTTCACCCGCGGTGCTGACACCGGGCCGTTTGCTACGAAATCCGGGTGCGCCGCGATTTGAATTACCTTGCGGTCGGCTAATGCGTCCTCGCCGCTTAAACCCGCCCGAAAAGTCACCATTCCCGGCGGGTACGGTTCGCCGGTGGCCTTGTCCAACGCACAGTGCGCAGCGGTCAAAACCAGATCCTGCGCAATCAGGGTGCCTGTGCAAAACCCGTCATCGCCGATGTCCAGACGTCCAACCGCCTCCCACCCGTAAAGGTCATCGCGGTCCGTCAGTTTACGCTTGGCGGTCTGGGCGTAAGTTGCAGAAGCGGAAATTGAAAGAAACAAAAGAAAATTCAGAAAAAAGCGACTCATGGTGTTATGAACCTTGCTCCAATATTGCGGCGTGTCTCACCTAGGGAAGAAGACACGCCAAATCCGCGACCAGCCGACAACTCTGCCTGCAGCAGTTCCAATGAATCCTCGACCGCGGTGCCGATCGCCACGCGCTGCCCGTTGAATTCGGCCTTGGCCGCAACGACCGAAACGATGCGCGGCCGGTCCCCTTCAAAGGAAAAGACCGGTGCGCCGGACGACCCGAATTCGACGTCACAGGACAAAACCAAAACGTTGGATGTGCGCGTCATGACCGAGCACACTTCTTGCAGCGAGGGGGCCTCGGCCCGGTCTTGCGCGTAGGACACGACGCCCACCTCGGCACCTCGGGACGGGCGGTCTCCGGTCTCGAACGGAATTACGCTTGTATTTCGGATCGGTTGCCACAGCTCGATCAGCGCGATGTCATTGTACAGCCGCGAGGCCGTTGCCTCGGTGCTGTATTCGTAGTCCGGGTGAACAACAGCGCGACGTGCGGCCCGATAGGCCGATGCACGCCCAAGACGCCAGGCGGCCAAAAACTCCACCTCTGCCAGGTCAATCCGCTGACCAGTTACCTTATCGAACAGACAATGGGCAGCCGTTAAAACCTGGGTCGGAGAAATCAGCGTCCCGGTGCAAAACCCGGCGCCGTCCCTGATGTCCAGGCGCCCGACCGCCATCCACGCGCGCCCCGCATCGGTGGTGTCCAGGCTTTTCAACCCGGTATCCTGGGCTGCGGCGTATAACGGCGTCAAAGCCAGCGCCAATGCTGTGATCCAGTTTCGCAAACGGCACTCCGGCTTTGCTGTTGACGTATTTTCCTACGTCTCCGGTGCGGCAAAAATAGGGCGATGACGTCCGCGTCCGTTTAACGGGGCGAGTGGTGCGCAGTTGCATCAGCATGGTTTATCTAAGGACCGGAACCTCAGGTTTGGCTGGTTCACGCAATGCCCGCGGCATCGGCCCGCCGGTTGCCCAATCCAAAAGCTCGACCGTGTGCAGCACGGGAATGTTGGTGCCAGAGCCGATCTGCATCATGCATCCGATATTGCCGGCCGCGATCACGTCCGGTTTTTTGGCTTCCAGCGTTTTGATTTTACGGTGCTTCAGCTTGCCCGAAATCTCTGGCTGCATCAGGTTGTAAGTCCCTGCGCTGCCGCAGCACAGGTGGCTGTCTGCAGGCTCTAACACGGCAAAACCAGCCTGTTTCAGCAGATTTTTGGGGTGCGTTTTGATCTTTTGACCGTGCTGCAAAGAACAGGCAGCATGATATGCAACGGTCAGGCCCTTGTCTTCGCCCTGTGGCAGTTCCAGCTGGATCAGTAGTTCGCTGATATCCATTGCGATCGACGACACCCGCGCCGCGTCTTTGGCCATGGGATCACTGCGAAACATATGGCCATAATCCTTGACCGTCGTACCGCAGCCCGAGGTGTTGATGACGATGGCGTCCAACCCATCGCCGTTCATTTCTGCGTTCCAGGCCCTGATATTGGCTTTAGCGGCCTCATGACTTTCGCGGGTCTTGCCCATGTGATGGGTCAGCGCGCCGCAGCACCCTGCGCCTTCGGCCACGACGACCTCGCATCCCATCCTTGTCAAAAGTCGAATAGTTGCGTCGTTAATGTCAGTATTTAAAGCTTTTTGCGCACAACCCGTCATCAGTGCAATACGCTTGCGCTGCGGTCCTTTAGCCGGAAATCTCTGCGGGTCGTCATTGCGACTAACGGGCGGGATATGTTTAGGTGCCATGTCTAGCATGGCGCGCAACCGGGCGTCGGGCATCAGAAAGCGGAATGGCCGCCCCAGCTTCGCCCCGATCAAAGCCCAGCGAAACCGCATCGGATAAGGCAGGATCTGTGCCAGTACCCAACGCAGCGCACGATCCGAGAAGGGGCGTTTATAGTTCTCTTCGATGTATTCCCGCGCGTGATCGACCAGATGCATGTAGTGCACGCCAGATGGACACGTGGTCATACAGGCCAGGCATGACAGACAGCGGTCGATATGCTTGACCGTTTTCTCGTCCGGTACACGCTCGTTTTCCAGCATGTCCTTGATCAGGTAAATGCGCCCCCGTGGACTATCCAACTCGTCCCCCAGCACCTGATAGGTCGGGCATGTGGCTGTACAAAACCCACAATGGACGCAGTTTCGCAGGATTTCATTTGATCTTTGGATCGCGGGATCTTGCAACTGCTCTTTGGTGAACGTCGTCTGCATCGGCTTACCCCATCAACCCCGGATTAAACAAACCGCGGGGGTCGAATCTTTGACGAATTCCCTTGGTTAGAGCCGCAGTACTGGGCACCTCCGGTTGAAAGCGCCCCAGTTCGGCAAGTGTTTCGGACCCTGCCCGCACGATGCTTGCGTGACCGTCAAACGCGCCTAGTTGCGCCCGCAGATCAGTACCAACCGGCACCAAGGCCCAGATCAACCCGCCGCCCCAATCAAACAACGTCCGCTCTGCCCGGATGCGCGCGACGATGTCCGGCGCATCCGAGGGTTTGACCGAAATGCGCCAGACATCACCGCTTTGTTCGTGGAAACCGGCTGCATCACGCAGGTCGGCCCACAATGTGTCGGGCTGGTCAAGTTCGGCAACCTCGCCGAAACCAGATAGTAGGGATTTCAGTTGATCCGACCGGTATGTCACCGAACCCGCAAATCCTTCGAGGCGCAGTAAGGCGCACCCGATGTCCGGGTCGTACGCCGATCCGCTGACTTCAAAAGGGGATTTCAATGCGGCGGACAGCGCTGCAATTGCGGTGGTCACATCGGGTACCTGAACAGACAGCGTTGCCGAGACTTCGGGCTTGGGCAGTACCTTCAACGACACTTCGGTCAAAACACCCAGAGTGCCCCAGGATCCCGCCATCAGCTTGACCAGATCATAGCCGGTGACGTTCTTCATGACCCGGCCGCCATTCTTGACGACCTGCCCCATGCCATTGACATAGCCCACGCCCAAGAGAAAATCGCGGCATGCCCCTGCCTGTACCCGCCGGGGCCCTGATATGTTGGCCGAAACAACGCCGCCTATGGTCGGTGTGCCACTGGTTCCCAGCAATCCCCGGTGATCCATAGGCTCGAACGCTAATTGCTGACCTTCTGCATCTAACGCGGCCTCGATCTCTGCCACGGGTGTTCCGGCCTTCGCCACCAAAGTCAGCGCGCCGGGTTCATAAAGTGTGACGCCGGTGAGCTCGCTGGTGTCGATCACCGCGTCTGGCCCCGCAACACCGCGCGTACCGCCTCCCTTGATATGGACCGGTTCATTCAACCCGGCCACCATCTCGGCCAGTTCGGCTTCTGTCTTTGGTTTCATGACAATTCTTCTTTGTTAGAGCCGATTATTCCGCGGCAATCCGCGCGTTGCGTCGGGACTTCGACACCTGCAATGGGAACACTTTGGCGGGGTTCAGCAGCCAATTCGGGTCGAACACATCCTTGATGACCATCTGAGCCTCAAGGTCCGCAGGCGCGTATTGATGGGACATCAGATCGCGTTTTTCGATCCCAACGCCGTGCTCACCTGTCAGGCAACCACCCACATCGACGCAAAGCTTCAGGATATCGGCTCCGAACGACTCGCATTTCTCAAGATCACCAGGTTTGTTGGCATCGAACAGGATCAACGGGTGCATGTTGCCATCGCCTGCATGAAACACGTTGCCGACCGGCAGGCCGTATTCTTCGCTCATTTCACCAATCCGGCGCAGCACTTCCGGCAAGGACGATACCGGGATCGTGCCGTCCAGACACATGTAGTCGTTCAACTGCCCCATCGCACCAAAGGCTGACTTGCGCCCCAGCCAGATTTTCGCGCTTTCTTCGGCCGATTGGCTTTCGCGCAGCTCCACCGGGTTATGGCGCTTGGCGATTTCGATGATTTTTGACAACTGATAGTCCATCTCGGCCTCGGACCCTTCGACCTCGACAATCAGCAAAGCGGTGCAGTCGGGGTAACCGGCATGGGCGAAATTTTCACAGGCCTGGATGCACAGTGTGTCCATGAATTCGATCGCCACCGGCAGGATGCCCGACTTGATAATGTCCGAGACGCATTCCCCGGCAACCTCGTTGTCATCAAACCCCATCAGCACGGGTCGCGCGCCCTCGGGTTTGCGCAGGATACGCAGCGTGGCTTCAGTCACCACGCCCAACTGCCCTTCAGACCCGCAGATGACACCCAGCAGGTCCAAGCCGCCAGAGTCCAGATGCGCGCCGCCAATCTCGACCACGCTGCCATCCATCAGCACCATCTTTACGCCCAACAGGTTGTTGGTGGTCACACCGTATTTTAGACAATGCGCCCCGCCTGAGTTCATGGCGATGTTCCCAGCAATGGCGCAGGCGAGCTGTGAGGACGGATCTGGCGCATAGAAGAAGTCGTCTTCCTCGACCGCACCGGTCACGCTCAGGTTCGTGCGGCCCGATTGAACGCGAATGAAGCGGTTGTCATAGTCGACCTCCAGCACCTCGTTCATCCGGGCGACTCCAAGGATGACGCAATCCGCTGTTGGCAACGCGCCACCTGCCAAGGAAGTGCCCGACCCGCGCGGAACCACTGGAACGCCTTCCTCGTTGCAAATGCGTAGAACGTCCGAGACCTCTTGCGTGGTCGACGGCAGCACCGCCAGCATCGGAGGGCACCTATACGCCGTCAGTGCGTCGCATTCATAAGCGCGTGTCTCGGACGGTTCATGAATAACCGCCTTTTCGGGCAAGACCTGCAACAAACGTTGAAGAACCGCGGCCTTGCGGCGCAGAACGTCAGGATTTGGCGTTGGCATTTCCATGGCTGATCCTCAATTTGGTAAAATAATATTACCAATTTCTCCATCTGGCAAGTTCTCATGTCTGGCCCTAAGGTCGCCGCATGACGTGGATTGATCGGGCACAACTTTTTTCACCGCTGGACTATGCGGCAATTGCCGTGCTGCTAATTGCTTGGCTCTGGATCGGGTGGCGGATCGAAAACCCCTCCCCTAACAAGAGTTCTGTCACGATGATGATGGATGACTATCGTCGAGAGTGGATGCGGGAAATGGTCACTCGGCAGCCCCGAATGTTCGACGCGCAGGTGGTCGCGGCGATGCGGCAGGGCAGCACGTTCTTCGCCTCGACTACGATGATCGCTGTCGGGGGCGGGTTGGCTTTGCTGGGCAATACCGAACGCCTTGCCGGTGTCGCCAATGATCTGGCTATCGGCAGCGCACCGGCCATGGTGTGGGAGATCAAGATTCTGATCATCATCCTTTTTCTGGCCAATGCATTCCTGAAATATGTCTGGGCGCACCGGTTGTTTGGCTATTGCGCGGTTCTGATGGCCTCGGTGCCCAATGAACCATCGGACCCACAAGCCTATCCGCGCGCAGCACAAGCGGCCGAGATCTGCGTCACCGCGGCGCGCAGCTTTAACCGAGGTTTGCGCGTGACCTATTTTGCCCTGGCTTCCGTTGCCTGGATACTTGGGCCCGTGGCGCTGTTACTGGGCACGGCGATCACGTTTGGTGTCCTATACCGGCGCGAGTTTGCGTCGCATTCCCGGCTGGTCCTGCTGTCCCAACCGGGCGACACGGATTCGTGATCGCGAAGCCGACGGACACAGCCTAGGATCGCCACATGCGGTATTTGATTCTCAGCCTTCTTCTCACCAGCCCGGCGCTTGCCGACCCTTCTGTGATTGAAAAAGTGGCGGCCAGCCAAAGCAGTGACACGTGGCGATTCGACGTGACGATCCGCCATCCCGATACCGGGTGGGATCACTATGCTGATGGCTGGCGCGTTCTGGACATGGACGGCAATGAACTGGGTATGCGCGAATTGCATCATCCACATGAGAATGAGCAGCCCTTTACACGCTCACTATCCGGGGTGGCGATTCCAGATGGCGTGTCTCAGGTTCAGATTCAGGCGCGGTGCAGTGTCGATGGCTGGGGTGACGAGACGACGTTGGTCACGCTGAACTGATCTTCAGAACACACCCAGCGCCAGACCCGCACCCAACGCAGCCCCAATATCACGGCACTCATCCAGTTGGTTTTGCGGGATGGTCTTTTCGGCCAGAATAGCCTCGGGCGTTTGCGCATGGGTGCAGATGATCAGCGGCGGCTGAACCTCTTTCAAGCGCCAACCGGTGGCAATCCGCGCGGTTTGGCGGGCCGCGTTCTCGCCATCAGACCCGGCACAGATCATCTGCGCATACGGTCGCCCTTCGATCTTGCCCAGCACAGGGTAATAACAGCGGTCAAAGAACTCTTTCATCAGACCTGAAATTGCCGCCAGATTTTCCGGCGCGCAGAAAATATACCCATCCGCGGCCAGCAAATCCTCAGGCGTTGTCTGATCCGCAGTTTTTAGGATGGTTTCCGCTTCGTCCCGCGCTCCTGCCGCGGTGGCTTGAGCCATCTGGCGGGCGCCGCCGGTGCGCGAATGGTAGACGATCAGAAGCTGCGCCATGTCAGACCCGGTGATAGGGACCGCCCGACAGGATGGTCGCGGCCCGGTAAAGTTGCTCGGACAGCATCACACGGACCATCATATGGGGCCAGACCATCGACCCGAATGAGATGGAAAAATCGGCCTCAGCCCGCAGATTAGGGTCTATTCCGTCCGCACCGCCAATGATCAATGCCAGATCTTGCCGCCCGGCATCACGCCAGCCCCCCAGTTTTTTGGCAAAATCGGGCGAGGACATCACCCGCCCGCGTTCATCCAGCGTGCAGATCACCGCGCCTTTGGGCAAGGCCTTGCGCAGCAACGCGGCCTCGGCCCCCATCCCTGCGTTTTTCTTGTCTTCGACCTCGACAACGCGCGCAGGACCAAGGCCCAGCGCGCGGCCGGTCCGGTCAAATCGGGTCAGATAATCGTCAAGCAGAGACTTTTCCGGTCCGGCACGCAATCGCCCGACCGCACAAATGCTTATACGCATATTTCTCTCGCCTCCGGCCTGTTAATGCAGGCCGGGATGGCGCCTCAGTTGGCCGAGGCGCTGCCGCCCTGAGGCAGCCACATCTTTTCCAGCTGATAGAATTCACGCACTTCGGGGCGGAAGATATGGACGATCACGTCGCCCGTATCGATCAGCACCCAGTCGCCGGCATCCTTGCCTTCGACCTTCGAGGTGAAACCGAATTCCTGCTTGATGCGATCCGTCAGCTTTTCCGCCATGGCCGAGACCTGACGGGTCGACCGACCCGAGGCAATCACCATGTGATCCGCAACCGACGATTTGCCTTGCAGGTTGATCTGCACGACGTCTTCGGCCTTGTCATCGGAAAGTGAGGAAAGGATACGCTCAAGCAGCTTGTCGCTGATTGACTGAGAGTGGGCCATTACATTGGCCCCATCATCGGCGGGCAAACCCGCCTGTGTATGTAGAGACAGGACATAGTCCTCCTTTGTTGCGCGCCGCCAAACCCCGGCGCAGGGGTACTAATAAGGTAACAAGGGGAATGCAACATTTCAATGAACGGGCGCTTTTGCGGCCGCACGGGTGCTCACTCTTTGGCGATCTGTTGCGAGTCTGCGCCGTCGGGCAGCAGCCGAACCTCGCGCTGGGGGAAAGGAATCGATATCCCCTCGGCCTTGAAAGCGTCCCAAAGGGCGAGGTAAACATTGCCCCTGATATTGGTAAGCCCCTTGGTCGGATCGCTGATCCAGAACCGCAGCACATAGTCCACGCTGCTGTCGCCGAACCCGGTTATATGGCAGACCGGCTCATGTGAACCACCGCTGAGAACACGTTTCACCGATTTAACTGCCCGGATCGCGGTTGCGCGCACCTGATGCGGGTCGTCGTCGTAGCTGGTGCCAAACTCCAGATCCAGACGCACATAACGGTCCGAATGCGACCAGTTGACCACCTGATTGGTGATCAAGTCTTCGTTCGGGATCAGGTATTCACGTCCATCCCGCGTGACCACCGATACATACCGCGCGCCCAGCGCGTTGATCCATCCGAATGTGTCACCCAACGAGATCACGTCGCCCGGTTTGATCGAGCGGTCCATCAGGATGATGATCCCGGAAATCAGGTTCGACACCACCTTTTGAAGACCAAAACCGATGCCAACGCCGATCGCGCCTGACAACAGCGCGATGCCAGTCAGATCAAACCCAAGGGTGCGGATGGCCGCCATAAAGACAGCTCCGTACAGCAGAACCTGTATGCCTTTGGCCAACAGAACCTGCATCGAAGGCGTGATGTCGTCGTTCCTCTGCAATCCCCGCTCGGCCGTGCGGGTCCCGATGCGGGCCAACGTCAGCAGCACGCCGATCAGCAATGCGGCCTTGAGAATCCCCAGTGCCGAGATGTGCAAATCACCGATGGAGATCGCTACGCCGTCCAGAAACTCGGCCACGTCATCGGTCAAATTCAGCGCAACCAGCGTTGCATAGACCCACATTGCCCATTTGAAGATCCGCCGCAGCGTACGGTTGCGGACAAGTCGCGCCACCAGCGCGATCGCCAGCCAAGCGACGGCCAATGTCGCGATCACGCCGATAATGTAACTGTGCGACGGCCAGGTCACATTCTGCATGATCAGGTACAGCGTCCAGGACAACAAAACGAAATAGACCAGTGTTAGGCGCTGCATCAGCTGAACCAGAGTGCGCAGCCGCCATTTGGGCCAGCCGGTGCGGGCACGTGCCCAGGCCTCCCACCGGTTTTGCGTAACCAGCTTGAGCACATATGCCAAAGCCCACAGGGCGAGGATGATGATCAACTGGTGCCGCCGCCAACCCGGCGTAACGATGAGATCGACAAGTTTGCCAAACTGCACGGAAAAACCCGCGACCATGTTTTCATAGAGTTCCGACAGCGAGCTGGGGATCAGGTCTTGGTTCATACAGGTCTCCTGACCCGCAGCTTGGACAGCAACTCGGGGTGATGCAAGCCCGAGGCCGGATTGAACCTTGATTGACGGGCACACGCGATATATCTGAGGCGCATGAGAGTCTATTTGGCCCCTGCTCCGACACTGCAAGACCGCACGCGCCTGCGTGAACGGTTCTTTGGGGCCGCCCGCACGGTTCTGGCCCGCCTATAAGCGGCGCCCAGCCATTCGCCAGCTATTTCTCATTACATACGGGAGAGGACCGATGTCCCCCAAAACACTCTATGACAAGATCTGGGATGCCCATGTCGCGCACGAAGCCGATGATGGAACCTGCCTGCTGTATATCGACCGCCATCTGGTGCACGAAGTCACCAGCCCGCAAGCCTTTGAAGGGCTTCGCATGGCGGGTCGTCCGGTGCGCGCACCGGAAAAGACCATCGCTGTGCCGGATCACAACGTTCCGACCACTGCGGATCGCGTAAATGGCATCGAAAACCCCGAATCACGCATTCAAGTCGAAGCGCTGGACAAGAACGCCAAGGACTTCGGCATTCACTATTACCCGGTGAATGACGTTCGTCAGGGCATCGTGCACATCGTCGGCCCCGAACAGGGCTGGACCCTGCCCGGCATGACCGTTGTTTGTGGCGACAGCCACACCGCCACCCACGGCGCGTTTGGTGCTTTGGCCCACGGCATCGGCACGTCCGAGGTTGAGCACGTTCTGGCCACGCAGACCCTGATCCAGAAGAAGTCCAAGAACATGAAGGTGGAAATCACCGGCAAATTGCAGCCGGGTGTGACCGCCAAGGACATCACCTTGGCTGTGATCGGGGAGACCGGCACAGCCGGCGGCACCGGCTATGTCATCGAATATTGCGGCGAAGCGATCCGCGATCTGTCGATGGAAGGCCGCATGACCGTTTGCAACATGGCGATCGAAGGCGGTGCCCGCGCCGGCCTGATCGCGCCGGACGAGATCACCTATGAATATGTCAAAGGCCGTCCACACGCGCCGAAAGGTGCCCAGTGGGAAGCCGCTCTGACATGGTGGAAAACGCTGTTTACCGACGATGACGCGCATTTCGACAAGATCATCACGCTGCGCGGCGAAGATATCGCGCCTGTCGTTACCTGGGGCACCAGCCCAGAGGATGTTCTGCCGATCACCGCAACCGTTCCAAACCCCGAAGATTTCGAAGGTGGCAAGGTCGACGCGGCCCGCCGCTCGATCGAGTACATGGGTCTCGAAGCCGGTCAAAAGCTGAGCGACGTCGAGATCGACACGGTGTTTATCGGATCCTGCACCAATGGTCGCATCGAAGACCTGCGCGCCGCGGCCGAGATCCTGAAGGGCAAAAAGGTCAAGGACGGCATGCGTGCCATGGTCGTGCCTGGTTCGGGCCTGGTTCGCGCTCAGGCCGAAGAAGAAGGTCTGGCCGAGATTTTCAAGGATGCCGGTTTCGAATGGCGTCTTGCCGGATGTTCGATGTGTCTGGCGATGAACCCCGACCAATTGCAGCCGGGTGAGCGCTGTGCAGCGACCTCAAACCGCAACTTCGAAGGCCGTCAGGGCCGGGGCGGACGTACCCATTTGCTAAGCCCTGCAATGGCTGCCGCTGCGGCAATCACAGGACGGCTGACAGACGTGCGTGAATTGATGTAAGGTCCCATCACATCTAGATATTTGAGGGATTGAAAACATGAGTGACTGGGTCAAATGGCTCCTGCTGGGGCTTCTGTCCATAGCGTTCGGTATCTTTGTACTGGGCGCGCCAGTTGTGGCGTCTGTCGCCGTGACGGTAGTAACCGGTGTGTTGCTGCTGATCTCGGGTGCGCTGCAAGTTGTTGGCGGTTTTACGGTTGAAGGCACCGGCAACAAAATTCTGTCACTCATCATGGGTGCGGTGATGCTGTTTCTGGGCTGGTCCTTTCTGGATCACCCGCTGCAGGGAACCCTGACACTGGCAACCGTGATGCTGATCCTGTTCATGGCAGGCGGCATCGCACGAGTCATTCTGTCGTTCCAGATGAAAGGAACACAGTTTTTCTGGCCCACGATGATCTCGGGCATCTTGTCGATCGTCCTCGCGGGCATCATCTGGACATATGTGGGAAGCGATCCTCAGGTGCTGCTGAGCATTCTGGGTATCTTCCTGGGCATTGAGATGCTGTTCAACGGGTTCGGTCTGGTCTTTATGGCGTTCTTCATCCGGAACGCACCCAACGACGCAACAACAGAAGCGAAACAAGCTTAAACGCGGGACACGGGCGCGGCCCTCTCTCGCAGGAGTGTAGACATGGAAAAGTTTGACAAAGTCCACGGGGTGGCCGCCCCAATGCCGCTGATCAATATCGACACCGATATGATCATTCCGAAAGTGCATCTGAAAACCATCAAACGGTCCGGCCTTGGTGTCGTGCTGTTTGATGAGATGCGCTACCATCAACATGGTGGTGAAAACGAAGACTTCGTGCTGAACAAACCCGCCTATCGTCAGACAGAGATTCTGGTTGCCGGCGACAATTTCGGCTGCGGCTCGTCGCGCGAACACGCGCCATGGGCGATCAAGGATTTCGGCATCAAGGTTGTGATCTCGACCAGCTTTGCCGACATCTTCTTTAACAACTGCTTCAAGAACGGCATCCTGCCCATCGTGGTCGAAGAAGAACACCACGCGATCCTGATGGAAGATGCGCATAAAGGCGAAAACGCCCGCATGACCGTGCATCTGGAGGATCAGCAGATCACCACCTCGGATGGCGTTGTGATCGAGTTCAGTGTCGACCCACATCGCAAGCATTGCCTGCTGAATGGTTTGGACGATATCGGCCTGACGATGGAGAAAGATCACCACATCGACAAATTCGAGGATCACGCAAGTCAGGCCCGCCCCTGGGTGTGATTCCAAGAACGAATCTGTGGATACTCAACCTATCGGGGTCGCCTGGGCGACCCCTTTCGCTTTCTTGGGGTTGTTGGCCCGGCAACCACAACATGTGGTGCCCCCCTCTGATACACGCCGAATTTGCGACGAAAATGATGCAACGGCGCACCAGTTTTGCCATCATTTTGCCCAAAATCACATGTTTTCTGCACCTTGGCTTGAGCGGATTGTCGCTGATCGTCAATGTTGGCGATATTGGAGGTCTCCGGCAATAAATACGCCGGATGCAAGATGGGACGAAGCCGTCAAAGAAAAAGAAACGGTCAATCCGTTTTGAAAGGGTTTGGATAGTGATTGCGCGCACAACAGGAGCGGCGATTCGGGGACTATTGGTCGCACTTATGGTGCTGACACCCGCGTTGTACCTGCCTGTAACGTCTACGAATGGGACCGAGATAGTCGTCTTTCTCGCCATTCTCGCGTTTTTTCTGACGTTCGCTGAATACAACTCTGCCTTTCCCAGCTTTATTGAATTCCGCGATGCACCGCCTGTGAACCGTTTGCGCTTTGTTGGGTTGATGTCGATGGTCACCTTCCTGACGTTGATCTGCAAAAATGCGTATACGCCGACCGGCCTGACGACGACCTTCTATTCCTTCGGTGTGGGTGTCGCGAATGTGGTCGACTTTCCGTATTCGCCAGTACGGCTGATCATTCTGATGCTGCCGACCGATGCAAGCGCGCCCCTGATCGAACTTGTCCGTATTTCTGCCAGCGTCGCGTATGTCGCCGCTTTGGTGACGATCGCCAGCTTTGCCTACGCGGTGAAAGTGCGCGGTTGGCCGACCGGAAACGGTGCCTTCAATGTCTGGACCAATCTTCCGTTGTTCGACCCCACCAAAGGCGGTGACGTGGTCACCCGTCTGCAGCGTGACGGACGGCTGAACATTTGCATCGGTATTCTGCTGCCGTTCCTGATCCCGGCGCTGATCAAACTGCTGACTGACTATGCCGATCCGATCTCTCTGAGCAATCCTCAGACCCTGATCTGGACGCTCAGCGCATGGGCCTTTCTACCGGCCAGCATGATCATGCGTGGTATGGCGACCCTGCGCATTGCCAATCTGATCGTCGAAAAACGGCGCGCCTATTCCACAGCCGAGTCTACCCAGACCGCATGATCCGCATCCTGATCCTGCTGCTGTTGCCCGTTGTGGCGCAGGCAGAGACGATCCGTATTGCCACCTACAACACAGAACTCAGCCGCGATGGTCCGGGATTGCTGCTGCGGGATATTCGCCGCGGTGATGATCAGGTGATGGCGGTTGCTGCAGTTTTGGCGGCAACCCGCCCCGATATCATTGCGTTGCAGGGGATCGACTGGGATTTCGAGGGGCTGGCGCTGGCGGCGCTGGCAAATCGGTTGCGCGAGGCCGGATTGGACTATTCTTACACTTTCGCAGCCCAACCAAATTCCGGCCTGGAAACGGATCTTGATCTGGACGGAGATGGTCGAACCCACGGCCCTGGTGACGCGCAGGGTTGGGGTCGCTTCACAGGACAAGGTGGGCTGGCCGTGATGTCCCGTTATCCCATCGCTTCGGATCAGGTTCAGGACCTGTCCAACTTGCTATGGGTGGAATTGCCCGGTGCTGAACTGCCCCAACATGACGCAGACCCCTACCCGTCAGAACAGGCGCAGAACGTTCAGCGCCTCTCATCCGTCGCGCATTGGGTTGTGCCCATCGAAACTCCGGCAGGGCGGCTGGATTTGATGACCTTCCACGCCTCGCCCCCGGTGTTTGACGGGCCAGAGGATCGCAATGGACTGAGGAACAAGGACGAGATCCGTCTTTGGTCCGCAGTCATGGATGGTGAAGTCGGGCGCAAACCCGATCGTCTGTTTGTCATCGCGTGTGACGCCAATCTGGACCCAGTGCGAGGTGATGGACGCAAAGAGGCGATCCGAGAGTTTTTGAACGACCCCCGCCTTCAGGACCCTTCACCTGCAGACCCATCAGGCGATTTGACAACGGTGGTCTGGAAAACGGTTGGTCCAATGCGGGTCGATTACGTCCTGCCATCGGCCCAATGGCAGGTGGTGGATTCCGGGGTGCACTGGCCCGCCGCGGGCTCTGAAGAACGCGAAAGCGCCGAAAGCGCCAGCCGTCACCGGCTGATCTGGGTCGACCTGACACTGCCTCGCTGATACGGCACTTTGCGCCATGATCTGGCCTGCAATGCAGACCTGACGCAATTTTCAGACGCTAACGGAAACAAACCTGTATTTTCCTTGCCGTCAGGCGGGATCGTCTCATTGACCCGATGCCGCACAGGCGCTAGGGCCTGTGCTGTAAAACGCAAGGAGATCCTTCATGTCCAACCCCTCGCTCCTCATCCTGCCCGGAGACGGAATTGGCCCCGAAGTCATGGCCGAAGTGCGCAGAGTCATCGACTGGTTCGGTGCGAAACGCGGCCTGGAATTCGACGTGAGCGAGGATCTGGTCGGTGGTGCCGCGTATGATGCGCATGGCAAGCCCCTGTCGGACGAGACGATGGCCAAAGCGCAAGAGGTTGACGCGGTTCTGCTGGGTGCTGTTGGCGGCCCGAAATACGACGATCTGGATTTCAGCCTCAAGCCCGAGCGCGGCTTGCTGCGCCTGCGCAAAGAGATGGACCTGTATTCCAACCTGCGCCCGGCACAGTGCTTTGACGCGTTGGCCGATTTCTCGTCGCTGAAGAAAGACATCGTTGCCGGCCTCGATATCATGATCGTGCGCGAGTTGACCTCGGGCGTCTATTTCGGCGAGCCGCGCGGCATCTTCGAGGAAGGCAATGAACGTGTTGGCATCAACACCCAGCGCTATACCGAATCTGAGATCGAACGCGCCGCGCGCTCGGCATTTGAGCTGGCAATGCGCCGGAACAAAAAGGTCTGCTCGATGGAGAAGGCCAATGTCATGGAATCGGGCATTCTGTGGCGCGAAGTTGTGAACCGTGTGGCCAAGGATTACCCCGAGGTCGAGCTGAGCCATATGTATGCCGACAATGGCGCGATGCAGTTGGTGCGTGCGCCCAAACAGTTCGACGTCATTCTGACAGACAACCTGTTCGGCGACATCCTGTCGGACTGTGCCGCGATGCTAACCGGCTCGCTGGGTATGCTGCCGTCGGCCTCTTTGGGTGCTCCGATGGCAAACGGCCGTCCCAAGGCGATGTACGAGCCCGTCCACGGCTCGGCCCCGGATATCACAGGTCAGGGCAAAGCCAACCCAATCGCCTGTATCCTCAGCTTTGCCATGGCGCTGCGCTACAGCTTTGATCAGCTTGAAGAAGCAGATCGTCTTGAAGCAGCGATCGAGAAAGTGCTGGCCGACGGTGTTCGCACGGGCGACCTGCTGGCAGATGAAGGCGTCACGCCGGTTTCGACCACGGAAATGGGTGATGCGATTTTGGCCGCCCTTGACGACAGCCTCTGATCAGGCGCTCATTCAATTCAAAAGGCGGTGCCCAGCGCACCGCCTTTTTTAGTTTCCACCGAAAATGTTGTTCAGCAGATTGTTGATGGCCCGGTCCAACCCGGTTTGGCTCTTTCGGCGCTGTTGCTGAGGTTGCGCTGTTCTGACCGGTGGGTCCGGGGCCAACATCGGCAACGGCGTCGGTGTCATGCCTTCGGTCACGCGCAGCATGGTTTCTTTCCAGATTTCAGCCGGCAACCCGCCTCCGGTCACACCAGATAATGGGGTGTTGTCGTCATAGCCCATCCAGATGCCCGTTACGTAATCGGCCGTGAACCCGATGAACCACGCGTCCCGCGCAGCCTGCGTCGTGCCGGTTTTACCCGCCACCTGCCAACCAGGCAATTGTGCACGCGCACCGGTTCCCGCGGACACAACACGCTCCATCATCCAGGTCAGTTGTTTGGCGGCTTTGTCGTTGATGACCCGCTCACCAATGCCGGTTGTCGTCACCATGACCGGGGTTTGATCGCCCAACAGCTTCAATTCGGTCAGCCCATAGGGTTCCACCGCCGAGCCACCGTTCAGGATGCCGGCGTAAGCCCCCGTCATCTCGATCAGCGTGCTTTCCGACGCGCCCAGCGCCAGAGCGGGGCCTTGCGCCAGATCACTATCGATGCCGAATTCGCTGGCCACCGTGCGGACATTGTCCAGCCCCGCGATCTCAGCCACTTTCACCGCCGGGATGTTTAGCGAGTTTTTCAATGCATCTGCCAGTGTGACGCGCCCGTAAAACTTGTTGGTGTAGTTCTTGGGACACCATTGGCCAGAGCCTGGAATGTTCACGCAGTAGGGCTCATCCACCACCGTATCCAATGGCGAATAGCCAAGCTCAAGCGCGGTGGCATAAACAAAGGGTTTGAATGATGACCCCGTTTGCCGCAGCGCCTGCGTGGCGCGGTTGAATGCACCGGACACGCGGGTCTTGCGCCCGCCAACCATTCCGCGCACAGCCCCGTCCGCCGACATCACCACGATCGCGGCCTGCGCCTTTGATCCTTCGCGGACCTTCTCCTGGAAGATGAACTGCAGCGCCTCTTCGGCCGATTTCTGGATACGCTGATCCAGTGTGGTGCGGATCACCACATCTTCGGTCGTGTTGCGTGTAAAGAACTCGGGTCCGCTGGCCATCACCCAATCGGCGAAATAGCCCCCCGCCCGCGCAGCAGCGGCTTCGGACAGTTGCGCGGGATTGCTGCGCGCACTGCTTGCTTGTGCCGAGGTCAGATACCCCTGTGCCTCCATCAGGCCAACCACCAGCCGCGCTCGATCCTGCGAACGTTGCAGGTTATTCGTAGGTGCATAGCGCGTCGGTGCCACCAGCAGACCAGCCAGCATAGCAGCCTGCGACGGGCTGACCTCAGCCGCCGAAATCCCGAAATAGCGTTGGCTTGCGGCCTCGAACCCGCGCGCACCCGCGCCCAGGAAGGCCCGGTTCAGATAGATGGTCAGGATCTCGTCCTTGGAATACTTGACCTCCATCGCCATCGCATAGACCGCCTCTTTGGCCTTGCGCCAAAGCGAGCCTTGACGGCAATCAGACTCATAGGCAGCTTCGGATTCCCATTCACTGGGCTCATAAGGCACACCCAGACACAACAGCTTGGCCGTCTGCTGCGTGATGGTCGACCCGCCATGCCCCGACAGCGGTCCGCGCCCTTCGCTCAGGTTGATGCGCACAGCGCTTGCGACACCGCGCGGGCTGACGCCGAAATGGCGATAGAACCGCTTGTCCTCGGTCGCGACGACAGCGTTCTTCAGATGCGGCGAGACAGTATCGGCCGTGATCACCCCACCAAATTGGTCCCCACGCCAGGCAAAGACCTTGCCGTCCCGATCCAACAGGGTCACCGACCCGCGCGCGCGACCGTCTAGCAAAGCATCGACGTCAGGCAGAGAGGAGTAGACAACCCCAACCGCCAAAGCCAACAGCATGGCAGCCACCGCGCCCACACGCCAGGTCACACCCCAAATCAACCGCCAAATCCAACGGAACATGCGGCGCAAGAAGCCGCCGCCGCCACCGGACGTCTTGCGGATTCTCTTCCGGGCGGTTTTGCGAGTCGACGTCTTGCGCGCCGTCGCCTTCTTGCCGGCGGGCTTTGTCGTCCGCTTTGTTGCAGCGGGTTTACGCCCCTTTGAAGGGTATCTTTTGTCTGCAACAAGCGATGTCTTGCGACGCCTGGACTCAGTCATGCTCAAACTCTGCCCGGTTATCATTTTGAGGCACCATACCCTGCCACCGGCGCGAAGTAGAGGTATGAAATTCCGCTAACCGGCCTCAATAGTTCGCCTGATTTTTAGGCATCAACGTTTTTTTGTGCAAAAATTGTGCACCTTACCCCCCTTTTCCCCTGCGTTCTCCCGCCCTGACCGTTTCTTACTGCGGTCAGTCACGCTCTCTTTCTGCAGGTGCAAACAAACCGGTTCCGCCGGACAGGAAGAGGGGACAGACGTGAAACTGATCATTGCGACAATCAAGCCATTCAAGCTGGAGGAGGTGCGCGAGGCACTGACCGAAGCCGGCGTGCGCGGCATGATGGTGACCGAGATCAAGGGCTTCGGCTCGCAATCGGGCCACACCGAAATCTATCGTGGGGCCGAATACGCGGTGAATTTCGTGCCCAAGATCAAGCTTGAAATCGTGGTGCCCGCCACGATGGCCGACCAAATCGTCGAGACCATCACCAAAACCGCCAAGACCGGCAAGATCGGTGACGGCAAGATTTTCGTCCTTGATGTCGAGCAGGCGCTGCGCGTGCGGACCGGGGAAACGAACGAAGAGGCGCTGTAAGCGCCGCCACTCCAAAGCATTCGAGGACTGACAATGAACCTGATGAAATCTCTCATCCCAGCCGCCGCGCTAGTCGTGCTGCCGCAGATGGGCCTGGCGCAAGAGGCCGCCGAGGGCGAAGCTGCGCTGCACACCCAGTATATTTTTACCACCCTGTTGTTCCTGATGGCAGGCTTCCTTGTCTTCTTCATGGCAGCAGGATTTGCCATGCTCGAGGGCGGTCTGGTGCGTTCCAAGAACGTTGCCATGCAGATGATCAAGAACATCGCGCTGTTTTCGATTGCCGCGATCATGTACTGGCTGGTCGGCTTCAACACGATGTACCCGGGCGATTTTAATGGTTTCTTTGCTCTTGGCGGCCCGACCGTGCTTGATGCTGTGGGTGTTGCGCCCGCGGACGCGGCGTTAGATTACGCGTCTATCGGTTCGGACTTCTTCTTCCAGCTGGTCTTTGTGGCGGCAACCGCGTCCATCGTGTCCGGTGCCGTGGCCGAGCGCATAAAGCTGTGGCCCTTCCTGGTCTTCGTCATCGTGCTGACTGGTATCCTCTACCCGATCTCTGGATCGTGGAAATGGGGCGGCGGCTGGCTGGATGCCATGGGCTTTTCCGACTTCGCCGGTTCGACAGTTGTGCATTCGGTCGGCGGATGGGCCGCACTGGCGGGCTGCCTGATCCTTGGCCCCCGCATTGGCAAGTACAAAGACGGCAAAGTTCACCCGATGCCCGGTTCCAACCTGGCGCTGGCAACTCTGGGTACGTTCATCCTTTGGCTGGGCTGGTTTGGCTTCAACGGCGGCTCTCAACTGGCGATGGGCACCGTAGGTGACGTATCCGACGTGTCCCGCATCTTCGCCAACACCAACATGGCCGCCGCATCTGGTGCTATCGCAGCCCTGATCATGACGCAGGTGTTGTACAAGAAACCTGACCTGACCATGGTGCTGAACGGCGCGCTGGCCGGTCTGGTCTCGATCACCGCAGAACCGCTTGCCCCGACCCTGTTCGGAGCGCTGTGGATCGGTGCAGTTGGTGGCATCATCGTAGTCTTCGCGGTTCCGATGCTGGACAAGTTTAAGATCGACGACGTTGTCGGTGCCATCCCGGTTCACCTGTTCGCAGGCATCTGGGGCACCATCGCCGTGATCTTCTACGGCGAAGCAAACCTGATCACCCAACTGACCGGTATCGTAGCTTATGGTGTGTTCACATTTGTTGGCGCGTTGATCCTGTGGACAATTCTGAAGGCGACGGTCGGCATCCGTGTCAGCGAAGAAGACGAGATCAACGGCCTCGACATGGCAGAGCTGGGTATGGAAGCTTATCCAGAGTTTTCGAAAGGCTAATAGCCAGCCACTCGAAAATAAAAAACCCGGGCGTTCGCGCCCGGGTTTTCTGATTTATAGAATTGAATTAGACACCGACGTCAATAATCGCCTTGGCCAAGATCGGAACCGTCGTCGCGTTCAAGCCAGCAATGTTCAACCGGCTGTCACCGACCATGTAGATGCCGTGATCCGCGCGTAGCTTTTCGACCAGTTCCGGTGCCGCCCCCAGACGCGAGAACATGCCGCGGTGCTGGGCGACGAACCCAAAGCGATCGGACCCACTTTGGGCCTGCAGCTCGTCTGCCAGTTGTTGGCGCAGGCCCAACATCGAAAGGCGCACCTCTTCCAGCTCAGCCGTCCAGTCAGCGCGCAGGGCTTCATCATTCAGGATCGTCGTCACCACCCGTGCGCCGTGATCCGGCGGGAACGAGTAGTTCTGACGGTTCAGGAATGCCAGCGTGGACTGGTTCAGAGCCGTCTGCGCCGGGTCATCACTGATGGCCATCAACAGGCCGGTCCGCTCGCGGTAGACACCGAAATTCTTCGAGCAGGACGCTGCAATCAGGCAACGCTTGACCGACGAGGCCACCAGTCGGGTCGCCTGCGCATCCTCTTCCAGTCCGTCGCCAAAGCCCTGATAGGCGATATCGATCATTGCCACGAGGCCACGCTCGTTGATCAGGTTCACGACCTCCTGCCACTGCACCATGTTCAGGTTGGCACCGGTCGGGTTGTGGCAGCAACCGTGCAGCAGGATCACGTCGCCCGCATTCGCGGTTTTCAGGTCCTCGATCATGCCGTCGAAATCGACGCCACGGGTTTCACCGTCGAAATACCGATATTGGACCGTCTCCATCCCCAGATAGTTCAGGATCGACAGGTGGTTGGGCCATGTCGGGTTCGACACGAACACGCGAGCCGAGGGGTTGGCCATGCGGATCATCTCAAATGCTTGACGGCAGGCACCGGTTCCGCCGGGCGTCGCCACGGCAGCGATGTTGCCGCGTGGAACCGAGGTGCCCAGGATCAGGCCAATCATCGCATCGGCATAAGCCGGGTCGCCCGCCAATCCGGTGTAGGCCTTGCTCTCTTGCTCTTCTAGGATGCGCTTTTCGGCCGCTTTCACCGCACGCATCACCGGGGTCACGCCCTCGGCATTCTTGTAGACGCCAACACCCAGGTCGATCTTCTGATCGCGCGGATCTTCGCGGTACGCCTGCATCAGCGCCAGAATCTTGTCGGCAGGCTGCGGTTTGAGGTTTTCGAACATCAGTTCTCTCCGGTTGCGACGGGCAGGGTCGGGAAGGCACCCCATTCAGCCCAGGAGCCGTCATAAAGCGAGTGGTCTTTCTTGCCGATGCGCTCAAGCGCAAGGCTGAGGATTGCGGCGGTCACACCCGACCCGCAGGATGTGATGGCCGGTTTCGACAGGTCCACACCTGCGGACTCGAAGATGGCGCGGCATTCGTCGGGTGATTTCATCGTGCCGTTCTTGTTCAGCAACGTGCCGAAGGGCACATTGCGCGACCCTGGAATATGGCCTGGGCGCAGACCTTCGCGCGGTTCTGTCCCGGTTCCGGCAAAGCGGTCCGCAGAGCGTGCGTCGATGATCTCATGATCGGCCAGCTTGGCGGCGGCAGATACCTGCGTGACATCGCGGACCAGATGGTTCTGGACCCGAACGGTCATGTGGCGGTCGCGGATCACCGGCGGCAGATCTTCGATCTCATGCCCCTCGGCCTGCCATTTCGGCAGACCACCATCCAGAACGGCGATGTTTTCCTGCCCCATCAACCGGAACAACCACCATACACGGGCGGCAGACATCAAGCCGGCCCCATCATAGACGACAACCTGATGGCCGTCGCCCACGCCCATTGCCCTCAGGCGGGACATGAACTTTTCGACCGGGGGCGCCATATGCGGCAAGTCCGAGCGGTGGTCCGAGATATCATCAATATCAAAGAACCTCGCACCGGGGATGTGGGCCGCGTCATATTCGGCCTTTGCGTCCCGCCCTTGCTGAGGCAGATACCACGACCCGTCCAGCACCCGCAGATCCGGGTCCTTGAGATGGGCGGCAAGCCATTCGGTAGAAACGAGGGTTTTCGGATCGTCCTGCATAAAAGCCTCCCCTAAACGCGCTTGGTTTGTCCCTATACGCGCGCGCATGCGGGTTCAAGACTGGATGGGATGATGACGCTAACGGACGCCTCTGATCCTGCGGTTCCGGGCGATTGGGGCCAATTTGAGCAAAACAAACAGGCCCAAGCGCACCCGTAACTCAGTTTAACTTCCGCACACGGTTTGCCCATATGCACATTTTGAGTTGTAACCACCGGAAATGGTCATGGGTGTAAGAGTGCCGTCCTGCTTTGTGGACTTGCGCTTGCATGATATTTTTCACTCCACTAGGGGTTGAACTCAAAAAATGCACTTTCCGCCGTAAAATGGCCGGTTTTCCCTACGTCATTGTACCCCGGAGTATCTGTGAAAGCGCCCATGTTCAGGCCGTGAAACAGCCAATACAACATCGGAGCTGGAGCCAAGGGAAACGGGCAAATTGGAAAAATAATAAATACATTCCCCCGCAGTCTGAAAAATTTGGAGCAGCGCGGAACACCTTTCCTAACATTCTGTAAGTGAAGAAAAATACCACCGCCAGGGTAGTAGACCAAACAACCCGGACCCTGGCGCACGTTAAAGCACTCACTCGACAGGAGAACGAAATGAATACCCCTGGAATTAAGTTTGGCCTAGTGGCCCTGGGTCTGGCTGCCTTGATCTCACCGATAAGCGCTGCGGCGCAGGTCGCGTGCGAACCGTATACAGTAAAAGCAGGCGATACACTGGCGACTATTTCCGAAACGGCTTATGGGTCTCGGGACTACCAAATCATCTTCAACGCGAACAGAAACGTCATTGCCGGAAATCCGAACAACCTGACGCCTGGTACTGTTCTGAATTTACCATGCGCCGACGGTCGCTTGACCGCCGCATCGCAGTTCAACGAAGTTGTCGAGCGAGAGGAAGAAAAGGCCGCGAAGATCAAAGCCAGAAACGTTTATGAACCACCGATTCGTCTTTTGGCCGATAACGATTGGGCACCCTATACGGACGAAGGTCTTTCGGGTGGCGGCTTTTTGATGCGGTTGTCGACAACGGCCCTGCATCGTGCTGGCAACAAGCGCGAATACAACCAGGGTTGGGTGAACGATTTCAACTCACATCTTTATACACTTCTGCCCGCCGGAGCGTATGACATCGCCGTTGCATGGGTTGTGCCAGATTGCGCAAAAAAACCCCGATGCCATGGGTGAAGACAGCCTTTATCGCTGTAACGGGTTCTACGCGTCACAGCCATTGTATGAATCAGTCGTGGGCTATTTCACACTGCCCGACAGCAAATATGCTGGCGCAGCCTCCATCGAAGAGCTGGAAAGGGCCGTATTCTGTCGTATGGACGGGTTCTTTACCAATGACCTGGAAGAGGCCGGCCTAGTCGAACCCAAAATCACGCTTGTTCGCCCCCGCACCCCGGAAGAGTGCATCGAGGCGGTCATGAACGGAACCGCGGACGCCACCGGGATGGCTATCCAGCAAGCCAATGGTGCAATTGCGGCTTTGGGTATGGAGAACGAGGTGGTTCAGAATGAGAACTTCACCCATCTATCCACCATTCGTCTGCTGGCCCATAAATCCAACCCATACGGGCTGCAGTATATCTCGATGCTGAATAATGGCCTGAACGAAATGCGGCAGTCGGGCGAGTGGTACGATATCGTTTCCAGCTCGTTGTCCGAGTACAGCTCTAAGCTGCAATCCGCGTCGAACTGACCGGTTCGTGCTAAAGAAACCGTACACAGCGCGACCCGCGCTGTGTGCTACCTCGACATAAAGTCATAACTTTGTACTTGGGTCACATATTTTTTTCATGTCGCCCACCCTTTCCAGCGAGCGCGTTGCCTCAGGTGACCTCGGCTGGTTGCGCATAGTGATGCATGTTCAAAAACGCAGCGCCATTCGTCCCGGCCCTGTAGCCATGCGGCAGATCGGCTGCAAAGCGTAGGCCCTGCCCGGCCTGTAGCGGAACCCAGTCACTGTCGCGCAGAATCTCAAGCGATCCGTTCAGCACAAACACTTCTTCGGTCACCCCTGCGGCATGGGCTGCGGATTCGTGGCTTTGGTTTGGGGCAAGGTCGACGTGAAACGTTTCGGCCCCCAGCGCCGGATCGAAGGGAAAGACGATCTTGACCTCAATGCTGCCGGGAAAGGTCACCGTGTGAAACACGTCGGTCATGGCGGTATCCCGCAGGGCTGCCGTTCCGATCAACGCACTAAGCGGCAGCTGAAACCCTTTGGCGATTTTCCACAGCGTTGCGATGGTCGGGCTGGATTCGCCTCGTTCGATCTGACCCAGCATGGCTTTGCTGACACCTGTCATCTCGGCCACTTTGGACAGGCTCAACCCTGAGGCCGCCCGCACATCGCGTAGTTTTACCGTAATTTCGTCCGGTGCCATCTTGTCGTCTCTCGAATCCTCTTGTGCGTTATAGCGCACATGTGATACGTGCGCTATAACGCACGCATCCCGAATATCGCAACCGGGGCAAAAGGGAAACAGCATCATGCCAATGTACCGATCCAGAACCTCAACCCACGGCCGCAACATGGCCGGTGCCCGCGGCCTATGGCGCGCCACCGGTATGGGTGACGACGATTTCGGCAAACCGATCATCGCCATCGTCAACTCGTTCACCCAATTCGTCCCCGGCCACGTGCACCTGAAAGATCTGGGCCAGATGGTCGCGCGCGAGGTTGAGGCCGCAGGCGGTGTTGCGAAAGAGTTCAACACCATCGCGGTGGATGACGGCATCGCCATGGGCCATGACGGGATGCTGTATTCGCTGCCCTCGCGTGAGGTGATCGCAGATTCGGTCGAATACATGGTCAACGCCCACTGCGCTGATGCGATGGTGTGTATTTCGAACTGCGACAAGATCACCCCCGGCATGCTGATGGCCGCGATGCGCCTGAACATCCCGGCCATCTTTGTCTCGGGCGGTCCGATGGAGGCCGGCAAGATCGACATCGCCGATCTGGATGCCAAGAAGATCGATCTGGTTGACGCAATGGTCGCCGCCGCCGACGACAGGTTCACCGACGAACAGGTCCAGCACATCGAAGAGAACGCCTGCCCAACCTGTGGCTCCTGTTCCGGTATGTTCACCGCCAACTCGATGAACTGTCTGGCCGAAGCTCTGGGGCTGGCGCTGCCGGGCAACGGCTCAACTCTGGCCACACATGCGGACCGCAAAGAGCTGTTCCTTGAGGCCGGTCGTCGGATCGTGGAAATCACCAAACGCCACTACGATCTGGACGAAAAAGGCTTCCTTCCGCGCGAAATAGCCACGTTCGACGCCTTTGAAAATGCGATGAGCCTGGATATCGCCATGGGCGGTTCGACCAACACGGTGCTGCACTTGCTGGCCATCGCGCATGAGGGCGAAGTGCATTTCACCATGACCGATATGGACCGCCTGAGCCGTCAGGTGCCGTGTCTGTGCAAGGTCGCGCCCAATACTGAGAATGTTCATATGGAGGACGTGCACCGCGCCGGTGGCATCTTCTCGATCCTCGGTGAACTCAGCCGCGCGGGACTGCTGCACGAAGATTGCAGCACCGTGCATTCGGCGACCATGGGCGAAGCGATTGCCAACTGGGATATCAAGGTCGCCAACAACCCCGCAGCGCAGGATCTGTTCAAGGCCGCGCCCGGCGGCGTACGCACGACGCAGGCGTTCAGCCAGTCGAACCGGTACAAGGAACTGGACACCGACCGCGAAGGCGGTGTGATCCGGTCCAAGGAACACGCGTTCAGTCAGGATGGCGGTCTGGCGGTTCTGTTCGGCAACATCGCGCGCGAAGGATGTATCGTGAAAACGGCAGGCGTTGATCCCAACAGCCTGACGTTCACTGGATCTGCCTATGTCTGCGAAAGCCAGGATCAGGCCGTGAACGACATCCTGACCGGCAAGGTCAAAGAAGGCGACGTGGTGGTGATCCGCTATGAAGGCCCGCGCGGCGGTCCGGGGATGCAGGAAATGCTCTATCCGACGTCTTACTTGAAATCCAAGGGTCTGGGCAAAGCCTGCGCCCTGCTGACCGATGGGCGTTTTTCGGGTGGCACTTCGGGCCTGTCGATTGGCCACGTTTCACCAGAGGCCGCCGAGGGTGGCGAAATCGGGCTGGTCAAGCAAGGCGACAAGATCGAGATCGACATCCCCAACCGGACGATTCATCTGGCCGTGTCTGACGAAGAACTGGCCGCCCGCCGCGAAGAGCAGGACGAAAAGGGATGGGTGCCCGCCGCACCGCGCAAGCGCAAGGTGTCAACCGCGCTCAAGGCCTATGCCAAGCTGGCGACAAGTGCCGCGAAAGGTGCCGTGCGCCAAGTCTGACGAAGCGGTTTCCAAACCACCCAAACTGCAATAACTTCAAAGGTCTCGCTAGTTTGTTTAGCGAGACCTTTTTCTATTGTATTCAACGATATCCATAGCACAATCGGTGAGAAGCATGACATTCTGGCGCCCGCACAAAGGTATCCGTGTCAAAGCCATCGGCTTGCATTGGCGGGGGGACCGCCTTCTTGCTGCTGAAGTCCCAAATGACGACGGTCGCATCAAGGGTGTTCGCCCGTTGGGCGGATCGGTCGAATTCGGCGAAACATGGCATGACGCCCTGAAACGTGAGTTCCGCGAAGAACTCGATGTGACGGTTGAAGTCAGAGGGCAACCGCTGGTGATTGAGAACCTGTACCAGCATGAAGGGCATCAGGGGCATGAGATCATCTTTGTGGCCGAGATTCAGTGCCCCGAGCTTTTGAACTGGCCCGACGCGCCGATTTCATTCACCGAAGACAATGGCCTGAGCTGGACAGCAGGATGGTTCAGTCTGGATGCTCTGGATACCGGCGGCCCAGAGCTATACCCGTCTGGCCTGAAAGAGTGCCTGATCAATCGCTGACTCGTTCGCCTAGTCGCCCAGTTTGGCATGAACTTCGTCCAGATCAATCTCACCGATTGGCATCTTGTTGCCCGGGTTCTCAAAATCGTATTTGAACAACTCGAAATCGTGTTTGTAGATTTCGTAGACCAGATGCATCGAAAGGTCGTCAAAGTAGTCCTCGACCGGATGCGCACGTTTGGGCCCGTGGCCTTCGGATTCATTGAATCGCGGGATTTCGGACAAATTCACAGCGTGCGGTGTCTCTAACCGATCAAGGACACTTTGCATTCCTTCGTTGAACTGCTCAGTCCAGAAAATCTGATCGTACTGCCCACCATTCACGATGAAGGTAGAAACATGCCCGGACATGGCCGACCAGTGAATGTCAGGATCCATCGGGCGGCGCCAGCGGATCGTATCACGTGCAAACAGCAAAAACCGGCGGAAACTGGCGATCTGATCGAACTCACCCTTGCCATCGTCGCCGCCAACTTCGATCCCGTAATTATAGATAAGCGTGGGCACCAAATTGCCCCGATACCGCTTGCCGTTGCGCTGAATGCCGCAGATCTTGTCGAAGAACGAGCTTAGAATTCGGGTGTAGGGGTTGCGCACGCACGTAAAGGCCAGGGATTTGTGATCCCGCACATTTCCCGAGATCTGATCCTGACTTGGACCGAAGGCCCATTTGTGCATCCCGTCTTTTGCGTCATGGATATCACCGTCAAAAAACTGCCCGTGATCGGAATAAAACATGATCTGACCAATGGTCGAACAGGCGCATTTCGGCACCACACGGTAAACCATGCTTTCGCTTTCGGTCATCCATGTACCGGGAAAACCCATCTGCTGTGCCTCCTTTGCTGATCTGGTCTTAGAATTGACGCGCCAGCATTTGAAAACAAAAAACCAAAAATATTCTATTTATTCAATCGCTCATCCTCAGTATCACGGTTGGAAACGGGCAGAAACGGAAAACAATAGGCCAATATGGCAAGAATTGCCTACATATTGCTTTGTCACAAAGACCCTGACGCAATCATCGCGCAGGCCGAGCAACTGACCGCAGCCGGGGATTGCATGGCGATCCACTTTGACGCGCGGGCCAGTGCGGCCGCTTTCGAACGCATTCGCGAGGCTTTGAAAGACAACCCCAATGTCACGTTTGCCAGCAAGCGCATCAAATGCGGCTGGGGGGCTTGGTCACTGGTTCAGGCCACGCTGAACGCCCTGCAGGCCGCTGTGGATGCGTTTCCCCGCGCCACTCATTTCTACATGGTGTCAGGTGACTGCATGCCGATCAAATCGGCTGAGTACATCCACGACTTTCTGAACCAGAACGACGTTGATTTCGTCGAAAGCCATGATTTCCTGGAAAGCAACTGGATCAAGACCGGCATGGTTGAAGACCGGCTGATCTATCGGCACTATTTCAACGAACGCACACAGGCCAAGCTGTTTTACGGGTCGTACAATCTGCAAAAACGGTTTGGTTTGACGCGCGAGATTCCGTCAGATGTTCAGATAATGATCGGCAGCCAATGGTGGTGCCTGCGCCGCAGGACCATCGAAATGATCCTGGATTTTCTGCAAAAGCGCCCGGATGTGAAACGGTTTTTCTCGACCACCTGGATTCCGGACGAGACCTTTTTTCAGACGTTGGTGCGCCATCTGATCCCCAAGACTGAGATCGACAACCGCACTCCCACATTTCTGATGTTCTCTGATTATGGCATGCCGGTGACGTTCTACAACGATCACTATGACTTGCTTCTATCGCAAGATTACCTGTTCGCCCGCAAGATCAGCCCCGAAGCCCATAAACTGAAGGACAGGCTGGGTCAGATGTACGCTACCGAAGGGATGACCTTTCACATCTCGGACGAAGGCCGCAACCTGTACAGCTTTCTGACAGGGCGTGGCCGGGTGGGGCGACGTTATGCGCAGCGGTTCTGGGAGGCGGGCAATTCCTTGGGTCCCGAGCGCGAAGTGTTTCTGATCGTGAGCAAGAAATGGCATGTTGCCAAACGGTTGGTGGACCAGATCGTCTCGGAAACCGACATTCCCTGCGTCGAATACCTGTTCAACGAAGAAGACACTTCTTTGCCTGATCTGGGTGGCATTGAATCGTCTCTGGCCAAGCGCACGCGGCACCGGCGCGCGGTGGCTCGCATGCTGTTTGAAAGCTTTGGTTCCAACAAGCTGGTCTTGTGCGTGGATCCCGCAGATCTGGATATCATTCAGGATTTCTGCTCGGTTCAGGCCCGCAGCCATGTTCTTGAAATCGAGTGCGAGTATTCCGACGACTATCTGATCGGTCACGCTCGCCGGGTTGGGTTGGCCGGGGACAGCAGTCCTCGGGAAACCGTGGCCCGTCTGATCCCGGCGCTGCGCAGTTCACTGGTGCACGAATCCGAATTGATCCGCGAGGCAGAGTTTGACGGATACCTGCGTATCCGCGAGACCAACTCAAATATTGAGAATGAGACCGCGATTGCCGAGTTTCTGGGCGTTTCGCTGGACAAGGCGCAAGCCATCATGAGCCTTGATTATCTTTTTGCCGATTAATCTGAAACGTCCAGCGGCGCTTTAAAGCGCCGCTGGATAACTGGTTCAGATGTCGAACTTGACGCCCTGCGCCAAGGGCAGCTCAGCCGAGTAGTTCACCGTATTTGTCTGACGACGCATATAGGCTTTCCACGCGTCCGAGCCGCTTTCGCGCCCACCGCCAGTTTCCTTCTCACCGCCGAAGGCTCCGCCGATCTCGGCACCTGACGGGCCGATATTGACGTTGGCGATGCCGCAATCCGACCCGGCCGCAGTCAAGAACTGCTCGGCCTCGCGCATGTTCAGGGTAAAGACGCAAGAAGACAGGCCTTGCGGGACGTCATTCTGCAACTCAATCGCGTCATCAAAATCGTCATAACCCATGACATACAGGATCGGCGCAAAGGTTTCGGTTTTAACAACCGCCGTCTGGCCTGGCATTTCGACAATGGCTGGTTCCATATAGACACCGGCAGGTACACCATCGGTCACGCGACGACCGCCATGCACGGTGCCACCTTCGATCTTGGCGGCTTCAAGCGCAGCGGTCATTGCCGTGCCCGAGGCTTCGTCTACCAACGGGCCAATCAACGTGCCTTCGACCAGCGGGTTGCCGATGGGCAAGCCCGCATAGGCCTTTTTCAAACGGCCCACTAACTCCTCGCGGATCGAGTTATGTACGATCAGGCGGCGCAGCGTGGTGCAGCGCTGACCGGCCGTACCGACGGCCGAGAACACAACCGCACGGACAGCCATTTCCAGATCGGCCGAAGGACCAACGATCATCGCGTTGTTGCCACCCAGCTCCAGAATGCACTTGCCAAAGCGTTGCGCCACGATGGGGGCCACGGCGCGACCCATACGGGTGGACCCTGTGGCCGAGATAATCGGAACGTTTTCGCTTGCGACCAAGGCCTCGCCCAGCGCCGCACCGCCGATCAGGGTTTGCAGCAGGTTGTCCGGCGCATCGCCAAACCGGGCCAGCGCGCGTTCAAAAATCTTCTGACAAGCCATCGCGGTCAGCGGAGATTTCTCGGACGGCTTCCAGACCACCGGATCACCGCAAACCAGCGCCAGTGCCGCATTCCACGACCAAACCGCAACCGGGAAGTTGAAGGCCGAGATCACTCCGACCGGACCTGCCGGATGCCACGTCTCCATCATCCGGTGACCCGGACGCTCGGACGCAATGGTCAGACCATACAATTGACGCGAAAGACCAACCGCAAAGTCGCAGATGTCGATCATCTCCTGCACTTCGCCCAGACCTTCCGAGGTGATCTTGCCAGCCTCCCAACTGACCAGAGCACCCAGATCGTCCTTGGCGGCGCGCAGTTCCTCTCCCAACAGGCGGATCAGCTCACCCCGGCGCGGGGCCGGTACTGTCCGCCATTCTTTGAACGCCGTTTTAGAACGGGCAAAGATGGCGTCCATGTCGGCAACAGGTGTTTCGTGCACGTCGGCCAACACGCTGCCATCAATTGGAGACGTCACTTTGAGCGTGCCGCCGGTCAGTTCGGCCTCGGTCAGATCCAGATTGGCGAGGGTTGTTTGGGCTGTCATCACGATGTCTTTCATATCTCAGGCCGCCTTGTTCTGTTCGGTTACGTCGCCGGCGCGATAGAGCCGGCCAAATTCGGTGTTCAGGAAATCGGACAGGTTCACCTGTTCCTGCCGGACAAACCCTTTCGCAGGCAAAGCACCTGTCCGCATTAGATCGACGACGCCTAGAACGCCTGCGGCCGTGGTGACCTGTATAGCGCTCCAGACCTGTCCGTTGATGGTGCGGGCAAAGCTCTTGTTGATCAGGGATTTCTCGCGCAGCGCGCCGTCGATCATGCCTTTTGCGGTGCAATAGACCAGCACCACATCCTGATCGGTGCGCGGCAGTGCGGTCTCAAAAATGTCCTTCAAAAGATCGCGGCGGTGTTCCAGACCCAGGTCTTTGAGAAGCAATTTCAGGATATCGCAATGGCCCGGATACCGGATCGAACGGTAAGACACGGCCCGCGCCTTGCCGTCCAGCGTTTCGGGTAACGTTCCCAACCCACCAGAGGTGTTGAAGCATTCGTACTCCACCCCGTCATGGCCAAGCAGCTCATAATCCTCCAGCGGAGCGGTCTTGACCCGTTCACCATTCACAATGGCATCGCAAGGGTTGCAGTATTCGTTGATCAACCCGTCAGTGGACCAGGTCAGATTGTATTTTAGCGCGTTGGTCGGATAGAGCGGCAGCGCCCCCACCCGCATGTGCAGGCTGTCAATTTCACCAAATTCCGCTGCCAGCGATGCCCCTGCAATACCGACAAAACCCGGTGCCAGACCGCATTGCGGCATGAACGCCGTATCGCTGCCTTGTGCCAAGTCACGCACCGCATTGGTCGCGGCGACGTCTTCCGTCAGGTCAAAATAGTGTGCGCCAGCGGCCTTGGCCGCTTTGGCAATTTTCGGCGTCAGAAAGAATGGGGCCGCCGAGACTACGGCATCGAACCCACCCAGGCCTTCGGTCAGTTGCGCTTCGTCTCTCACATCGATTTGCCGGGTCGAAATGCCCTGCTTGTTCAATGCTGATAACGCAGCCAAATCCCGGTCGGCCACTGTGACCGAGTAATTGGCCGATGACTTCAGCAAGGTCGCGATCATCTGACCGATCTTGCCTGCTCCGATGACACAAATGTTCCAGCTCAAAACGCGCCTCCTCTTTCGTTTTTGAAAGTATGAGGCCGCTTCTGTCCGAAACGCAGGGGCAATCTTGACGAAATCGTGGTTATGCTTGTCATATTGACAGGATTTTTGTCAATTCGTCGTACCACCTGTGCGAGCCTCAGCGCTCGGCGGCACGATGAACGACATGATCACCCTATGGCTGCAACGCAATTGGCCCAATCAACAACGCCAGTGATTTTTATATTCAGATATTATACAGTACGCTCAATTGGATCCTTTTGTTCGCGCATATCAATGTGTTCAATCGGTCCGCCCAGCGCGGGAAATTACGTCAGGCCGGTTTTCTATTCCGTATGACCGATGGGTGCCTGACCCAAAAACAAGCTTCTGCGTTGGGTCTTTGACAATTTTCACGGCGAAGTTCAGGGGGGACAAGACGTGCCTAAAGATCCAATTGAAAGCTCTCAATCATTCAATCCATCCCAAGACGATCTGAAATTGATAGACGAGGTCCTGCCATCCAAGGATCCATCAGTCATTCATTCGAAATTCGAGTTCTACGAAGTATCCGAAGAGATGGTCCTGCCCTCTGAAGGTATGTTCGTGGTCCTTGGCGGCATGGTTCAGCTCCGGCAGGACAAGGCGGTTCTGGCGACCGCAGACACCGGGGACTATTTTTACGAAGAGCATCTCGAAATCGAGGACATTCCCGTCAGTCTTCAGGCGCTGGCCACTCCGGGCACCCGATTGGCCTATCTGCCCAAACACCAATGGAAGGCAATCCCGAAAAAGATCAAAGATGCCTGTGAAGATACGCTGTTTGGCGATCTGGTCAGTGTGCATCTGAAGAACTATCAACAGCCGATCAATTGCTGCAGCGTGACCGCTGCAGCCCTTAGCATGTCGGCGCTTGGATTCAGCTACGAAGTCAACGACATCTTTCGCGAATGCGGCTTACCGACCTCGTTTGTCGTAAACGACGGAATATCGCTGGGCGAACTTTTCGATGTTGCCTGCACATTCATCCATACCCAGGACCTGCGCGATGTCATTCAGGTGCAGGCCTATTTCATGGATGAGGCCACGACATCCGTGGATCTGCTGCTTGAGGCAATAGACGAATCCAATCGGCTGGGTGGAAAGAACGATATCCTTGTGGCGAATTTTCAAGTCGGTGTCGCACATGGCAAGGAGAACATGCCGGGCGGCCATTTTGCCATTATCGCAAAGTGCAACCCAAGCACCGGCCTTGTGCATATGATGGACGTTCACCCGGAAAAGTACGGCAAGCTATGGGTAACAACCATTGATCGACTGTGGGCCGGGATGACCGACCGCGATGGAACATCGATGCGATCACGGGGAATGCTGCGGTTTTCGGCGCTAGACGCTGTCAAAACATACCTGCAAACCCTGAAGCAGGACTGCAATTATGTCGACAGTACGCAATACCTAGCCAAGGACCCCAAAAAGCGGCGCAACCTGTTCCGGCGGGCCAGCCCGAACATGAATTCGATGGGCGTTCTTGCCGAAAGCCTGGCCATCCTTGGGGATGAACAGGTTGACGAAGACAAACTGCTGAGGGCAACGCAAACCGATTTGGCCGAAGCGCTTAGTCGTGTGTCGACAGCCCGGGAAATGCACGCCATGGCGCAACGGTACCTCAGTCAGGAACCGGACGTGCATCTGGGCAGCACTTTCCGCAGCTACGCCAAACGTTCGGACAAAAACGTCAGTTCACCCGAAGACTGGTTCCACCACCAATTGCAAAGTCTGAACGAACACAAAGATCTTCGTCATCTGATGATCAATATCGATTTCAATAAAGTCCTGGGGTCTGAGGTCATACGCCCCCCTAAGAATGCGTTCCGTGAAACGGCCCTGTTGGAGGAGTTCTGGTGCCTGTGTATCGCTTATAAAGAGGCAACCGATATGGTGACGGTTGTGGACATGAGCCCCGCAACCTCACAGGTATGGCAGGCACCGCGCGGGCATTTGTTCCGCGGCCTTCGGGACCTCAAGGACCCGGCCTTGCTCGTGATCGAAAAACAGGACCCACCCGAAGACCCCAGCGACGTAGACCAGATCGTCAAAAACAACCCACTTGTTCTGTTTTATGCGGATGAAGACCCCTGGTCCTACATGCTGCGCAGTATCCTGGCCAATATCGGCATCACCGACATCAAGCTGATTGATGTCGAGGGGCACGGTGCAAATGTCATGAAAATGCGCCGGCAACTGATCGCCCGAACCGGCAAGGAAACCGTTCCGTATCTGTTTTTCAATGGCGTTTGTCTGGGCCGGCGAAACGACATCGTGGACAGTATCCTGAAAGGTGAATTTCAGAAGGACGTGGAAAAGGCCGGGTTGCCGGTTCTGCTGCGTCATGAATCCCCCAGCCTGGACAAGAACATCTTTGGGTACCCCAAGGGTGGGCTGACAGATGCCCCCAGCGAAAAGCGCAACGTATTGCTGTGTGCTTGCGGATCATCGGCGGCGGACAAGGTGCCGCAACTGGTGAAGAAAATCACCGATGCTGGCCACAATGTGAAACTGATCCCTTCAGTGTCCGCTGAAAGGTTCTTTCGCGATATTGAGATTGAAGCGGATGTCGAGATTGAAAGGGGGTATGAGCCCGAGAAGGTCGAGGACTATATCTCTCACAACGACTATTACCGCGACGACGACGAATGGAACTTCCGCTACACCAAGTTCGGCATGCCGCTGCGCGCCTCGCATCTTGCGTTGTGTGACTGGGCCGATTGCGTGATCGTGGCACCCGTGACCTGCAATACAATGGGCAAGATCGCAAATGGGATTGCCGACAACCTTTTGACCTCGGTCTTTGTCGCCTGGCAGTACCGGAACAAACCGGCGATCCTTTGCCCGGCGTGTAACACCAACATGTGGAACAACGTCACAACCCAAAGGAATGTCGAAAAGCTGCGCGATCTGGGTGTTGATCTGGTCGGTCCCCGCAAAGGGCGGCTGTCGAACGGCATGATGGGGATCGGTATGATGGCCACCCCGGACCAGATTATGGAAGTTCTGGACGAAGCGTTCGAGGAACTAGCCGATCAGGAGCACAACATCTGCAAATGGGCGCAAGAAGCCGCAGCTTCGGATGAGTTCGCGCAATGGCGCCGTGTTTTCGACGCGATTGAAAACGGGATGGCCGGGATCGACATCGTGGATGAGCACAATGGCGATACGCTGTTGCATTACGCAGCTGGCGGCGAAGGTGAGTTGCATGAAAACGGAAAGGGCTTGGGCAAACCTGACATTGAGGCCGCGCAAGAGCTGATACGGCGCGGTATCAACGTGAATGCGACCAACGACCATGGGTTTACCAGCCTGCACGTGGCGGTGATGAACAACTCGGTTGATATGGTCAAAACACTGTTGGCCTCAGATGGCATTGACGCAAGTTCGTGCATCCACTTCCTGCAAAGCCCCAAAAACGCCGAGGACGTCAATGAAGCCAAAATCTCGAATGAAGTGCTGGCCATGCTGGATGACTGGGCCAACAGCCACACGCTTGCAGAGATCGAGGAAGAGAGCGAAGACGATGTCGTAGATGACCGTGAACGTACCTATCTCTACTTTACCTATGGCTCGTTGAAGAAAGGCTTCCCGAACCATGAGGCCCACACAGACGTGCTGGATGATTTCGTCGGCAAGGCCGTGACCCGACAGCGAATGCCCCTGATCGTGCCGCATGAGCCGCATTGCGACAATCCGAATTGTGGTTACCTGCATCGGATGGCCACGCTGGTCGACCAGAAAGGCCGTGGCAAACCGATCCACGGAGAGGTGTATCGGGTGACTTCGTCCGGTATGAAAGAACTCGACAAGCTCGAAGGTTTTCACGGACCCGGATCACCCGAGAACGTCTACGTCCGTAAGCGGATCAACGTGCTGATCGAGGGCGTAATGAAACCAGCATATGCCTATGTGATCGCGCAGCCCACCAAGTATCTGGATCAGTTGGAGAAGGGCGCAGCCGGGGTTGTAGGGGAATACACGCTGGACATGGCCACAGGCACATTAAAACCCGGGTGGCAGCCGCCCGCCTAGTTTTGAACCTGTATCCCGACCTCATCCTTAGGGCTGTCCTTGAGGCTGAGGTTATAGGCCGTGATGATCACCATGCACGACAGGACAAAGGGCCAGAAACAGGCCTTGGGAATCAGGTTGTCTTTATAGTGGATGAACCACAGGGACGGCACGGCCTCGGCTGCAAAGAAGTAGGTGTTTACCGACACTGCCAGCAGCAGGAAATACATCAGGAAAAAGAACGATTCCATGTAGATCACAGGCGATCCGGCGAAACCTTCACGCAATTGTACATGCGCCAGCAGGATCACGAAAAACAGGACTGAGCAGGTGCCGATAACGCTGGACGTACTGAAATCGTGCCGTTCCACCAGATTGGGGCGTCGCGTGACTGTCATGACGGCCCCGAACAGCAGCATCGTCACAACAATCAAGGGGATCATGTGGACGATAAAAGCATTCGCAAAGTTCCGTTTGATGACGAAATTATAGTGCAGCTCAGGCAGGTTGGTCTGATATTCGTTCTTGCCGATGCCAAGGGTCGTATCCAGATCGGACAACCGGTAGTCGAAATAGGTGTTTTCACGCTCCCACGTTCCCATGACGATCCGGTTGTCGATGCCGAAGATATCGTTCGGCCCCGTGGCCGGATAGGCCGAAAAGTCAGGGATTAGAGCCACATTTACGTCAAACTCGCCCGGCCAGAAACGGACCCAGACGGTTTTGTGGTCAAACGGATAACTGGTATAGTCAAAGGCCTGGCGCAAGGTCTGTTCAAAATACCAGCCGATCAACTCGGACCCGCCCTGATCTATTCTGTAGGCTTCTTCAATCAGGCCACTCGCTGCCTCGGCAGCTTCCGGCAGGATGAACCCCACTTCGCCTTCTGCTGGTTTGATGGCGTCATGCACACCGTCCTCATAATGCTGCCAGATATAGCCGCTGACATGCACATCACTGGCACCGGTAAAACTGAAGGATTTGATAAATATGCCAGTTTTGACCTGATAGCTTGGCAAACTTGGAAGGTCTTGCAAGTAAGCGTCGACCGACGCCTGATCTGGCAGTTGCGTCGGGTCCTCGTCGAAATGGTTCAGTTCAATCCAGAGTTTGAACAGAACAACGGCCAGACCCAGAGTAACAAAACCCGAGATCAGCCAGACTTTCTTTTCTATGCTCATTCAGCCCCTCACCTGATTAGTCCAGCGGCCCGACCAGCGATTGTTTGATGCCCAGGTTCTGAAACCGCGCCCTCAACTCATCGAACGCTTCATGTGCCGTCAAAGGAATGCCCCAACCCCCACATTCAGCCAGTGTTCGAGCCTGCAAGATCGACAGATCGACCATCGGCAAGGGCTCATCCGCTGTGAAATCGGCCAAGGCATCTGCGTACCGCGTGGCTTCGTCCCACTGCTTGCGCGCCAGCATGACAGCAGCAGCGTCCGTATAGAAATGCAGGTGGCTATGGCCAACGCAGCCTTCGGCGATGATCTTCTCGCCTAGCTTTAAGTTTTCATCCTGCGCAGTTGGGTCCACTTCGGCCATGGCCAAAGCTGACAGCGCTTTTGGTCCGACAAAATTCCGACCGTGCTCAAGGGCAATGTCGACCGCGCGGCGACCGGTTTCGCGCGCCTGTTCCAGTTGCCCGGCATAGACATGCGTGCGGGCAAGATGTTCAAGCGCCTGCGCCTCAAGGCGTTTTGCACCAACACGGTTTGCGATCTCGGCAGACAGGGTAAAGACGTCCAGCGCCTGATCTATTTCCCCTAAGAAAGTGTGCGCGACGCCCAAACAGGTCTGCGCCACGCATTCCGGAACAAAGGCAAAATACTTCTGTGACACCTCAATGGCTTCCTGCGCATCCAGCTTTCCTTGTGCCACATCGCCGGTATAGCTGCGCGCGACGCTCAGATTGTGCAGGTTTGCGGCTAAATCGCGGACCAAACCCTTTTCCCGCGCCCGTTCGACCGCCTGCGTGTAGAACCCCGTTGCGGTCTGCATCGTGGCATTCATGAAATTGGCGTCGCCAAATCCACTGAGCGCGCCAACTTCAAGTCGTGCGGATTCAAGCTTTCTGGCCAGTGTTAGAGCCTTTTCATTACTCTCAAGCGCCTTTGTCACCTGCCCCAGCGGGAAGTATACATTGCCGCGCACATAGTTGATCTGGGCGATGTCGCGGTCAGACCCGCAGCGTTCTGCGGCTGCCTCGGCAATGTCCAGACTTTCCAGTGCTTCCTGGTACAGGCTGGCCTGCCGCGCAGCCTGCGCCAGGCCGATTTGTGCGCGGCAGATTTGTTCATCCGTTTCGGCCAGTTCTGCGGCCTCTTTGAATTCACGCAGGGCATCATTGGACAGACCTTGCAGCCGGTGCGTCTCACCCCGGGCGCAGAACAGATCAAAGCGAACCCCTGCGGGTGCTGGCAGTTCCAGCCCCCGTTCGATCAACGGGCTGGCATCGTCGAACTGAAAAACCTGTATCAGCTTGTCCGCGGCTTCCAGATAAGCCTGGGCCGCATGGGTTGCACCCGCGCGATCCAGATGCTGTGCCCGCAGGGTGGCGTCACGGTCCTCAAACCAACTCGCGGCCTGACGATGCAGGCGCGCGCGTTCAGATTTCACCAAAGTTGCATAAGATCCGTCGCGGATCAGCGCGTGGGCAAACATCAGATCGGCCTCAGCCTCGCGGATCAGGGCAGAGCGGATCAGGGTCGAGGTATCCAGATGCCCTTCACCCAGAACAAAATTCAAAACTTCGGGCGAGAACCTCTGCCCCAGCACGGATGCCGCCTGAATCGACGTTCGGCTGGTCCGGTCCAGCGAATCCAGACGGGACTGAACAATGCCCTGAATGCTGCCGGGAACGGATTCCTGTTTCAGCACATCGATATTGCGCAATAACTGTTCAAGAAACAGCGGATTGCCCCCGGCGCGTTTCACGCAGGCGTCTAACAGTTCCGGGTCGATCCCGGTGAACTCTTCGACCAGTTGTCGGGCTTGTTCGTCCCCTATTGGCGCCAGTTCCAGCTTGGATATCAGGGCACCATCCGTCGCAAGTTGCCATTCGCGGTCGATCGGATCGCCTTCCACGCGGCTGGTCATTAGCAACACGCAGGGCAGATTGCGCGTCATCGCCGCGATATGGGCGCAAGCTGTCAGGATCTCGGGTGAAGCCCAGTGGATATCCTCGATATGGATCAACAAAGGCGTTTCCTGGCTGCGGGCCGAAATCAGGTCGTCGATGACCTGACGCCGCCCCCGCAGACGGGTTGCATTGTCCATCACCGCATAGACCTCGGCCAGACCGGGGTCTTGTTCAAGCTCAAGCAGCGCATTCAGATGCGCGGCATTCGCCGCTGTCACCCAACCCTTGCTAATTGCCTCCTTCGCGACAGATGCGCAGGTTTCCGTATCATCCGTCGGATCCAGCCCCAGAATACTGCGTGTCACGGATTGGATGGCTGAATGCCCCTCGCGCGCGCCGAAATCCATGACCACACCATTGTGGACGGAATAGGACAGGCTGTCGGCCAACTCAGCCACCTGTTCGGACAGGTGCGTTTTGCCAATACCCGGCTCGCCCAGTACGATATGGACTTCACCCTTACCGTGCCGCTGGCATCGATCAAACGTTGCCGAAAATAGGGACAGCTCTCGTTCGCGGCCCACAAAGCGATGCCTGCGCGACCGGATGTTGCGCGCCATCCGGTCCAGCCGCCACAGCTCAACCGGATCACCAAGGCCTTTGATCGCCTTTTCGCCCATCGACTCACCGACAAAAAGCGGCCCTAACGCACGCTGAATGTCATGTGAAACCAAAGTTTCCCCCGGCGCCGCCATGTCGGTGATGCGCGAGGCCAGGTTCACACCATCACCTGTCACAGTGTATTCCGTATGGGCCTGACTGCCTGTCGTACTGGCAATGACCTGTCCTGATGCAATCCCGATATGGCAGGTCAGCGGCGGGTTCAATCCGGGCAGATCCGTGTGAATTTCCAGCGCGGCCCTCGCGGCCCGTTCGGTATCGTTCGTGTGCGAGATCGGCGCGCCGAAGACGGCCATGACCGCATCGCCAATATGCTTGTCGATCCGGCCACCGTATTTTTCGACGACCTTGTCCACCCTTGTGAAAAATGCGTTGAGCAGCGCGTGCATGTCTTCGGCATCCAGTTCGCTGGTCAACCGGGTAAATCCGGTCAGATCGGCGAACATGACCGTCACCTGTCGCTTCGCAGGCTCCAACGATTCCTCACGCTGAAATGGCGGGGCGGTTTCGAACGTCTCAAGCTCGGCAATCGCGCGCAAAAGCCGCCGACGGTCGCCGACAGCAGTGACTCCGATTTCGATCAGGTCTTCACCCGTCAAATCGGGTAAAATTCCAAAATCAATTTTGTTATCCAAAAAGGCTTGCGCGTAGTCAGATAATCCAAGTGCGCTTAGCCAGTCCCTAAGGTCCTGAGACATTTCGCCCCTCTGAAGCCCCCAACTCCAAAGACAGACGTAGCACAACAGACCCGCATGAGTCTGCAAAGTTTGAATATTTTAATGTATATGCACACCCAATTGCCCGCGTGACGGGCAATTGGGTCTTTGGAACTAGATCTCGGCCTCTAGCCCATCCGTCGACAGATCGTCCAGTTTCGGCATCAACCGCAGCAGCTCGCTTGCATATTCGGTCTGCGGATTGGCGAAGAGTTCGTTGGTTTCCTGAAGTTCAACCACCTTGCCCTGCTTCATCACGGCCACCCGGTCGCACATCTGACGCACCACCGGCAGGTCGTGGCTGATGAACAGCAGCGTCAGGCCCAGATGTTCCTGCAGGTCTTTCAGGATGTTCAGGATTTGCGCCTGAATTGACACGTCCAGGGCGCTGGTCGGTTCGTCACAGATCAGGAACCGCGGTTGCGTTGCCAGCGCGCGGGCAATCGAGATCCGCTGTCGCTGACCGCCCGAGAACTCGTGCGGGTATTTCAGCCCGGCTTCATGGCCCAGCCCGACCTGATCCAACAGCTCGTCCACACGGCGCTTGATGTCGGACCCTTCCATCAGCTTATGATGGCGGATCGGTTCGGCCACGATATCGTCAACCCGCATCCGGGGGTTCAGCGACGAATAAGGGTCTTGGAAGATCATCTGGATGTTCTTGCGGTAGGCATCCAACGCGGCCCTGTTGGTCAGATCACTGACCACCTGCCCCTCAAAGGTGATCGTACCGCCATCAACCGGGTACAGCCCCGCGATCATCCGCGCGATGGTAGACTTCCCAGAGCCGGATTCACCGACCACCCCGAATACCTCACCCGCACGAATGTCAAAGCTGACATCGTCAACGGCAGTGAAATAAGTGCGGTCCCACGGCAGCAGGCCTTTGCGCTGCAGGAACTTCTTGGTCAGATTGCGGATTTCGAACACCGGTTTGCTGGTGTCGTTGTCCACCTTGGGCCAGTGCCGGGCCATATCTTCGATAGCAAAACGGGTCTCACGTCCGCCATAGCTGATCTGCGGGAAACGGTGCAGTTTCAGAGTCGGGCGCGGAACAGCGGCGATCAGTGACTTGGTGTATTCGTGCGCGGGCTGACCCATAACCTGAGACGTCGGGCCGGTTTCCACCACCTTGCCCGCATACATAACCGTCACCTTATCCGTGGTATCCGCGATCACGCCCATGTCGTGAGTGATCAGGATAACGCCGACCTGCCGTTCCAACGCCAGCTCTTTGATCAGGTCTAGAATCTGCGCCTGAACGGACACGTCCAGCGCCGTGGTCGGTTCATCCGCGATAATCACGTCCGGCTCGGTGCACAGCGCAAGAGCGATCACAACACGCTGCCGCATCCCGCCCGAGAACTGGTGCGGATATTGGTCCAACCGCGTGTCCGGGTCGGGAATGCCCACCCGGTCGATCAGATCACGGGCACGCTGGTTCGCCTCGGCATCCGTTCCGCCCAGATGGGCCTGGATCGTCTCGGTCAGCTGTTCGCGCACGGTAAACAGCGGGTTCAGCGAGGTCAGAGGATCCTGGAAGATCATCGAGATTTTCTTGCCACGCAGGCCGCGCATTGCGACAGCATCCAGACCGCTGATCTGGTCGCCGCTCAGCTTGATGGTGCCGCTGGCAATCCGGCCGGGCCGGTCCAGCAGACCCATGATGGCCGCTCCGATTGTGGATTTGCCCGCACCAGATTCGCCCACCAGACCGTGGATCTCGCCCGGTTCAACGGACAGGTCCACGTGGTCCACGGCGGTAAACAGTTGGCGGCGCGTCGGGAATTCGACCGTCAGGTCGTTGATCGTCAGAAGGCTCATGTTATCACCGCAGCTTGGGGTTCAGCGCGTCGCGCAGCCAGTCGCCCAGAAGGTTGACAGACAGGGCCAGCGCCAGAAGGGTACAGGCCGGGAAGAACAGGATCCACCACTCACCCGAGAACAGGAAGCCCTGTCCGATACGGATCAGTGTTCCCAGCGACGGTTGGGTCGGCGGTGCACCGACACCCAGAAAGCTGAGCGTTGCCTCGGCGATAATCGCCAGCGCCAGCGAGATCGTGGCGATCACCAGAACCGGGCTGAGGACATTGGGCAGTATGTGGCGGAACATGATCGGAATTGGCCCGCGCCCGATCAAACGGGCGGCCTGTACGTATTCCTTGTTCTTTTCCACCAGCGCAGCGCCGCGTACGACCCGCGCAAATTGCACCCAATCAGACAGGGCAATTGCGATGATAAGAACATAAATCGCCATTTCGTTGCGGTATTCAGGAGGCGTGACGCCCTTGGCGATACCAAAGATGAGCATCGCAACCAGAATGGCCGGGAAGGTCAGCTGCACATCGGCAATCCGCATGATGAGCGTCTCGACCCAACCGCCAAAATACGCTGCAACCAGCCCAAGGATGACACCTATGATCAGCGCCAGCATCACGGCTGACACGCCGACAAACAATGAGATGCGCATGCCATATAGAATGGTCGAGAATACGTCGCGTCCCTGATCGTCGGTCCCCAAAAAGAAGGTTTCCTGCGTAAAGGCATTGGGCGTGCCCGGCGGCGTAAAGCCGTTCATCAGGTTCAGCGATGCCGGATCGAACGGATTATAAGGTGCGATGACCGGGGCAAAAACGGCAGCCAGCAAAAGGATCAGCACCACCAGTGAGGCGATCAAGGCGACCGGAGAATGCCGGAAGGACCACGCAAAATCGCTGTCCCAGAACTTGGCAAATCGCGATTTGGTGGGGGCGGTCGGGGTTTCGATGGTATCGGTCATGTGGCCCTCGCGTCGACACGCAGGCGCGGGTCAATGGCATAATAAAGAAGATCGACGATCAGGTTGATCGAAACGAACATGACCGAAATCAACATCAGATAAGCGGCCATGACAGGGATATCGACAAACTGGATCGCGTTGATGAACAGCAGGCCAACGCCAGGCCACTGGAACACCGTCTCGGTGATGATGGCGAACGCGATGATCGAGCCCAACTGAAGACCGGTGATCGTGATCACGGGAACCATAGTGTTCTTCAGCGCGTGGCGGAAGTTGATCACCCGGTCCGACAAACCGCGAGCGCGTGCAAACCGGACATAATCGGCGCGCAACACCTCAAGCATTTCCGACCGGACCAGGCGCATGATCAGGGTCATTTGATAGAGGCCCAGCGTAATCGCGGGCAGGATCAGCGCCTTGAGGCCAGAGGCCGTCAAGAAGCCGGTGGACCAGTTGCCAATCATAACGGTCTCGCCCCTCCCGAAGCTGGGTAAGAGGTCTAACTCAACCGAGAAAATGTAGATAAGTAAGATCCCGATCAGGAAGGTCGGCAGGGACACCCCGATCAGGGAAACGGTCATGATGACATTGGCAGCAATCCCTTGTCGTCGGATGGCTGTGAACACGCCCAGCGCAATCCCCATGGTAATTGCCAGAAAGCCGGAAACGAAAGCCAGTTCCAGTGTGGCCGGCGCGCGCTCGGCTATGATGGTCGAGACAGGACGTCCCTGACGATAAGACACACCGAAATTGCCTTGAACGGCATTTTTCAGAAACTTGTAGTACTGAACCGGAAACGGCTGATCCAGCCCCAGTTCAGCCCGCAGCCGGTCGATATCGGCTTGCGTACGCTCCTGACCTAGCATGTTGTCGATCGGATCGCCGACAAACCGGAACATAGAAAATGCGACCAGGCCCACGACCAGCAGTACGATCACGGATTGGAGCATCCTTCGGACGATATATGCGAACATTCACTTTCCCCATTGATCCGCTTCTCTATGCACGGGTCGGCTAATTGGTCAAGGTATCGCTAACGGGATGGTATCAGAGCGATCCTTATTTCCTGCGTCTTTGATTTTAAGCAGGGTACGATGCGGATTGGCGGTGCCTAACCGGCCCTCGCCAATCCAATGTTCAGGCGTTTTCAGTTCACGGTCACCCAGCGCAGCAAAAAGAAGTTATCCGGGCGCTGCGTCAGCTCGACATTGCTGCGCGTTCCCCAGACCAGAGGCTGCACATACATGGGCACATAGACCTGTTCGTCCTGAATGATCTTGGCCACTTCATCCAGCATGGCCTGACGCTTGGTCTCATCCAGCTCGGACTGGATGGCGGGCAACAACTCATCCACGCGTGCGTTCGAGAAGCCGCCGAAATTCCAGCTGCCCAGCTTTTTCTCTTCGTTCGGGGTCGCGACAAGGAACCGAACAGGGTGTTCGGCGTCAAATGTGCCCGGGCTCCAACCCAGCAGATACATATCATAGTTATCTTCACGCAGCTCGGGCCAGTAATTGCGCACAGGCATCGCTTCCAGCTCAGCCGTGATCCCGATCTGGGCCAGCATGCTGACCACAGCCTGACAGACGGCTTCGTCATTGAGGTAGCGGTCATTGGGACATTTCAGCCCGAACGAAAACCCATCGGCGTAGCCTGCCTCGGCCAGCAGAGCCTTGGCACCCTCAACGTCAAATGCGGGACGTTCGGCATGGGCCGCAGAATAGCCGCTCATGGCCGGGCTCACCAATTGCGAGGCCGCTTCGGCATTGCCGCGCATGATGGTGGCCAGAATGGCATCGACATTCACGGCCTGCGCCACTGCCTTGCGCACGCGTGGATCGCGGAACGGGTTAGGCTTGCCCTCATCGTCGGTGTATTTCAGCGTCTCAGCCTCGTGGTCAAAGCCCAGCATGATCACGCGCGCCTCGATTCCCTTGATGACCTCGACATCACTGTCTTCTTGCAGGCGCGCGACGTCCTGGATTGGCACCGGGTTGATCATATCCACATCTCCCGACAACAGTGCCGCAACAGCGGTCGCAGGGTTCTGGATCGGGTTAAACTCGGCGCGCGTGATATTGTGTTCGACGTCGCCCCACCAGCCCGCATGAGGTTCCAGTACGGTTTTCAGGCCAGGCTCACGCTCGGTGACCTTGAAGGCCCCTGTGCCATTGGCGTTGATCGTCGCATAATTTCCGGCTTCTTTGTCCGGCACGATGGCATCATTGGCCTCGGTCCAGCCCTGATCCATGATCATCCAGTTGGCAATCGAAGACGGGAACAACGGGTTCGGCGCGGTCGTCATGATATCGACAGTATAATCGTCGACCACGATCACCTCACTGACAGGCGCAAACCAGCTGCGGGTATCCGCGGCCTCACCCGAGGCGCGCTGATAGCTGAACAGAACGTCCTGCGCATCAAAGGTACTGCCGTCGTGAAAGGTCACGCCCTCACGCAGCTTGAAGCGCCAGCCGTCGCCTTCGCCAATCGGCTCCCAGCTGACGGCCAGGGCGGGCTGAACGCTCATGTCCTTGTCGCGCCGGACCAGCCCTTCATAGACGTTATTGAGAAATCCCAGAACCGGGGCCGAGTTGACCGCGTGCGGATCCATGGTTTGCGGGTCGGTGGTCGAGGCCCATTTGAATTCTGCGGCCTGAATACTGGTGGCAGCCAGCATCGCAAGGCCAATGGCGCTGTTCCTGAGGATCATTGTTATGTCTCCCTGTTTCTGTGGTCGAGTTTTCTTGGTTTTTGCCGCATGCGCAAGGAAATCCCAGATCGCAACAAAAAACAGGGCGCGAAAATCGCGCCCTGTCTGACCGTCAACAGATTTGACTTATTTGATAGTGAAGTATTTGACCTTGGGCTGGTCTTCGGCATCCACGTCGATACCCACACCGTCGGCCATGCCCCAGTTCAGAACCTGGTGATGAATGGGGATGTAAAGCGCCTCATCCTGCACGACACGCCAGATGTCGGCGATGTCGGCATTCCGGGCGTCCAGGTCGGTGTTCGAAGCGAGCGACTTGATCTTCGTGTCCAGCGCGTCGTCCTGATAGCCGGTTCCGTTCCATGTGCCGATGTCGTCTTCGCGACCGTGGACAAGGAAGTTGAAGATGTATTCCGAGTCATATGTCGGAACACCCCAACCCAGCATGTAGAAATCTGTCTTGCCATCGGTGATCAGCGGGAAGTGCTGCGCCTTGGGCTTTGCGTCCAGATTCACGGTCACGCCGATCTGGCCCAGCATCCCAACGGCCGCCTGACAGATCCCTTCATCGTTGATGTATCGATCATTCGGGCAGTCCAACCGGAGCGAGAAGCCATCGGCATAACCTGCCTCTGCCATCAGTTCCTTGGCCTTTTCCAGATTAGTGGCGGATTCGCCGTCCATCGCTTCGGTCCAGCCGTTCACGAATGGCGGTGCGATCATGCCCGCAGGCTGCGATTGGCCGCGCATCACAACCTGCTTGATCGCATCACGGTTGATCGCCATCGACATCGCCTGACGCACACGCACATCGGCCAGAGGATTCTTGCCGTCTACGTTGTCTGCTTCGATATCGTCCGCACCCTGGTTCATGCCAAAGAAGATCACACGGTTCTGTGGGGCTTGCTTGACCATCAGGCCATCGGCTCCATTGACGCGGTCAATGTCTTGCACCGGCATATCCTGCAGGAAGTTCACCTCACCCGACAACATCGCCGCAACACGGGTCGCAGCATTCTGGATGGGGGTATAGACAATCTCGGTCACTTCCATGGGGAATTGGTCGATACCCCAATAGTTGTCGTTGCGCACCATAACCGTCTTGACGTCGGGCTCGCGGCTTTGAAGAACATAAGGTCCCGTACCGTTGGCATTGGTGGTGGCATAGGTGATCTCACCGCCTTCGAAGTCCTGCACATTGACAGTGTTATTCGCCTCAGCCCAGCCTTTGTCCAGAATGAACAGGTTGGTCAGGTTCGACGGCAGGATCGGGTTCGGACCATCTGTGACGATCTCGACGGTGTAATCGTCGACCGCGCGCACTTCGGTGATCGAACCGATCAGCTCTTTCATGTCCGAATTAGGCTGCTTGGCGCGTTCAAAGCTGAACACCACATCTTCGGCGTTGAAATCCGCGCCGTCATGGAACTTCACGCCTTCGCGCAGTTTGAAAACCCATACATTCGGATCATCGGCCTTGGGACCCCACTCGGTCGCCAGCGCAGGCTCGAATGCGCCGGTCACGTCGCGAATGATCAGCGGCTCGTACATCTGGTGCCGTATTGTGTGTGACGGGCCTTCGTTCTGCGAGTGCGGATCCAGTGTCAGCGCGTCACCGGCACGTGCCCATCGCAGCGTTTCCGCCGATGCGGCACCCGCCATCAATGCGGTCGCACTGGCAGCGATCATCAGGTTCTTCAGGATCATTATAATCTCCCCGTTTTTTCGTTAGTACCGTTCCGTGGAACGGCAGACCGGTTTTGTCGGTCTTGGTAGTGCTGATCATCCAGATCATTCTGAAGGTTGCAACACCAGATTGTGAACTATTTGGATTTCCGATCAAATTTGAAAAGCCGACATATCGCGAACACCCGATTCAGCGCAAAATGACCGAGCGCTGATGCGGATCATCCGGGAAAACGCGCCCGGATTGGACGCATTGAAAAATATGCCGGAACACCAGGCCCGCCTCGCCGCCCGGCGAAACCGGGCCAAAATACTTGTGGCCGGTGGGGGTGTCATAGGCCGTATTGATATCGTCACAGTCGACCTGAAATATGTTATGCGGCGTTCGATCGATATTCTCTGGCCCCGTATGACCCAAACGGCGAGACGCCACTTTGTTCTTGAGGTTTGCTGCCTTGCTGGCCCGCAGCGCGAGATCGTCGGATGCGAAATAAACAACCACATTCCGCGACGCATGGCTGACCAGAACACCGGGCTCATGTTCATGCACGGTTTCATTGACGACATCTGCGGCGACCATGAATGTGTTGCGAAACAACAGCGGCACGCCCGACGCCAGATCATACCGATCCCATTCCATCAACGTCTGGCGCAAAACCCGATTGCCCATCGAATGCGCCAGTAGATTGATCCGTTTCAGGCAGGGGGCAGATTCGGGCTCGTTATCCTCACTGTTGCGCCATTCCAGGAAACGCTCCAGCACCCGCGCAAAGGAAAAACCGCTTTGGTCCGCGGATTTCTGGTCATCCCAGTATTTCTGAACGATCCCCTGCTTGGCGTCGCTGGGCCAGATCAGAGGCAACACCATCACTTCACCGGGTTTGGCCTGATCGCACAGACGCTGAAGCTCGGCCGTTGTTTGAAACACATCGTCGGGCAGGTTGTTGAACCCGTGCAAGTATAACAGGATCTGACGGCAATCGCTGTCGCGCACCCGCCGCAAGAGCTCTTTGCTGGTAATTTCGGTGTGATGTTCATCCTCGCCTTTTTCACAATAGAACACCGAATTCGAAGGTGCGTTGTTGTCCAGATCAAAGGTGAAGCGACGTCCTTTGCGGGTGCGAATGCTTTGGGTTGGAAATCTGTTCGTTATAAAAAGCATGAAAGCCCCTCCTGTTCGGGATGGAACCAGCCTAACAAGTCGACCGCATTGGCGACACAGAAATCCCGGAGCCCCGTAGGCTTCTCCAAGTCGTGTTTATACAAAAAAGTTCACATCGTCCGATTGGCAAAGCTCAAGGTGGTATCTAGGATTAGGCACACATGCGCATTTACAATCGGCAAGCAATAAAGCAGGTGAAGTACACACCGGTTTGCGAGTATGAGGGCAAAGAAATGAAGATTGCGGTTGTAGGTCTCGGATATGTGGGATTGTCCAATGCGGTGCTTTTGGCACAAAATCACGATGTCACGGCAATCGACATTTCAAAAGAGCGGGTTGAAATGGTCAATTCCGGCCGATGCCCAATCGTCGATACCGAACTGGAAGACTTTCTTGCCAACCGAACGCTTTCGCTCAGGGCAACTACGGAACCGGACTTCGAAGATGCTGAATTCGTCGTTGTTGCAACTCCGACGAATTATGATGCCAAATCTAACTACTTCGATACATCCAGTGTCGAATCTATCGCCCGGCAGGTGAATGCGATTAACCCCAAGGCCACCGCCATCATCAAATCGACGATTCCGGTGGGGTTTATTCAGTCGCTGCGCTCCGATCTGGGCAGCGACAACTTCATCTTCTCGCCGGAGTTCCTGCGTGAAGGGCGCGCGCTTTATGACAACCTGCACCCGTCCCGCGTAATCGTTGGCGAACGTTCGGACCGGGCGCGGGTATTTGCCGAGCTTTTGCTTGAGGGTGCCCTGACCAAAGACGTGGACGTCCTGTTCACCGACCCGGATGAAGCCGAAGCGATAAAGCTGTTTTCCAACACCTACCTCGCCATGCGAGTGGCTTTTTTCAACGAACTGGACAGTTATGCCATGGCCGGTGGTATGAATACACGCCAGATCATCGAGGGGGTCTCGCTGGATCCCCGAATTGGCGATCACTACAACAATCCGTCCTTCGGGTATGGGGGGTATTGCCTGCCAAAAGATACCAAACAGCTTTTGGCCAATTACAGCCATGTTCCGCAAAACCTTATTCGTGCCGTCGTGGACGCGAACCGGACGCGCAAGGATTTTTTGTCAGATCGAATCCTGATGAAAGGCCCACGCGTCGTTGGTATCCACCGGCTGGTCATGAAAGTCGGCAGCGACAATTTTCGTCAGTCTTCCATTCAAGGCATCATGAAACGGCTGAAAGCCAAAGGCGTCGAGGTCATTGTTTATGAACCAACGTTAGAGGAAGATGAGTTTTTCCGCTCTCGTGTTGTGCAGGATCTCGAATCCTTTAAATCCGAAGCCGACTTGATCGTTGCCAACCGGCATAGCCCCGAACTTGAAGATGTCGCGGACAAGGTGTTCACCCGTGACTTGTTTGGCGCGGACTAAACGGTTTTCACTGGCTCCGTGCCTTTGAATCTTGACCTGATTGACCTGTGTTTAGGCCAATACCATCGCGTGGATGCCAGAAGCAGTGGTGCCGGTGGCATGTAAGTGCGCTGTCCGTCCCCACCGGCAAGATCGAAAAGTCCGACACCTGAACAGTGCGGGTTTCGCTCTGTACTGTGGCGAGAATAACCGTACCACCGGATTCGACGTAAAGATCAATCGCCGCGTTGGCCAGATCGGAGCTATCTGACGCGGTAACAGGGACAATGTCGCGCGAGGCTGGACAGGCTGGAGGCTCGGTTGCTGAAGGGGCTGGCGGTCATTGTGCATATCTCGATGTCTGTGTCAGGCAGAGGCACGTTAAGTAAATCCGTTTAACGATCCAAAGTCGCAAAGTTCGTTGCGTCGCCAGGTAGATCTGCGCGGCGGAACATGTGACCACAGCCGCGCATTTAACATACTGAAACCTCTGTCGAGGGTTAACCCTTGGCCCCTTGGCCGCGCGCGTATTTGTCTTCGTAGCGCACGATATCATCCTCGCCCAGATATGTCCCGGTTTGAACCTCGATCAGTACCATCGGGACTTTTCCCGGGTTTTCCATCCGGTGCACTGCACCAAGAGGGATATAGACCGACTGGTTTTCGGACACCAATTGCTCACAATCATCGATTTTCACACGAGCCGTACCCTCGACAACAATCCAGTGCTCCGAACGATGTACATGGCTTTGCAGGCTCAGCGATGCGCCGGGATGTACATGGATGCGCTTTACCTGAAAACGTTCTCCGACCACTAGGCTTTCGAACCATCCCCATGGGCGGTGGTCTTTTGGGAAGGTGGTTGCCTGAGCTGCGCCCTTTTCCTTTAGCGCGCTCACCGCCTTTTTGACGTCTTGGGCCCGCGATGAATCAGCAACCAAAACCGCATCATTCATCGCAACGGCGATGATGTTGTCCAGCCCGATGCCAACGATTTCCATCTGCTCGCTATCGGACCGCAAAAGGGTGTTCTGGCAATCAATCGCCGTTGCCCCTCGGCTGATCACCACGCCTTGCGCATCCGGGCCGCTTTCGCGCCATACGGCGTCCCAGCCGCCCAGGTCCGACCACTCGGCACCAAAGGGAACAACCGACAAGTTCGTGGCTTTTTCCATCACGGCATAGTCGATCGAAATGTCTTCGGCCTGCGCCCAACTTTCGGGGTTGAGGCGCAGAAACCCCAAATCCGGCGTTGCTGTTTCAACCGCCGCCTTGACCGGCTCAATCAGCCCGGGGGCATGGGCCTGGAAGGCTGCAATGATATCTGCCGCACGAAACAGGAAAATCCCCGCGTTCCATTTGTAATTCCCGGCTTCCAGCATTTCAGTTGCGCAGGCAAGGTCCGGCTTTTCTACAAATTTCTTCAGGGGAACTGGCGCACCGTTACCATCCGGAACAGCGGCAAGTTCCAAATATCCATAAGCGGTTTCCGCATGGGTAGGGGTGATGCCAAACGTCACCAGATTGCCTTGTGTAACCGCCCCCAGACCACGGGCGACAGCGGCCTGAAATTCCGCCGCATCCGGAACAACGTGATCGGATGGAGCCACTAACAAAACAGCGGCCTCATCCTTGGCAAAAGCATGCAGCGCGGCTGCCAGAACCGCCGGCGCGGTGTTTCGCCCCTCAGGCTCGATCATGATCGTGCCGGGATCAATTCCGATAGCCTGCAGTTGTTGCGCGACGATGAACCGAAAGTCCGAGTTTGTCAGAACCACCGGTGCCTCAAACTCCAATTCCGCGTTTGCCCCTGACAACCGGCGGGCAGATGCCTGGAACAGGGTCTCTTCTCCGACCAATGGAACGAATTGCTTCGGGTAGCTCTTTCGAGACAAAGGCCAGAGGCGCGTACCAGAGCCTCCGCAAAGAAGGACAGGACAGATCAACATAAAATGCTCAATAATTTGACTCGGTTCCTAATTTTCCTATTGAAACCGTCATGACCTGACAAGGCTTGGCTTGCCTTTGCCGAAAAAAGGTTGTCCTGTCCAGCGAGCGCAGGTGAGTTTCCGAAGTTGTGTGCCATCGAAAACTTTGCGTGCTTTCGACCCTGTTTCAGCTTGAACGGCGCTAAGGGTGGCACTGATGATTGTAGGATTATCGCGATCTAGGCAGACCGCACTTGGTACACCGGTGGCTTTCTGACGTCAGGGCCCACCGGACAGGTTTAGGAGTTTGAGCAACGGAGGATTCTGATTCATCCGAATCTTTTTTGAGAAGAGATAGGCAGTAAGCGTTGCATCTGACCCTCTAAATTACCCCTGATCAGCTCGTTTCTGACATTTTATGATGCTCCCAAAAGGATACAGGCATCATGAACTCTCAAAACTTGGGTGAGCTTGCAAGTGATCAGAAAATACAGAACATCTTCCACGCCTACGGGTACTCCATCCCTGTCGGGAAAGATGGTCGCCGTCTATAACGCTTACAATAGGCAAAAGAACTGGAGCGTCGCAGTATGCTGCTTACAATCTGGACCACAGTGCTTCCACACATATTGGCACAAATAGCAAAGCCGCCCGGAGGCGACTTGTAAGTTACTGTTTTATGAAACTAATGATTGGTTGCGGGAGTAGGATTTGAACCTACGACCTTCAGGTTATGAGCCTGACGAGCTACCGGGCTGCTCCATCCCGCGACAGTTTGCGTTGGTCTACCGCCTATTTGGCTAGTTGAGACCGGGTAGTG
>NZ_OMPH01000004.1:0-19776 GCF_900312795.1 Ruegeria sp. AU67
AGGCTGAAGACGTGCCATCTGTTCGTCCGTCAGCCAGAATAGGTTGCTCATGATATACCCCTGAAACTCAGGCGCTTGAATCACGCAACCGAGAGGGCGACAACCAAATTAATGGGTCCAGAACCTAAGGCGCTCTGCTCTGCCCTTGTAGCTTTTGGACCAAGCTTGCTGTTTTCGCGGGCTGATCAGTTGCGCCGTCCGGTCTTCATCGATTGTAAATCGTCTTCCATCAATCCAACCATGCGCGATCAGCGCATCCAGCACCTCGTCCCGGCTGACATATTTCTGCGGATGTGCCGCCTTCCACGTGATCAGGCGGACGCTATCACGTTGGGCAAAATGCGTGCTCAGCTACTCCCACAGTTGATCACGGGATGTGACCTCAATATCAGTCACGCGCCACCATAGTGTTCATGCTTGTGTCATCCGTCGCAAAAAAGCTTCAGCCGTCTTTATGTGCGTGCTCTTGGCCTCTGGCGACATCCGTTCAGCCGTACGGCACATCATCGCCCATCGGGGATTGCCAGCCAGTCTATCGCTGTTATTCAGGATAAAGCGCCAATAAAGCCCGTCCCAAATGTCGGCCCAGGGCCCTTTGCCCCAATTGCTCATTTTGCGAACATAGTTTGAACCCGAAAAGTACGGTTTGGTGGTGATCAACCCGCCATCGGCATGCTGGCTCATCGCGTAGGCATTGGGGACCATCACCCAATCATAGCTGTCGACGAACATTTCCATGAACCAGCGATAGACATGATCCGGATCAATTTCGCACAGAAACATAAATCCACCCAAAACCATGAGGCGTTCAATATGATGGCAATACCCTGTCTTGAGCACCCTTTTGATCGTGTCGTCCAGCGGATCAATACCAGTGGTTCCGTCGTAGAAAGCGCGGGGCATTGGGCGGTGATGGCCCCAATGATTTGTAGTGCGCATCGGCACACCCAGGCTCTCATAGGTCGCGCGCATAAACTCGCGCCAGCCAATGATCTGACGGACGAAACCTTCTAACGAATTGAGGGGAATACCCTTGCGATCCGCATGCGCCAGCGCAGCGTCCAAAACCTGTTTGGGCGTCAACAATCCAATGTTCAAGGATGGCGTGAGAACGGCATGCCACAGCCAGCTTTCACCCGCAACAATGGCATCTTCATAGCCGCCAAAGTGATCAAACCGCCGTTCCAGAAACTGCGCCAGCCAGTCGGACGCAGCTTTGTGTGATGTCGGATAGTACAACGTATCCAGGCTGCCCAATGCTTCTGGAAAGTCAGCAGGTACGCTTGCTTTCGCGGCTTCATCAACCGCGTCATGGGAAGGCCAGTCGATCCAAGGCAGGCTGCCCAACAACGCCTTGGGCACTTTCTTACGGTTTTCCTTGTCAAAGCTCCATTGTCCCCCCGCCGGTTGACCGCCGTCCATCAACACATTCAAGCGGCGGCGTTGGCTTTTGTAGAACTCTGCCATGAACCAGCGTTTGCGACCGGCAAACCAATCCTGATTGTCGGCCCGAGTGTTCAAAAAACCAGGTGATGGCTGGAAATCGAGCGTGATATCGGTTCTGCCAGCCGCCGCCCGAAGACGTTTTTCTGCAATTAAGTCTACCGGATCAACCATGATTATATGGCTGATGCCGCGGTCCTGCAGACTTTGAAACAGGCGCAAGCAAGCGCCCGGCTGCCGCTCAAAGGGCCAAATCGCGGCATCAAATCCCTTGGCGACCAAGCCATCGCGATAGCGCGTCATGGAAGCACGGTGCAGCCAAAGCTTTTGCTTGTGCATCGTGGCAGGATAAAACGCATCGCCAAAGAAAAGCGGGTCTTCGAAAAGCACAACCGCGTCGGGTCGGGCGGCCACACCGGGGTGCTGGGCAAACAATTGGTTGGGAAGTAAAAGCGCGGCAGTGGACACCGGCTATGGCCTTGGTTGGGTGGCCAGGTTCAATTGGCTCAAAAGCGATGGGATCTTCTTTCGAAGACCAAAGAAGCCTGCCCTTGCATGAGGCCATGTTATCGTGTCGTGGGGTCGTATTATCCGGTTCAAAGACAGGCCAGCGTCCCTCAACAGAGGTTCCGCACGATCCAGTCGTGACCGAGTGGTGCCGACGGGCGCAAAGGCTGTTGCAATGGTTTTGACACCGGTATTCCGCGCTGCCTCGATCAACGGATCACTCCAATCCTCGGCGGATTGCACGCGCTTTCCGTGAGGTTCCAGGGCGCTGTTCATCGCGCCTTCGGCAAAATCCGTTACAGCGCCTGCAATCGGATTTGGAGACCGACCATGCGTGGCCAAAAGTCCAATCGCGGCAGCAGGCGATGTCGGCATTAAGCTATCGGCTGACAGATCATCCTCGGTCAACAGCATGAGGTAAGGGCCCTCTGGGGGCCATTGCGGAGTCAAAAGCGGAATAAGCGGGTGTTCTGCTGTCTCGGTCAGAGGTTCCGCAAATTTGGCGAGGTTTTTTGGTTGAAACCGTCCTTCGGTGTATTTGGCAATATTATCAGGTCGCGCGAGGTAGGTTTTACCTTTTGTGTGCAATCCGCCGACCCACCGCCAGCTCAGCGTGTTCGACGCGGGATCGCCATCCAGCAAATGCCGCAAAAAGAAGTCCGCGCCAAGCTGCCAGGGTATGTGGAGCGTAAAAATCCAGATTGATGCAAACCACATGCGCGCATGGTTGTGGAGGTAACCGGTCGTCACCAGTTCCCGCGCCCAATGATCGAAACAGTCGATGCCGGTATTGCCGTTCACTGCATCGTTGAAACGGGTCTCTAAGCCCTGATCGAATTTTAGTCGCTCTAAAGCACTCAACAGATCCCGCTGATAATGTGTCCAGACGCTGGGCCTCTGTTCCAGCCAGCCCTTGAAGTAAGTGCGCCAGAACACTTCTTGAACGAACTTCTCCGCCGCGTCAGAATTATGGGACGCTAGTACAGTTGCCAGTACCTCTTGTTCCGTTATCAAACGGTGGCGCAACCAAGGTGACAAACCCGATACATTGCTGCGTTGATCGGTCCCAAAATCGTAGTTCCGCTTACCTGTATAATGCCGACCGGCGCGTCCCACGAACTGCTTCAGCCTTATAAGGCCATTGGTTCGTGTGGGCTTGAAACTGATCGTCTCTTTCGCTTCCGCAAGTTCTGGAAAAATCTCGGTCATGTGGCCGACCTGCATTTCTTCGAACAGTATTTCACTTGATCCCAAACGTTTTCCCATTTCTTGCGCCAGGTGAACGGGCGCTTGCAGATCGGGCAGATTTTCTGGGGCAAATCGGCTTTCTTCCGCATCCTCATCATTGGTCCCCCAAAGGCAGGCCGAGTTGCTCTTGATCTTGAGCCGACCGCGCATCTTTGCGAGCAGTCCGCCTGGTCTTTCGGCTCGCGTGCTTTGCCGCGATGGCTTGCGCTTGGGCGCGAAACTCAGTGCTCCGGCGGACGCCCCATACCCGCTCGCGCGCGGCTTTGGCTGCTGCGAGATGGTCAAAAACACGCTCTGGATAATGCGCTCCGATGATTTGTTTCCCATCTTGGGCTTTCCAGGGTTCGTGGATGTACCGATCCGAAATATGGGCCAGTTCCGGCAACCATGTCCGAATGAACACCCCTTCTGGATCCTGATCATAGCCCTGCTTAACTGGATTATAGATGCGCACGGTATTGATGCCAGTGGTGCCTGATTGCATTTGCACCTGACTCCAATGAATGCCTGGCTCATAGTCCGTAAACATGCGCGCCAAATGCTCACCCGGGGCTCGCCAATCCACCCAAAGATGATAGCTCGCCGTGGCCATCACCATCGCGCGCATCCGAAAGTTGAGCCACCCCGTCGCTTGCAATGACCGCATACATGCGTCCAAAAACGGATATCCCGTTTCGCCTATGGACCAGGCAGCCAAAAGCTCGCAATCTGGCGCTTTCGGTCGAAGCCCGTCGTAAAGGCGATGCAGATTTTCAAACTCGATCCGAGGTTCATCCTCAAGTTTCTGAATAAAATGGCAATGCCAATGCAACCGGCCCGAAAACGAGCGCAGCGATTTGCGCCAGTCCTTTGCTTGCGGCGGCAATTGGCGTATTTGCCTTTCAGTCGCTTGCGAGACCTCGCGCATAGAAAGCGCGCCCCAAGCCAGGTGGGGCGACAGCCGCGAACACGCAACGGCTCCCTCCAAAGGGCTGGACATCTCGCGTTGGTATCTTTTGCCTAGGTATGTCAGAAAGCTGTTCAGCCGCTCCAAACCCGCAGCTCGTCCACCGGCTTGACGACCAACGCACAGATCATCCCGCAAGCCGAGGTCGCGCGCCGTGGGAATATACCCTGGTTCTATATCGATATGTTTCAGCGCAACTGGTGACGAAACGGGCAATGCCATAAACCTGTCCCACCGTTCCGCCCAGCCGTCGCGAGACTTGAGCCTGCGAAAAACGCCGTGGTTTTGCACTTCGTGCCACTGCACACCATGATCCCTGCACCATGCTGCGACCTGACGGTCCCGCTGATACGTCCAATTGTTCCCTGTTTCCTCGTGTGACCAAAGTACGTCGACTAGACCACGATCCTTCAACTCGGATAGGACCGACACAATCTGCCCGGTGCGCACAACAAGAGGCTGGCCAAGTTCCCCAAGGTCCTTTCGAAGTCCGGCGATTGTCTCAGCAACAAAGTTCCACTGCCGTGTTGACGCGTCGGGTTGCTGCCAAAGCTCCGGTTCAACAACATAGAGTGGCAAAACTGGCCCGACCTCAGACGCCTGCGAAAGTGCCGGATGATCATTTACCCGTAAATCCCGTTTGAACCAAACGACCTGCACGATACCTCCGTTCTTCGAGTACTGTACGTATGGCCACAGAAATTGGATCTTTGTTTCAACCACCTCTCCACTTCGCTGTGAGCGCGGCCTTTGCGCAGGCGCCATCGGCCTTCGGCACTTGAAGGTTGGAAGTTTCCGCGAACTCATTGATGAGCGTCTGGCCTGGAGAATGAGACCTTGGCGAAAGTGACATAGATTGGTAACGGCTCTGAGCCCTAAAACACCATGCCAAGAACCGGGTTGGCCCAACTTTAGTTTGTTTGAACTCTGATTTCTGAACACAGGTTAAAGAGACCACCACAACGACCTGTACGCCACCAAGCACCGTGAGCGCGATTGGCAGCGATCCCCAGAACATCTACCCCCAATGCACCGTTAATGGGAGAAAGCTAAATCTAAACCGAGTCATCTCGTTTGCGCATTGAAATCGGTAAATTAGGCTCATGCAGCATTTAGCCTCGTCGATCATTCGATACGGAAACCACTGAATTTATTTGATTGCCGTAGTCAATTTTTTGTGGCGGCGAATTTTAAGCTCTCTTCAGCAAACCGCGAGATAACTACAAACCTCGCGCACTATGCAAAAATTATGCCTATACGCCTGCAATTTGAGCAAAGCTGCCGTTAACTATGACTTGCGGCATCCCAAGTTGCGGCTTCATAGCGTATCTGTGTTCCACGACTGCCCCATTGTTTCTTTGGTTTTCGCGCTAACTCTCACGAGCGTACCGGCGAAACCCAATGGGCAAGGTCAAACAAAATGCACAAAACGGACAATGCTGAGTTTGCACTCACATCCGATGACGCCGATCAACCGCACACTACGGTGTACTACGATGGATCATGCCCGCTTTGCTCCGTTGAGATCGGGCATTATGCTTCATGCAAGGGCGCTGAACACCTGCGGTTTGTCGACGTTTCAGAACCCAATGCTCGTGTTGGTGCAAATCTAACGCGGCAAGAAGCGATGGATCGATTCACTGTGCGCCGACAAGATGGAGAACTTGTGTCCGGTGCGCGCGGGTTCACGGAACTCTGGGGCACTTTACCCAAATGGCGTTGGCTGGCGCGTCTGGCAGGCTTACCCGGGGTAACGTCCCTGCTGGAACTTGCATACCGAGTTTTCCTGCCCTTAAGACCGAAGCTTTCGAAGATCGCCTCTTGGTTCGGAGCGAAGCCGGTTAACAGGACAAATTCGTCGACATGATAAACCTAAACGATGGGCATTTCTAATGGCTGGATTGGCTCTTCAAAGGCGTTCTCGAATCCGCGTTTGGCAACATTCGCGCCGTATTCACACTTCGTCTTGGGTTGGTCACGCTGATCAGTGACGCAGGTTTGTAGTTGTTCGGCTTGTTGGTTTTGAGTGAATTGGGTTAGTTCAGATGACGTACTTTTCAAGCAGCATCTTCACGGGCAGCGAGGCATTCAATCGAGTAGCCAACAGAAACATTCCCCCAATCTTTCGCTGAAGGTAAAGAACGTCCATTGGCACCTGGGGTGGGATATAGCCGACCTCGAACAGGGCCATACTCTCTTTGTTCAGGCGGTGGGAAAGCGTTAGGTCGGAGAAATCAAATTCATTCGCAGATAGAATTGCTTCGAAAACGCTGCGGATCATTCCGAGGATCCGGTCGTCAAATGGGCCATCACCTTCAATAAGCTTCAGTTGTATGGCAGCCTTACGAAGCGCCGCGCCGTCTTCAAGCAAACCGGCGCGCAACAGATCCACGTATCCATCTATTGCAGATGGTTGCAGTGCGCGTGCCGCGCCAAAATCCAAGAGACCGATTTTTCCATTGGATGGGTTGTATCGGTAATTGGCAAAGTTTGGATCGCTCTGCATCATACCGAACTCAAAAACCTCGCGCAGCGTGAGATTGACCAAGGCCTCTGAGACTCGATTGCGTTCCTCGCTTGTCGCATCACTCACGGCCTCGATAGGGCTACCTTCCAGAAAGGACATCGTCAGAACTTCTGGCGTGCTCCAATCTGCATAGAACTCTGGGATCTTAAACGCTTCATCGCCCTGCAATAGGTCAGCAAAACAGCGCATATATTGCCCCTCGCGTTCATAGTCCGTTTCTTCATGTAATTGACTGCGCGCCTCTTGGATATACGGAGCCAGATCAAAGCTTTGGGGAAGCAGACCTGACATGCGAACCAGAGTGGCAACGTTGGCCACGTCGCTGTCGATACTGCGCGCGATACCGGGATATTGCACTTTGATCGCCACATCGCGTCCGTCTTTCAAGGTCGCACGATGTACTTGCCCAATGCTCGCTGCCGCTATGGGCCTAACGTTAAAATCTTTGAAGGATTTTCGCCAATCTGCACCCCAAGCTCGGTTCAGGACGTCACGCAATTGTTTCGGTGGCATGAAATGCGCCTGATCTCGTAAACGCGCCATGATGTCAGCCAGTTCAGGCGGCAAGACCTCACCTGCATCCATCGAAATCAACTGACCCACCTTCATCGCGGCGCCTCGCATGCGAGCAAGTTGATCCGCGACTCGTGTCACGTTGCCGGGTGTCATCAACAAACCACGCATATCGGGTCGCGCGCCGCGGCCGATCTCTCTTAGGGCGCGTGCTGCCATGTTCCCCGCAATGCCTGCCGTCATGCTGCTTAAACCGGCAACACGGACCAAACGGCTTGTAGGAACTGCCAAAGGGGTTGGTGAGGATTTAGGGTCGGTCATCAATACTCACCAAAATTCCGTGCCCGGAGCGCCTTTTATGCGACCCTTCAAGTTTTCGGTGACCCAACCTCCATAGAAGTCCCCGGGTTGCGGGATCACCCGGTACTCACCAACAAAACAAGCGTCCATAAGTCCGGCGTAAAAGGCGAGATAGCCTTTAATCCGTTCAAATTTGATGGTTGGTGCAGCATAACTCCACGCAGCTTTCTTAGCCGCAGCTGCCCCGCTCTGAACGTCCCAGTAGCTCGTAACACCCTTCCACTCGCAGAATGATCTACCCGAGGCCTTTGTCAGAACGGCATCAATGTCTTGCGGCGGAATATAATACGTGGGGGCGTGGTGGGTTTCGAGAACCTGAAACGCCTGATCGGTTTCCACGATTGTTTGACCGCCGAGCTCGATCCGCACTCGATGAGGCACTGCCCGCAGCGCAGGTGGTCGCGGATAGTCTTGGACGTTTGCAGTTGTCCAACCTGTCATTTCGAACCTTGGGTATGAATCAGTTGTTCCATCTTCGAACTAGCGCGCCGACAGCGTTATTCTAGCGATAGAGCTTTCAGCGTATGGCAGGTGAACTTGCACCAAAATTGGGCTTAGTGTCAGCTTGGGACGGGCAACGTTATTTGACCGACTTTGCAGCCCGAACCGTCGAAATGAGTGTCCTAAATCTACCAGTTTGCCAATAGTTCGCCCATGCGCTCTAGGCCAAGGTCGAGGTTGGCAGCAGCACCTCCCCCCACACCCAGTCGGATGTGGTTCTGCATCCCGTAAGACGAACCCGGTAGTAGAAATGTCCGATAGGGATCGGCGAGCAAGCGTTTGGCGAACACGTCGCCATCAATCCCATCGAGCCGTGCCAAACCAATTAATCCAGCCTGAGGTTTGACCCAATTGAGGTTGGGCTGATCGGCAACAAACCTATCCAGGCGTTCCAGCGTCTTCATCCCAGCTGCCCGTGCAGTTTTCAAAGCCTGATTATATCGGTCAGACCTCAAGGCGATTTCGGCGATGACTTCGCCAAGAATATTCATAATTTCGCTCGAGTTTTCCCGCAGAATAATAGCGTCCCAAATGAGATCTGAATCACGGCATATCATCCAGCCGGTGCGTAGCCCCTGGAGCCCCAGTGCCTTGGAAACGCTGCCCGTCGTGATACCCCTTGGATACAAACCAGCAATCGAAGGGGCACGGGACCCGTCCCACTCCAATCCCGCGTAAACCTCGTCAACAACCAGCCATGCACCTACGCGATCTGCGATTTGGACAAGCCTTTCCATCTCTGCTTGTGTCATCAACTGCCCGGTGGGGTTATTGGGGTTGGTCATAAAGATGAGCCGCGTGCGCGCTGTTACTGCAGCCTCAACTTTGTCGAGGGGCAATACCCAACCAGCACTCTCTTCGCGGTTGACAATTTTTAGCGTCGCGCCAACTGCCTCTGCCAATACGCCCGCTTGTGGCCAGCCCGGGCGTTCCGTTACGACTTCGTCGCCCGGTTGGACCAATTGCATGAATGCAAGATAATTGGCTTCCGCGGCGCCGGCGGTGATCAGAACGTCGTCTGGCTTGCAAACATCAGACAAGCCGGCGCGGTCCAAAACATGCCGTCGTAAAGCAGGTAGACCCCGAAAGCTCTTTTGGTTCCAATCCAACGGCAGCGCTGGATCCAGCGCATCCATGAACTCACCCAAACGCGGCGACTCGGACAAGGAAAACCCAACGAAAGCTTCTGGATCCGCTTCCGTGGTATCCAGTAGGTATTGAAAAAGTGTGTGTATCTTGACTTTCATGCTCTACTCAAAATCTTTGTAGTCAATCAGGGAGAGAGTCTGTGCAAGCAGAGGGATTTGTCAAAGGGCGACCGATTGACCTTGTGGTTTTGGACTACGGGCTGTTCAAGGTCCATTCCACTGGCCGCATCATAGGTATCTGCGGGTTTCTGATCCGAACAGATTTGGGAGAAGCAATACTCATCGACACTGGATTTCCTGAAAAATACGCCATTGATACCGACGCCGCGGTCAAAGAAGATCGATTGTTCGAGTTTGGCGAGGTTCTGAAGTGCGAACCTGATAATCTGCCACGCGCACAGCTGGCAAAACTCGGGCTTATTCCGTCAGACATTACATTACAGATTTGTACGCACTCCCATATCGACCATATCGGTGCATTGGGCGACTTTCCAAACAGTCCCATTCTCATCTCCTCTGCCGAGCGAGCCTTACCTCGCCCCTTGTATTGGGGCGATATGCGGCCGATGGAATGGCCCGAGCAGGATTACCTGGTTATTGATGACGACGTAGAGATTGGGCCGGGTATCTTCGTTTTGATGGCACCCGGTCATGCGCCTGGCCAGATCGCGGTAATGGTCGATCTTCCGTCGGGGGCGATTTTATTGGCCAGTGATGCGATTTCCCGACCAGCAGAAATCGACGAGAAGTTTGCCGGGTCTTGGGACGAAGATGCAGCAATTGCCAGCGCAGACAGATTGATGCGTCTGGCATCCGAGCGAGATGCCTTTGTAATCTATGGGCATTGTCCAAAGCAGTGGGGTGTTCTGAAGAAAGCACCAGAAGTCTACAGCTGATCCCACCCCTTGGACCATTTTTCCGGAAAGTGATGTCGCACCAAAGAATTATCTGACGTCGCGCCCTTGGTTCAGAATAATCACATTCCCACTGGAAACATCCCCTGCCGGTGAAATGAGAAAACCAACCCAAGAGGCGATTTGCTCAGGTAGCATCGCATGACCATGTGGCATGGCACTAACGGCTTTCTTCAAGACTTCCTCGGTCAAGACATTGAACAACGGTGTCTCAGTCATGGCAGGTGCCAGAGAATTTACACAGATTTTATCCTGTGCGTATCGACGGGCGAGGTCTTTTGTAAGGGAATCCATCGCTGCTTTTGACGCGCGGTAGTGCGGAGGGTCGAACACATCGAAATTGTAAGCACCGTTCGATGAGATATTTACAATCTTTTTGATGCCTTCGCGTTCTAACATCAATTGGACCGCTTGCTGGCAACAATGGAATGCAGAATTAAAGTTGATTGCCATCTGCTTTTCGAGTTCCTCGGGCGGAATGTGCGGGAAGTCAGACATAAAGCAGGTGCCAGCGTTGTTTACCAAAGCATCCAGACCTCCATGGGCTGTCCCAATGCGCTCAAACGTTTGAGCCACGGCCATAGGATCAGTTAAGTCAACGTAAATAGGTGTGAAGTCCGAACTAAATTCTGATGCCAGTTCGTTCAGACGCTCTTCTTTGAGGTCCAGACCAATCACATGCAATCCGTTTGTCTGCAATTGGCGGCAGATGGCCTGCCCCATCCCTCCCGCGGCGCCGGTCACAACCGCTGTCTTCATGGTAACTCCTCCTACCTAGGTATGATTTGGGATACTTCGAATTAAAGAAGGAAACTCATAACCCTTTTTTCTGAAAGCGGCGAAAGCCAATTTCGTTTAATTCAGTGCACGTCCGTTTTGGGCTCAAGCTAGACTTTGCAAAGTCAGCTTTCTGCGCATCGCAGACCTTCGCGAGAATCCAAGGTTCCTTAGGGAGGCCCTTTGTGGGATTGAGCAATGCAAAGGGCCATAACCGCGACGACTAAGCCATAAACTGATTGAATTCGTCGCTAATGCAGACAAACGCGCAGCGCAAAACTATGGGCGAACTACGCAAACTTATGGGGTGCGCGAAGTGTTATGCGCAAACCTGAAAATATCTGTAGGTGCGCTCATAACGCTGCATTGTCGACATTGATTTCATTAAAGAAAATCTTGGAGCTTTGCCCAAAACTCTGCGCGGCATTTGCGCATAACTTTGCACGATTTGCCCATAAGTATGCGCGTTTCAAAGTACGCGCTCAATTTAAAATAGTTCCTGTACGGATCCTACAGCTTTAAAGCACCGCTCTTCAATCATAAGTGCGCTTTGATTGGCAGTCTTCAACCTTTGATCGATCAAAGTAGTTAACTCGCACGCTGGCGATAGACCGCAAACGCGTCAGTTATGAGATGCCTGGACAACAGCAGCAAACAAACGCGCATCAGCGCAGATGTATTCGCGCAGGGGAAATGCCGCATGGATCTCTAAGACTTCTCCGTCCTGTGGGTCTGCTTTGGGCTGGATGCGGACTCCGCGACAATGAATGAGAACGGCCGCTCTGAGCCCGTAGCGGACACTGTTTTTGGCTAGGTGCAGCGCTCGAATTGACCGAAATTACGCGGCGGTTACACTACTGGCGATTTATTGGATTCAACATCAGAAGAAATGCGGGGGATAAGTTCCATGGGTATTCACAGATTAAATCCTTCGGGAGATCAGCTTGAACCTTCTGATCTTGTTCCGACAGAGGCGTTTACAACAAGCGACGCGACGGAACTTATCCACTACGCCCATCTTGATGAAAACTCGGGAATTTCGTCAGGGGTTTGGAAATGCGCCCCGTGCCGGGAAGAAATTGATGCCTATCCGGTAAACGAGATGATGACGGTTATTTCTGGTTCTGTAACGATCACCGATGATGAAGGTACACCGCACACATTTTCTGATGGGGATACATTTTTTATCTCCAAGGGAACAAAATGTATCTGGGAGATCACGGATACGTTGCACAAATTTTTTATGATCGCCGAGTAATCCATATAACCAACGGCAGCTCCGTCCGCATTGCGGTCGTTGGCGACATTTCGGCCAACATCCGCTTTGAGCCCAAAGCAGACATCACACTTGGTGATGATTTACGATCATAAACATCGCCTGACTGCTATAGATTTGGTGCCAATCAGTGCGGCATGCTAGCATTCTCAAGAGATCGAGGTTTGAGGTGAGCTAAACACGGGGGGAACCATGTCAAAGACGCTATATGAACGTCTGGGAGGAACGGATGGTATTCGGCGAATAGTCGACGTTCTGGTGGACAATCACTCCAAAAACCTAATTGTCGCTGCACGATTTGCGGGAACTGATATGGAGCACCTCAAACAAATGGCAGGAGACTTCTTCATAACTGGTTCTGGCGGGCCTGAGATATACACAGGCAAGGATATGGTTGCAGCGCATCAGTACATGAACATCAGCGGAGATGAGTTTGCCGCTGTTCTGGACGACGCCATGAACGCCCTAAAGGCCAACGACGTCGGCCAACGGGAACAAGAAGAGGTCTTATACATTCTATATAGCCTCAAGGACCAAGTTGTCGGTATCTGAGTTTCGCCATAACCGGGTAGAGTCGGCAATATTCATTTGATTAGATCAAAGCTTGCTTGTCCGACTTGCAGACTCTTGAAGTCAAATATCTTACTATGGGTCAATCGTGCATTTGGGCTAAAAATTTATGCGCAAAAGGAACCTCCAATATGAATAGGAGATTGTCTACGATCTTGGCCGCTGATGTTGTCGGTTATTCCACTCGGATGCGTGAAGATGAAATCGACACGATAAATCGTGTTACACTGTTAAACGAGTTAATCGGAACTGTTGCGTCCACGCACAATGGGCGAATCTTTAACCGCGCGGGTGATGGTTTTCTTTTGGAGTTTTCTAGCCCGGTGGCGGCAGTTCGCTGCGCTTACAACTTACAACTTCAACTCGCTGCACCAGTAACCAAGCGCGAGATAGGACTAGAAATCAGGGTTGGTGTCCATCTTGCCGATGTCGTAGTAGATGGCGACGATTTGCTTGGCGATGGCGTGAATGTAGCAAGTCGGATTGAGTCTGAAGCTGAGCCGGGTATGGTCCTAGTAAGTAATGCTGTGTTTGATCACGCCAAGCGGTCGGCCCAGCTCAAATTTGAGAACAAGGGCACCCGAAAGCTCAAAAATATTTCCGAACCAATTACGGTCTACGCTGTTGCAGGCGAGCTTGGCACGCACAGCTGCGGAACTGCGCTTATCGAGGACAGTAGCCTTCCCTACGTGGCGGAGCTGCAAAAGTCCACCAACTCAATTGTTGTGCTTCCCTTCAAGAACATGAGCAATGATCCCGAGCAGGAGTATTTTTCCGATGGCCTGACGGAAGACATCATCACAGAGCTGTCCCGGTTCCCTGACGTTCTCACGATCTCCAGGAATACTAGTTTTGGGTTAAAAGGGGTTGCGGCGGACGCTCGTGAACTTGGACAGAAACTCGGCGTGCGTTTCTGTCTTGAAGGCGGGGTTCGCAAGCTGGGAAATCGCATAAGGATCAACGCGTATCTGACGGATGCAGTGTCAGGCGAACAGCTTTGGACAGAGCGGGCGGATTGCAATCTGGGGGATCTTTTCGATTTCCAGGATGACCTTGTTGCCAAAATCGTCGCGAGTGTGGCCGGCCAGATCGAACGGCAACTGGAAGCCACGGCACAGCGAAAACGTCCGGGAGACCTGGAAGCCTATGAATGTTTAATCCGCGGTTTGTACTATCACCGGATTGGTGGAGTCACAAAGGAGAATGCACAGGAAGCGGTTCATTGGTTTGACGAAGCGCTGAAACGAGATCCAGGATATGGTCGAGTTCATGCCTGGAGGGCGTGCGCTGTCGCTACAGTAGCAGAATGGACCGGTGAAGATGTATGGGATGAGTTGGTCGAAGCAGGGAACCTAGCTGTCGAGCTGGATGAAACGGACGCTGAAAGCCATCGAATTGCCGGTTCTTTGGCGCTCTATGTTCGTGACTTTGAACGGGCTAAGTTCCACTTCAATCGCGCTCTGGAGTTAAACCCAAATCACGCGTTCATTGTTGGACGAACCGGTGAACTCCATAACTTTCTCGGAGATGGAAAGACTGCTCTTGAGTATCAAAAGCGTGCAAAGATGCTTGATCCCTTTTTGCCCGAATATTGCCGCGAACTAGAGGCAATTGCCTACTACGTCATGCATGATTTTGAGGCTTGTTTTAACACCGTGGATGAATTTGCGAGGCTCACCCGGCGGGCGGCAGCTTATCGGACTGCGGCCGCAACTCACCTGAATAATGACCACAAGCTTGAACGAGCAGTTCGCGATTTGTTGCTTCACGATCCGGACTTTAGACCTTCTACATTCATTCAAACTGAATACTTCAAAGATCGCGAGATTTCTAAGAGATTGAAAGCCGAATTGAGGAGCGCTATGGCGACAACCTCACTTCGCCTCGCTGGTTGAGTAAACAATTTGCTAACTAAAAATTGAGGATTAATGCGTCTTCTCTGTGCAAGAAAAGGCCTTGGATCTCCGGAGTCAAACGACCACTTTTTCCGCAACTAAGTCGTTGCCCCGATTATGTCGAACATCCGCTGATAGTAGAAACTGCCTTTTAAGTTCGAGACACTTTACATGTCCTGAACCTAGACTTAGGCGGAGATCACCATCCCGGTTCTTCAAAACCTCGATAGCATCGCAATCCAGCCTTCGGCAGGTATAATGCGAAGATGACAAGAGATATTGAAGCGAACGCTCAGAAAATCGCTGATGCCCTGACCTCTGCCCAGCAGATACCTAAACTGTCCTCAGAGGCGGGAAAGCTGACGCTGGATGACGCTTATTCGATTGCAAGTCGCGTCCGAAAGCTTCAGGGCAAAAAGAGAGTTGGTAGAAAAGTCGGCTTCACGAACCGCGCGATTTGGCCTGTTTATGGTGTAGATCAACCCATTTGGGGAGAGGTTCACTCAGATGGGCTGTTTTCGACTGATCAGCCGGTAAACTTGGCAAGGTATTCAGAACCGAGGATTGAACCAGAAATCGTACTCGGCCTTAGACATACACCGACGGCTGAAATGAACGATGAGCAGTTGGCAGGTTGCGTGGAGTGGGTCGCTCCAGGGTTTGAAATCGTCCAATCGATTTATCCCAACTGGAAATTCTCGGTCGAAGACTCAATCGCAGCACAAGGATTGCACGGCTGCCTTGTTCTTGGCGACAAAATCGAGGCGACGCATGATATCTTGACCGGCTTGGCCGAAGTGCCACTAGCGTTGTTCAAGGGCACCGAGGCTATCGAGGCCGGCAAGGGTGAAAACGCGCTCGGTGGCCCAATTGAAGTCCTGGCTCATCTTGTTTCTCTGCTCTCAGACGCCGACCAGCTTCAAGGAGGCGAGCTAGTCACAACTGGTACTTTGACAGACGCATGGCCAGTGTTTCCGGGCGAACAATGGTCAGCGGGCTTTGGTGGTGTCATGGACACCGAGCTGTCGGTGCGATTTACATGAGGCTGTAATAGAGTTGTGACGCCTACTTCACCAAAGAAAAGTTACTCTCAATAGCTGGGCGCGATAGTATTCCACTGATTTCATCAATTCTGGAATGCAAATTATACGATGCTATCCAAATCAGATTACATGATGTTTCTCAGGCACCCCGCCTGGCTATGGATCAAGAAACACGCCAGGCATCTGCTGCCGCCGATTGACCCTTCATTGCAAGCGCGTTTTGACGAGGGGCACGCGTTTGAGCCATATGCTGAGGAGCTATTTGGTGATCTCGTTCGCCTCGGTTTTTCAGATTTTTCAGAATACCAGGCTCTGCCCGCGCGTACTTTGGAGGCTTGGAGAAACGGTGCAAACGCAGTGGCGCAGGGACGCTATGAAGATGGAACCATAACTTGCATCTCCGACATCGTGAGCCGCAGTGGCGATGGGTACGTTCTGACAGAGATCAAGAGCGGGACATCTGCAAAGCCCGAACACACTTTTGATCTCGCATTCCAGCGTGTCGTGCTTGAGGCAGCGGGGTTCCCCATTGCGCGCTGCGAAGTGGCACATGTGAACCGTGATTACGTCAGAAACGGCGAAATCAATCCGCAAGAGCTTGTCAGCATCACTGACATCACGGATGCGGTGACTGAGCAGCTCGAAAAAACACGCACGCGTATCGATCAGGCATTGAGCGTCGTTGCCAGCGGTACGATGCCTGATCCGTCCCCCGAACGTGCGCGCCTTAAATCCTATGGTGAATGGCTGGAGATCCGCGAAAAACTCGACCCACCTCTCGCGCATGACAGTATCCACCGCCTTCCGTTCATGAATGCGGAAAAAGCCTCGGAACTCATCGCAAATGGGATCACAAAGATTGACGAGATCAGTGATCCATCTGTGTTAGGCAAGTCGACACAGCGCTACTTGAGAGCAGTGGCGAACGGTGAACGCACAATCGTTCATCAGGAGTTAAGCAGGTTTCTGAGCGAGATTGTCTATCCGGTTCACTATTTTGACTACGAGACATCTCAGAGTTTGCTGCCACCCTGGGACGGAACGCGTCCCTATCAGCAAGTGGCTTTCCAGTATTCCTTGCATATCCAGCATGAGCCTGGCGGAGAAATTGAGCACAGGGAGTATCTCCACCGAGACGCCAGTAACCCAATGCCAGCCTTGCTGAAAAGGCTTCGTGAGGACATAGGAAACGTTGGCTCTGTAGTGGTTTGGTATGCTCCGTTCGAGAAATCGCGCAATACGGAAATGGCGGAAACTTATCCAGAGCATGCAGAGTTCCTGGAAGGCCTAAACGCCCGCGTTGTAGATCTTATGAAGCCGTTTGCAGATGAAGTGATCAACGATCCCGCGTTCAAGGGAAGCGCCTCTATCAAGGCCGTTCTTCCAGCGTTTTTGCCAGAACTTTCATACGATGATCTGGACATCAAAGAGGGGGCGAGCGCGTCTCGCCTTTGGAAGGACGTAACACTGACCGAACCGGATGATCCAGCGCGCGAGAAGGTCTATTCTGGTCTTGTGGCGTATTGCACGCGCGACACCTGGGCGATGGTCGAAATTCATCGGGAATTGCTGGCGATGTGAGGTGTGCCGCGAACCTCAAAACAACTGGCGGTGCTGCTCCCCGACGAGACTAGGCGATTTGCCGGAGTTACGGCGCCCCCAAGACTTAATCTTGCCAATCCAGCCGATACAAAACGTGGTGACCACGTAGACCTTTCAGGAGTCTGGGTTCTATTTCAGAAAAAGAGAAATCGGTTCGTCCTCCGACCATGGCGCGAGTCGCATCTGAAACGAGTATCTCGCCCGCCGCACCAACGGTCGTTATGCGTGAGGCTTTATTGACCACAGTACCGAAAAAATCTCCACGAGATTGCACGACATCACCAGTATGAATCCCAATCCGGACACCGAAAGATGGCTCCTCGGAAGCCGATGCAATGGCCCCTGAATCTTGATAGCGGCCGTTAGTGCTTCTTTCGCGGACGGAAAGACGGACAACGTTCCGTCTCCAAGGGATTTCACGAACTGGCCATGATACTTTTCAATGATCGCCGCCAAGACTTGGAAGTGGTTTTCGATCAGCACCGACCAACGCTGATCGCCCAACGCCTCCGCCAACGTTGTGCTGCCCTCCACATCAGTGAAAAGTACCGAAGCCAAACCTTCAGTTTGGATCAGTTCGGGTCCATCTTCACGCGCAGCATCAACCAGTTTTTGGATGGCCAGCTGTTCTTTACCCACGAGTTCAATATTTGGAGTGGGCACTGAAGCGTGGCGATTGATGATCTTCCAGGCCGCACCCTCCAAGACAAAAATCAGAACGGTGCGGTAGAAGACGGGCTCATCAAAGCCGACAAACTGAATCTTATGGACAAAGGATGACCATCCGGTTTCTGCGTTTTCAAAGGCCTCAGCTTCAACTTCTTCGAAAACGACGGGAGCCGGGATCTCCGCAAAAAAGCCGCTAACCCCATCGCGAACTGCTTGCCCGCTCCAAAACTCACCTTCGCCTGTCCCAACGAACCTTAGTTCATCTGATTTCGAGAGATAGTTCCGTAATTCGTCAGTATTCTTCTTGGTTCTGAGTATTTCATACCAACGCCTCGAAACTGCCAGCAGTTCAGGTGAGGAACGTATCATCACAAATGACTCGAGACGCTAAATGGAATGAGACTTACAAGGCCTTGCAACCGGTATCTCCATTTTTCGAAAGATGCAGGTCAATGCTGCCGCTGAGGTTTGGTCAGATCAAGACTTTTGTATTTCTCCAGAACGGAGCGCATAAGACGCAGATCAAAAGACGCACGTCGGTTCAGAGCGAACTATCGACGGAATTTCTGAGTTCGAGTCCGGATCACAGGGTATCGAATCGGTTCGCTGTCGGAGAGCTACTCGATGCTGTACTGACCCGCAAAATAAGATGCATGAGAGTATCGGGCACACGCTAAGCTAGAAGGTTCCCAGAACTACGCGGTGAATTTCGAAGTGCAGCAAGCGCCGTCTTGACATGGTTATGCGAACTGGTTCAGCTTGCGGTCATGACGTTCACACGCATCCACTGCCATCGAATATCGGCCTGAGGTCGATAACCCACGCAAAATCCGTGGGAGGCAGCATTGGTATGCGGGCGAGGCTTATATCCTTGTAATTGCTCCAGATTAGAGTGCACGAGTCGGTTCGATTCCGACGCCTCCTACCATCCCCTGGAGGAGTCCGACATGGCGGACGGCGCTACGAACGTAATTGATTTCAACGACATCAAGCAATCGGTCGAGGAGAGCCTCAGACGCACACCCGAAGGCTGTTCCGGCTTGGCCACAAAGCTCTTCACAGAGGTTAAGGAATACTGCGATCTGAAGGGTGCCACCTACCCCTTTGTCCTCCAGATCAAAGAGAAACTCGGCGAGCTCCGCATCTACCACCGGTGTGATGATCGACAAATTCAGTCGATGATCACCGCCACAATTCAACGAGCAAATCGTACCTGTGAACGATGCTCAAACGCTGCCGAAACCCAGATTTTCGATGGGTGGTACACGACCCTGTGTTGTTGGTGCGCGCATGATGTCGCGAGCAAGCGCCACCCTGAAAGGAAGAGGTTTTTTGGCGTTCGGAAAAAGCCCATTCGGGACAGGTTGACCTGCTCAGTATGCGGCTTTTTCGGCCAAGTTGATCGATCTGATGACCGCGGACGCTGTCCAGCATGTGTGACGAAAGGCTGGTGAGTGATGCTCAAGGTAGTTGTCTATGTGAATGATATCGAGGTTGCCCGGGCCCATGCCGGGAACGTCAGCAATGACGTCAATGAGCTCTGCGACTACGAAGTGCGCGTGAACGAACGAGAGTCTGAGCAGCTCGGTATCGAAGAGAAAGCAGTACGCTTCGATATCTCGCAGCATAATCGCCAGCAGACGGCGTGGACACTCGTTGAGAAGATTGCCGCCATGTGGCTGGAGAAGACCGGTGCGCGAGAGCCCCGCACTAGGCTCCAGACTCATTGATTTACAGCCAGAATAGGACGGTAGCCGCGAGAGCGATGGCCGACAGGAAGACCTTTGGGGATCTATCATAGCGGGTAGCGACACGCCGCCAGTCCTTGAGGCGTCCG
>NZ_OMPH01000018.1:0-263287 GCF_900312795.1 Ruegeria sp. AU67
CGGACGCCTCAAGGACTGGCGGCGTGTCGCTACCCGCTATGATAGATCCCCAAAGGTCTTCCTGTCGGCCATCGCTCTCGCGGCTACCGTCCTATTCTGGCTGTAAATCAATGAGTCTGGAGCCTAGCGAGATCAAATTCAGAGTCATTTGTCAGAGCATGAAACACCGGAGCTTTTTTTCTCTACATTCTGGCTTGCGTCTGATGATTGGGGGTAGTTTATCAGATTGGTTTCTATCTTCGACTTTGGGAGGAGTAGTGTAAGAAAAATCGTTAGTTTTTTGCATCTATTGAAAGGATCGCAGTCTTGTTTCTCGTTAACCTGTTGTGTTTCCTGGTGGCGGAGTATTTCAAACAACCAAGCGTAGAGTTTTTGACCATTCTGGTGCATCAGCTTCCGGAACATTTTTGGCGATTAACTTAGTTCCCCGAACTAATATCAGCCTTTTAAATTGTGTCCATCTCGTTTGGTGCTGTGATGGCAGTTAGAGAGTGCTGATAGTATGCACCGTCAATAGTAGGTGTCAGTCACAACGAGTTCACACTTTGTTGCGCGCTATCGACCTCGAGTGACCTTCCGTTTCACGCCAGCAGCGAATGCCCGCTCCGATGAGCCGCACTGCAGCATCTCGAAGGCTGGTCGAAGGTCCGATTTGGGTAAGGGCGAAGATGATTGGTTGTTTCAGGTCGGTCATGTCAAGTTCTACGACGGAATGGGGCAGGGAGGCACCGCCTGGTCGGACGAAACCATCAAGCGTTACAAGACGAGCCTGCGCAAAATACTCAATATCCTCGATGAGCTTTGTGAGGATGAGGGCCGCGATATTCGCGATCTCTTTGCAATGGATATTACAACGGCCGTGGTATCCGAGTTCGTCGAGCGAAGGAAAGACAAAGGTGTCACTGTGTCTACGATCAACCGCGATCTGACCGCGTTCCGGCACCTGATGGCTGAGATGAAAAACCAAGGTTGGGTTAGTGAGAACCCAGTCGTGTCTTATGAACGGCACGGAATGAAAGACAATTTACCGGACATTGAAATTCCAACCGATGACGCAATCAGGAAATTGGGGGCCAGAGCACTAGGAACACTGGCGTTCTTTTCGGAGTTCCTAAACGAAACCGGGGGGCGGGTCACCGAAACTGCGTTGCTTAAGTGGTCCGACATAAGGGGATTGGAGCATCCGACTAAAGGCAACGTTAAGGTCACCTATCGGAAAACCAAGGGGGGCAAAATCCGGGTCGTATTATTGCGACAAGCGGCGATCGACATCCTCCTTCGCATTCCGCGCTCCAATTCGTCTCCTTACTTATTTTGGAACCGGAGCGTTCACGGCTACTACAAGGATGCCTAGAACCTGTTCTGGAAATACGGGCAAGAAACTGGATTTGGCTCACGCCTGCATGATATCCGGCACAAGTTCGCGATCGAACGTTTGCAGGAGGGCTGGAGCATCTACCGGGTCAGCCGCTATATCGGCCATGTGTCGGTGAGGACGACCGAGCGCTATTACTTTCGGTATCTGACCCAGGAAGAGCAAAATGCCGCGAGTTCCGATGGGGACAACGGCTTCCGGTAAGTCTTCGCTGGCTCATGACCTGAAGACGGGCCTCGTAGATCTGCGGGGCCCGTTTCCCATTGTCGATCTGCGATCAGCAATGGCTGTCTGAAGGACGCATTTGCCGTGAAAATTGGATTGGACCGATGACATAGTCGGCGCAAGCGGAGCTCGAAATGTGACATAGTATGTCAAGTTTCGGGATTGTAAGGTCTGGCATGGGCACCTGATGAGTCGCCGCGTCGGCGATAACTTTTATTACTTACCAGGGGCATAGTGGCGGAGAGACAGGGATTCGAACCCTGGGTGGGCTTGCACCCACAACGGTTTTCGAGACCGCCCCGTTCGACCACTCCGGCACCTCTCCGCGGGGGTCTGTGAGGGGGGGATTTAGTGAGGAACGCGCGGGGGTGCAAGCAGAAAATTCCTGAAAATGACAAAGCCGGGATTTTCCGTTGCCTGGCGCGGTATTTCCCCTAGGCTCATAGGTATGACTTATCCTTTACGCCAAACTATCCTGCCGCTAATCGCCGCCGTTCTGTTCGTGATCTCCGGGTCGCAGCAAGCATTTGCTGCCGGACGAGATCGGATCGAAGCCTTTTTGACAACGACTGGGTTCGACGTTGCACTTGAAAGCATCGCGCTGGCCTCGGCCTCAGCCCCGCAAATGTTGGGAATCGATCCTGACGGGTTTGGGTCCGACTGGACACGCCTGACCGAAGAAGTCTTTGACACCAAGGACATGCGCGAAACAGCTGTGTCTATCCTGGAACAAACGCTGAGCGATGAGGCGCTAACCCATGCGGTCGAGTTCTATGCATCCGACCTTGGGCAACGGCTGGTCGAGTCCGAGAATGCATCGCACATGGTTGAAGATGACGATGCCAAGCAACTGGAAGGGCAGAAAATCGTCTCGGACCTGATCAAGGATGGATCCAAGCGGGTCGAAAATTTGAAACGCATGAACAATGCTATTGATTCCAGCGGGACGGCATTGCGTGCGCTGCAGGAAATTCAGGTACGCTTTTTACTTGCTGCCAGCGCCTCGGGGGTGATCGACTTGCAATTGGGCGCGGATGAACTGCGTCAGATGATGAAGCGCAATGAGACCGGCATGCGGCAAGCTTTGCAGCTGTCCGCGCTTGCCGGGGCAGCCTATACCTATCAGGATTTCTCGGATTCTGAGGTCGTCGCCTATGCTGAGGCATTGGAGCAGCCTTTGATGCAAGAAGTCTATGAGCTGCTGAATGCCATCCAATACGAAATCATGGCCATGAAGTTTGAAGATCTGGCCGCGCGGATGGCGGAACTGCACCCGGCTCAGGATATCTGATGCGCCTGATCGCTGCTTGTTTTGCCGTTTTGCTGTCAGCCATGCCACTGGCAGCGTCCGAGCGGGTTGAACGCCTCATGCAGGCGCTTCAAATGGAACAGGTCGTAGATATCTTGCGCGACGAAGGTTTGGCACAGGCGAAAGGCCTGAACGACACGTTTTTGGGTGGTGACGGCGGGCCGCTCTTCGATGATCAGGTGGACGAGATTTATGATCCACAGTGGATGCAGGAACAGATTTCTGGGACCTTTGAGGTCAGCCTGACAGCCAGCCAGATGGATCGCGCGATCCTGTTCTTTGAAAGTGATGTCGGGCAAACCGTTATCACACTGGAAAACTCGGCCAGAAAGGCTTTCGCAGATGAAACCATCAAGGACATGGCGCGCGAAAACTATCTGAACGGGGCAGGCGGCACCCAACTTTACCGGCTGGTCGGCGAGTATATCGACGTCAACGACCTGATCGAAAAGAACGTCCAAAGCTCGCTTAGTTCGGATTACAACTTTTTTCGCGGTCTCAGCGCGGATGGCGGAACCAGCTCGGAGGATATTCTGGCGCAGCTCTTGTCGGACAAGGGCAGGCTTGCCGAGGAAAACCGCATCTGGTTGTATTCCTTCCTTCTGGTGGCCTATCAACCGCTTAATGAGGCTCAGATGCGGGAGAACATTGCTTTTTCCCGAACTGAGACCGGACGCGCCGTAAACGAAGCCTTTTTCGACGGTTTCGACAAGATGTACGACCAGATCTATTTTCAACTGGGGCAGGCGGTCTCACGGGCGCTTGGCGCATCGGATCTTTGACCCCGCATTTGATGTTGACTTTGCCGATCAATCTATGGATAAGCGCGCATCCCGGCCGGTTTTCCGCGCCGGGTGTCGTTATTATTGACCCTAGGACCTTGTCCCACGGGTCGTCACACAGCCCGAAAAGGGCGCGCTGTTCGAGGTGGCGAAAGCCAAAAACGCCCGGTCGGGGACCATAGAACGCGATTAGACAAAGGAAAGACGCATGTTTGCGGTCCTCAAGACTGGCGGCAAGCAGTACAAAGTTCAAGCGGGCGATATCCTCCGCGTTGAAAAATTGGCTGCCGACGCAGGTGAAACAGTTCAATTCAACGATGTTCTGATGCTGGGCGGCGACGCTCCTGTTGTTGGTGCACCGTTCGTCGCAGGCGCAGGCGTTCAGGCCGAAGTGATCGAACAGATCAAAGGTGACAAGGTCATCAACTTCGTAAAACGCCGTCGTAAGCACAGCTCGAAGCGTACCGTTGGCCACCGTCAGAAGCTGACTCTGGTCAAGATCACCGACATTTTGGCGTCAGGCGCCGACAAGTCGGGCATCAAAGCTGCAACCGGTTCGGCGCCGGCTGGCGAAGCTGCCCCCGTGGCAAAAAAGCCTGCCAAGAAAGCTGAAGCCAAAGCAGAGGCACCTGCCGCTGCCGCTGCTGCTGCCGCTGACGATCTGACCCAGTTGACCGGTGTCGGCCCCGCCGCTGCCAAGAAGCTGGCCGAAGCCGGTATCGAGAGCTTTGCCGCTCTGGCCGCCTTGTCGGACGATCAGATTGCTGCTATCGAAACGGTCAAAGTGAAACCCGAATGGGTTGAGCAGGCCAAAGATCTGGCTAAAGGCTAAGGAGAGACAGAATGGCACATAAAAAAGCTGGCGGTTCCTCCCGTAACGGTCGCGACTCAGCTGGTCGCCGCCTTGGCGTGAAACTGTATGGTGGCCAGGCCGCCATTTCAGGCAACATCATCGTGCGTCAGCGCGGCACCAAGTTCTGGCCGGGCGAAGGCGTAGGCATGGGCAAAGATCACACCATCTTTGCAACCGTGGATGGCGCCGTGAAGTTCCACAAGGGACTGAAAAACCGCACCTTTATTTCGGTCCTGCCAGTGGCGGAGGCCGCAGAGTAAGCCGAAACCCAGAAGGTTTAAGAAAATTTCATGGGGGACCGGCAGAAAGTGCCGGTCCCCTTTCTCGTTTTCAGGAGCGGTCCCATGATCGAAGTGATAAAAACAGAGCGTCTTGTCTTACGTCGGTTTCGGCGTGAGGACTCGTCGCGTCTTGTCACTCTTCTGAACGATCTGGACGTGGTGCGCTGGTTGACGGTGGTACCGCATCCCTATGAGGCCGCGCATTCAACCGAATTTGTCGACGCGATGGCAGCCGAAGATGATGCCTTTGCCATCACTCAGGAAGAGAACCTCATCGGCTGTATCTCGACCGGATCTCAGCTGGGATATTGGGTTGCCAAAGCGTTCTGGGGGCAGGGCTATGTGACCGAAGCCTCCCGCGCGATGATTTCGAGGTTCTTTCGATCTGATCAGCAGGAACTCACCTCGGGTTATCACGTCGGCAACGAACGGTCTAAGGCGGTCTTGTCAAAACTTGGGTTCAAACCAAATGGCCAGCATCGTGCGACGGCGCAGTCGACCAACGAAGATGTGATAATTCAGGACGTTTTGCTGCGTCGTGTGGACTGGGAGGCGATGCAATGACCGTTGCAACAACTAGTTTCCTGATCTTCGCAGCCTCACAGGTCGGAACGCCCGGACCCGCCAATATGGTCCTGCTGGGCACAGGTGCACGCTACGGGTTTCGGGCGGCTCTGCCGTTTGTGGCCGGTGTGATCCTTGGCAAACAGCTGATCATCTGGCCCGTTGGTTTTGGTCTGCTGCAACTCGCGGATCAGGCACCGATTGTCTTTTCGGTCCTGAAGTACGCCTCGGCGGCGTATATCTGCTGGCTGGCCTGGAAGATCGCGAACCTGCGTCTTTCACGCAGTGAAACTGTCGGAGACGTGCCCGGTTTTTGGGCGGGGTTGATCGTTCATCCCCTTAACCCGAAGGCATGGGCCATGATCATAGCCGGTTTTACCGGGTTCGTTGCGGTTGGCACGCCCAGCTTTAACGCGACGTTCACGATCGCTCTCTGTTTATTGCTTTGCCAGGCGGTTTTACACCCGATCTGGACATTTGCCGGAGATAGAATTGCCCACGTGGTTGAAGGTCGGCCCGTGGAAAAATATCTGATGTGGACGTTAGCGAGTCTCACTGTTGCGTCCGTATTTTTTGTGTTGTTCGGAGGAGGAACGCACACATGAAACTCGAGACAATAATAAACCAGCCGGTCCTCGAAACCGAGCGGTTCGATCTGCGCCCATTGCGCCGGTCGGATATGGGTCTCATCGAGCATTATGCAGGCGATGAGCGCGTGGCACGTATGACTACGTCGATCCCGCATCCGCTGCCACCGGGGTCGGTCGAGGCGTTTGTGACGCGTTCAATGGCTGAAGACCGGGATGAGGACGTCTGGGCGATGGACGCCACCAAAGATGGTGGGCCGGAACTGATTGGTCTGATTTCGCTTACACGGCTGGATCGCAATCAGTCCGAAGTTGGCTATTGGGTGGCGCCTGTTTACTGGAATACAGGCGTAGCCTCACTGGCCGTCGAGATGTTGGTGAAAGCTAACCCGCTTGAAAACTCAAATTTGTTTGCCAGCGTGTTTCAGGACAATCCTGCCTCGGCCCGGGTTCTGACCCATTGTGGGTTCCAGTATCTGGGTGATGCCGAAAGTTACTCGGTGGCGCGCGATGCGAATGTGCCCACCTGGACATATAGTAAAAAACTCTGACTTGTGGCCGATGGGGCCCTTGCAGTAGGGGACAGTTATGAAATTTCTCGATCTTGCAAAGGTCTACATCCGGTCCGGGGCCGGCGGTGGCGGGTGCGTCAGCTTTCGGCGTGAAAAATACATTGAATACGGCGGTCCCGATGGCGGTGACGGCGGTAAGGGCGGGTCTGTTTGGGCCGAGGTTGTGGATGGGCTGAACACCCTGATCGACTTCCGCTATCAGCAGCATTTCTTTGCCAAGAACGGTCAACCCGGTCGTGGTCAGCAGCGCACGGGCAAGGATGGTGACGAAATCATCCTGCGTGTGCCTGTCGGGACTGAGATTCTGGACGAGGACGAAGAGACCGTCATCTGCGACCTGACAGAGGTTGGGCAGCGTGTTCTGCTGGCCAAGGGCGGCAATGGTGGCTTTGGCAACCTGCACTTCAAATCGGCAACCAATCAGGCTCCGCGCCGGGCCAATCCAGGTCAGGCAGGGATCGACCGCACGATCTGGCTGCGGCTGAAGCTGATTGCCGATGTGGGCCTGTTGGGCATGCCCAATGCTGGTAAATCGACCTTTCTGGCGGCAACATCGAACGCGCGTCCCAAGATTGCCGACTATCCGTTCACGACCCTGCATCCCAATCTTGGTGTGGTCGGTGTCGACAATGTGGAATTCGTCGTCGCGGATATTCCCGGCCTGATCGAAGGCGCCCATGAGGGACGCGGGATCGGTGATCGGTTCCTTGGTCACGTGGAACGTTGTGCCGTTCTGCTGCATCTGGTCGATGGCACCTCGGAAACCGTCGCCGAGGATTACCGCACCATCATTCATGAACTTGAAGCTTACGGTGGTGAACTGGCTGAAAAGCCCCGGATCACAGTTTTGAACAAGGTCGATGCGCTGGACGAAGAAGAATTGGCCTTACAACGGGCTGAGCTGGAAGAGGCTGTTGGTGGCCCTGTGATGACCATGTCTGGCGTCGCGCATCTGGGCGTGACCGAAGTGTTGCGCGCCTTGCGTGCCCAGATCGACGAAAACCGTCTGCGACAAAAACCCGTTGAGGAGACCAAGTCTTGGCAACCCTGACCGCAGCACGCCGATTGGTCGTCAAAATCGGCTCTGCCTTGCTGGTGGACCGTGATACCGGGTTGCTGAGGTCGGATTGGTTGCACTCGCTGGCCCAAGACGTGGCCTGGCTCAAAGGGCAGGGAACTGACGTCATTTTGGTCTCATCCGGCTCGATTGCGTTGGGGCGCGGTGTTTTGGGCCTGCCCATGGCGGATTTGCCGTTGGAACAATCTCAGGCCGCTGCTGCTGTTGGCCAAATTCGGCTGGCGCGGGCTTATGAAGAGGCTTTGACGCCGCACAAAATCACAACTGCGCAGGTTTTGGTGACGCTGGAAGACAGCGAAGACCGGCGGCGGTATCTGAATTCGCGCGCGACGCTGGAGACTTTGCTGAGCTTGGGCGTGGTTCCGATCGTTAATGAAAACGATACTGTCGCTACGGATGAGATCCGCTACGGCGACAATGACCGGTTGGCGGCGCAGATCGCCGTGACGGTTGGGGCCGATCAATTGATCCTGTTGTCGGATGTCGACGGTTTCTACACCGGGAACCCGAGTGAAGACGGAAACGCCAAGCGTTTCGATGTTATTGAGACCATCACGCCCGAGATCGAGGAAATGGCAGGCGATGCCGGTTCCGGTCTATCCAAAGGCGGAATGAAGACCAAGCTGCTGGCCGCTAAGATGGCAACTGCTGCCGGTTGTGACATGGCGATCTCCGAAGGTTCGACTGTGAACCCGCTGAAATCGCTTGAAGATGGCGCCAATTGTACTTGGTTTACAGCGACGCTGGACCCGCATGCCGCGCGCAAGCGCTGGATTTCGGCCATGAAACCGCGCGGTGAAATCGTAGTGGACGCAGGCGCGGCCAAAGCGTTGGGTAATGGCAAAAGCCTGCTGCCTGCTGGTATCGTTGAAGTAACCGGCGATTTCGGACGCGGTGATCCGGTTGCGATCATGGACCACCAATCTAGGCGTTTGGCGCAGGGCCTCAGCCGGTATACCGCGCAAGAGGCGGATGCGATCAAGGGTCGGAAGTCCTCAGAGATTGAAGCCACACTGGGCTATCCAGGCCGCGCTGTCCTGATCCATCGAGATGATTTAGCGCTGTAATGGCGCGATGATAGAACCAAATGACCGACCGAAAGGCACCTGAGATGAAGGATTTCGACAACATTCCCGCCCTTATGGCCGATCTTGGTAAGCGCGCTAAAGCAGCCTCGGCCGATCTGGCCTTTGCAAGTGCCGAGCGTAAACATGCCGCCCTGATTGCCGCGGCTGACGCTGTTTGGGCCAACCGCGCGGATATCATTGAGGCCAACAAGAAAGACCTGGAGTTTGGGCGTGAAAAGGGCCTGAGCCCGGCGATGATGGACCGGCTGATGCTGGATGATGCGCGCATTCAGGGCATGGTTGACGGGCTGCGCACGGTCGCGGATCAGGCAGACCCCGTGGGTGAGGTTCTGACCGAATGGGACATGGCCTCGGGCCTGAACATCCAGCGTGTTCGCACGCCTCTGGGCGTTATCGGAGTGATTTACGAAAGCCGTCCAAATGTGACGGCGGATGCAGGCGCATTGTGCCTGAAGTCGGGCAATGCAGTGATCCTGCGCGGCGGCTCGGAAAGTTTCCATTCCTCAACCGCCATTCACGCCTGTCTGGTCCAAGGGATAAAGGCTGCAAACCTGCCAGAAGATGCCATTCAACTTGTGCCCACGCGAGACCGCGCCGCAGTGCAAGAGCTGCTTACCATGACCGATTGTGTGGACGTCATCGTTCCGCGCGGCGGAAAAGGTCTGGTTGGGTTGGTTCAGCGCGAGGCACGCGTGCCCGTCTTTGCGCACTTGGAAGGTATCGTGCACATCTATGTCGACAAGGCTGCAGACCCCCAAAAAACGCTGGACGTCGTGCTGAACGCCAAAACCCGGCGCACTGGGATTTGTGGTGCTGCCGAGTGCTTGCTGATCCATCAGGATGTGGCTGAAACACTCGGCCGGGATATAATCTCCGCCTTGCTTGCGGCGGGCGTCGAAATCCATGCCGAAGGCGCGTTGGCCCTAGACGGCACCATAGCGGCCACGGGCGACGACTGGGGCAAAGAATTCCTCGACAGCATCATCGCAGCCAAGCCGGTGGCTGATATTGATCAGGCAATCGCGCATATTCGCCAGTTCGGTTCGAACCACACAGATTGCATCATGACCGAGGATGCTGATGCCGCTGCCCGGTTCTTTGAACGGCTCGACAGTGCGATCCTGATGCACAATGCCTCAACCCAGTTTGCCGATGGTGGCGAGTTCGGAATGGGGGCCGAGATCGGTATTGCAACTGGCAAAATGCATGCGCGCGGCCCGGTCGGGGCCGCTCAGCTGACGAGCTTCAAATACCTTGTCCGCGGCAACGGGACCGTACGGTCCTAAAACCGGATAGCGACGCGGGTTGAGGTGGTTTCCGCCGCAACCCGCCGACCCATCGAGGCAGCGGTCTGGGGCAGCAGTGCAAACTGCACCTGTGCTGGTGTCACCTTATTCGCAAATTGGTCCTTGGGTAGGTTCTTCCAAAGATCAGCCTCTATATTCAGCTTGTCCGCCACACCGGTCACCGTCCAACTGCCGCCGTTGTTTGCCACGGTGACATCGCCCCCCATCGGCATGGCGCTTTCGCAACACATCAGGGCCAGAAAGGCGAGCTTGACCTGATTGCGGGGCATGGCATCGGTCACGTGCCAGTTGACACGCACGCGACCAACGCTTTCGACGTCTTTCAACAACTCAGTGACTTCGGCCCGGCCCAACAGTTGATCGCTGGCCGACCCAAAAGCGACCCGAAAGAACCTGATCTTCGCTCCGGCACTTCCTACGCTGCCCGAGATCAGCTCCATCTCGGGGCCTTGCATGGTTCCGACCATCTCAAGCAGTTCCAGCCCGTTGATTATTGCGCCAATGGGGCTGATCAGATCGTGACAAATTCGCGACCCAATCAGTTCGGCCAGATTGACGTAGGTGTCGCCCATGCGTACCTCTCCTGTTGTATCTGCCGCCGGACCGGAGCCCGATCATGACAGACCTCAATGCCATACTTGCACCGGGCATGTATGTCCGCCACCCCGATTTCCCCGACTGGGGCGTCGGACAGGTGCAGTCCAACATTGGGGGCAAGATCACCGTGAATTTCCAAGAACAGGGAAAAGTGGTGATTGACGGAACCCGTATCGCCCTGACGCCCGTCTTTGATCCGTGAAACTGGTTTAAGAATGGTTAATGATGGGCCGCCGCCGCGCCGGTTGCCATTTGACCGAAAACTGCGGTATCAGCGCGCAAACAAAAGCGGAATACCCGATGCCGGATGCAGGCCCTTCTTTCACCGTCAAACTTGCCGAATCCGAGGCCGAACTGCGCGCAGCCCAGAGGCTGCGATATGATGTGTTCGTCCGCGAATTGGGCGGCGGCGGCAAGATGGTGGACCACGAGGCAGGGTTAGAGCAGGATCAGTTCGATCCTTATTTTGATCACATGCTGGCCTATGACGACGCCACTGGCGAAGTTGTGGGCGTTTACAGACTGTTACCGGGCGAACGAGCGATCGAATTGGGGCAGTTTTATTCCGAGGATGAATACGACCTGACCGTGTTGAAACAGAGCGGCCGCAAACTGTTAGAGCTTGGGCGTTCCTGCCTTCACCCGGACTATCGGGGCGGAACGGCAATGTACCATCTTTGGAATGGTCTGGCGGGATATGTGGCCGAGCGCGAGATTGAGGTGCTGTTCGGCGTCGCCAGCTTCCACGGCATCAATGTGCAGGAATTGGCCCAGCCTTTGTCGATGTTGCACCACAATCATCTGGCCCCGCCGGATCTGCGGGTCAGGGCGCAGCCCGATGTGTTTCAGAGCATGGACCTTGTCGCGCCGGATGCGCTGGATCGCCGTGAGGCGATGGTACAGGTGCCCGCGCTGATCAAGGCGTACCTGCGGCTGGGTGGCTTTGTGGGCGAGGGGGCGTTTATCGACCACGCTTTCAACACAACAGATGTATGCCTGATCCTCGACACGGCGCGCATGAACGAGCGCCAGCGGCGTATTTACGGCGGAGCCTGATCCAGTGAACGATCCGCTTTGGGACAGTGACGACGCGCCAGACCCGATTGAATTGGGCGTATTTGGCTGGGCATTGGTAATCTTGCGCGGCCTTCCCTTGGCACTGCTGGTTTTTGGCGGGCTGCTCGTTTTGTTGACCGTTCGCCTGATCGAGCGCCCGCTGTTCGGTTTACGGCGTCCGGTCACACCGTTCATTGCGCAGTTTGTCTGCCGCAATGCGCTTCGGCTTCTTGGCATCGGCTTTCGCAGTTCCGGTGAATTGTTGCGCGAACGCGGCGCTGTAGTCGCAAACCACACTTCTTGGCTCGACATCTTTGCGCTGAACGCCCGTAAGCGGGTGTACTTCGTGTCCAAGGCCGAGGTGGCCAAATGGCCGGGTATCGGCTGGCTAGCCCGCGCCACGGGCACGGTGTTTATCGAACGAGATCGCAAGAAAGCCCGCGAACAGACCTTGATCTTTGAAGAGCGCTTGAAAGTCGGCCATAAGTTGTTGTTTTTCCCCGAGGGCACCTCGACCGACGGCCTTCGTGTTTTGCCCTTTAAAACAACGCTTTTTGCCGCGTTCTTCTCGGGTGAATTGCGGGACTTCATGTATGTTCAGCCTGTTTCCGTAGTCTTTCACGCGCCAAAAGGGCAGCCTGACAGATTCTATGGCTGGTGGGGCGATATGGATTTTGCCCCGCATCTTCTCAAGACCTTGGGCGCGCGTCGGCAGGGGACGGTGGAATTGATTTACCACGTTCCAGCCAAAGTCAGCGATTTTGCCGACCGCAAGGCGTTGGCGGCACATTGCGAAGAGGCAGTGCGCCACGCGCATGCAATTGCGCGGCTTGAAAAATAAGGCCATTTGGCACTTGCACAGGGCGAAATCCTACCGTATACGCGCGCCATTAAAACCCGCAGGCGGGGTTTGGGCTATTTGAGGGAGACATCCTTATCTGGCCCGCCGGTTGGAGCATCCGCTTCTTTCACCCCCGCCCAGGCGTAAACCGGAAAAGGAAAATAGCATGGCTCTTCCCGAGTTCACCATGCGTCAGCTGCTGGAAGCTGGCGTTCACTTTGGTCACCAGACACAGCGTTGGAATCCCCGCATGGGCCCGTTTATCTACGGCTCGCGCAATGGCATCCACATCATGGACCTGACCCAGACCGTTCCAATGTTGGACCAGGCTCTGCAGGCCGTTCGTGACACCGTTGCAAAAGGTGGCCGCGTTCTGTTCGTTGGTACCAAGCGTCAGGCAGCTCAGCCGATCGCAGAAGCCGCTGAAAAGTCGGCTCAGTACTACATGAACCACCGCTGGCTGGGCGGCACGCTGACCAACTGGAAAACCGTTTCCCAGTCGATCAATCGTCTGAACCAGATTGACGAAGCCATGGAATCGGGCGCCGAAGGCCTGACCAAGAAAGAGCGTCTGGGCATGGAACGTGACCAGGGCAAACTGCAGGCATCGCTGGGCGGTATCCGCGAGATGGGTGGCGTTCCTGATCTGCTGTTCGTCATCGACGTCAAAAAAGAAGCACTGGCCATCGCCGAAGCCAACAAGCTGGGTATCCCGGTTGTGGCAATTGTCGATACCAACTGCTCGCCCGATGGTGTTGATTACATCATCCCCGGCAACGACGACGCAGCGCGCGCGATCTCTCTGTATTGCGATCTGGTTGCTCGTGCCGCTCTGGACGGTATGACCGCTCAGATGGGTGCTGCAGGCGTTGACCTGGGCGCATTCGAAGAAGCACCGGTTGAAGAAGTCGTTGCGGAAGAAGCACCCGTTGCAGAAGAAGCCACGCCGGAAGCCAAAGCCGAAGCGTAAGCTGCCCGTCACGTAAATGACATATGGGGCAGGGTAGACCTGCCCCAATTCCGTTTGAATTGAGGAGAGCCAAAAGATGGCAATCACAGCAGCAATGGTTAAAGAACTGCGCGACTCGACCGGCGCAGGCATGATGGACGCAAAAAAAGCGCTGACCGAAACCGGCGGCAACATGGACGAAGCCGTTGATTGGCTGCGCACCAAAGGTCTTGCCAAAGCGGCCAAGAAATCCGGCCGTACCGCAGCAGAAGGTCTGGTTGCAGTTCACGTCAACGGTGGCAACGGTGTTGCTGTCGAAGTGAACTCGGAAACCGACTTCGTCGCGAAGAACGCCGAGTTCCAGGAAATGGTTGGCAAGATTGCTTACGCGGCAGAAGGCGTCGACAATGTCGAAGCTCTGTTGGCTGCTGATCTGGGCGGCAAGAACGTTGCTGACACCTTGACCGACAAGATTGCCACCATTGGTGAGAACATGTCAGTTCGCCGCATGGCGAAACTGTCAGGCGACTCTGTTGTGTCCTACGTTCACAACGCAGCCACCAACGGCATGGGCAAAATCGGTGTACTGGTTGCACTGTCCGGTGGTGACGAAGTGATCGGCAAGCAGATTGCGATGCACATCGCAGCTGTGAACCCGGCGGCCCTGTCTGAAGCGGACATGGACCCGGCTGTTGTCGAAAAAGAAAAGCAGGTTCAGATGGACATCGCCCGTGAATCCGGCAAGCCGGAGCAGGTGATCGAAAAAATGATCGTTGGCCGTATGAAGAAATTCGTCGCGGAATCAACTCTGTTGAACCAGTCGTTCGTTGTGAACCCTGACCTGACCGTCGAAGCCGCTGCCAAAGAAGCAGGCGCAACCATAACTGGTTTCGTCCGTCTGGAAGTTGGCGAAGGCATCGTGGTCGAAAAAGAAGACTTCGCAGCTGAAGTTGCCAAAGCCGTACAGGGCTAAATCGGGCAGAGGCTCTGAAAGGGGCCTCAACCTGAACAGAAATAAACCGGCTACTTTCCAGTAGTCGGTTTTTTTGCGCCTTCCGGCGTAGGAACAGATCATACAACACTACTATTGGAAGTATTGAGGGGCCCCGCAGATGGGGATGGTCGAGGCCCCCCAAAATTCCGACTAAGAGACGCGGACAAATAGACGCCTTTATGTCAGAGCGACCGGAGAGCTTTGGTATTGCAAAGATCCGATCAAAACGTTCCCAGGCTAAAGCCACCACTCACGGAACAATATCACTTTGCAACTGGGGCTCAGATTTGGGAAGTCATGTTTTCCTTACCTTACGTAAATTGACGCAATTTAGCGTCAAAAAGAACACATCATGCTTCCATGATGAACATCTGATTTTGCAGGGATGCTTTGAGCACGGCTTGCGCTGTAGTTTCGACTGAAAGAGACTCACGGGCAAGCCTCAAATGTTTCTCAACGGTCGCCGACGTCAGCCCCATCAAAAGCGCTATGTCCTGTGTCGTCTTCCCATCGCCAACCCATTCCAGCGCTTCGCGCTGACGTTTCGTCAGAGCGCGATTGGGGGTGTTGTAGGGCAGGGTAAGTATCTTCAGATGCGCGACATTGTTCATCAACAAGATGTCATCGCCATGTTCCGCCCAGATAGCGTCGACCTCATCCTGACTTGTGTCACCACCAGCCGAAAGAGAGATCGCCCCCTTGGACCGCATCGACACCGAGGTGAAACTGACAGTGTATCCCGCCACAACGCCTTTTGACCGATTGAACTCGTATACCTGGCGTTCCTGGGCGGTCATCGTGCCGTCAGAATTCATATCTTGAATCATTCTCCAACTGGCCGCGCCTTCATTGTGCAGCGCCCATTTCAGCATTGGCGCATGAAAGTACAGCCCGTCGCGCACGAAACCATCGATGTACTCTTTGTCGTGGTTTGTAAGGATAGTGAAGTCTTCGGGGTCTCCCAAAGACGTTTCGGTCCTGTAACGCGTATAGCCGTATAGCAGACGGTCGAACCCGAAATTTGCCATCTGGCGACAATGAGCGTCCCAAAGCTCCTCCAGAGTTTTGACGTAGCTGAGGAAATTCAGATACTCACCCAGCTTCATACGGACCCCTCATTCTGCAGATGAGCCGACAACCCATCCAGCGCCATCACATAGCTCTGCAGCCCAAAGCCGCAGATCTGTCCCAGCGCAACCGGCGCCACATAGGATTTGTGCCGGAAGGGCTCGCGCGCATGTATGTTCGACAGGTGAACCTCAACAACCGGCAACTCGACCGAGGATATCGCGTCCATCAAGGCGACCGAGGTGTGGGTATACGCGCCGGCGTTCAGAACGATCCCGTCCTGATTGCCTTTGGCCGCGTGGATCGCGTCAATCAGCACACCTTCGTGATTGGATTGCAGGTGTGATACGTCCAACCCGATCGACGCGCCGTGGCTTACACAGGTTTCTTCGACCATTTTCAGCGTTGTACGGCCATAAACCTCGGGTTGTCGTGTGCCCAGCAAGTTCAGGTTCGGACCGTTCAAAATCAGAACTTTATGCATTCATTCTCCGTCCCATTACTGGTTGATAAACGTGATTAGGTATGGATGTCCACCAACCTGCGCACTCATCAGGCGAGTGTCGCGCATCGGACACCATCAAATCTTGAACTGAGCGTCGAAAACCAGTCAGGATTCGGGCATCGTTATCACAACTTTACCAAGAACGGTGCGGTCGTTCAGCAATGTCAGTGCCTCGCTTGCTTCCGCCAACGGAAACCGTTCGCTGATTTGCGGTTTTATCTGAGATTTGGCATATAAGTCGAACAATTCCCTGACATTTTCGGCATGTCCCTTGGGACCACGATGGACCGAAGCCCCCCAGAACACGCCAACGACCTGGCAGCCCTTCAACAATGGTAGATTGAGTGGGACTTTGGGAATACCGGCCGGAAACCCGACAACAAGGAACCGGCCATTCCACGCCATGCTGCGCAGCGCTGGTTCGGCATAATCCCCACCAACGGCATCATAGACGACATCCACGCCATTTGCGCCCGCTATGGCCTTGATTTCACCAGAGAATGCCTTTTGGGCATCACGATCCATCTGGCGGGAATATACGATTGTGTCGTCCGCGCCGATTTGACGGCAAAAATCCGCCTTTTCCTGAGAAGATACGGCCGCTATGACACGCGCCCCCATCGCCTTGCCCAGCTCAATGGCCGCGCTACCGACACCACCTGCGGCACCCAGCACCAAAAGCGTTTCACCAGGCTGCAATGCGGCACGGTCTTTCAGCGCGTGGTAGGACGTGCCGTAGGTGAAAATGAAACATGCCGCGTCATCGAATGGCATCGATGCGGGGAATTTCACTGCTGTGGCCGCCTTGACCGTCAATTGCGTGGTAAAACCGCCAAATCCGGTCAGCGCCAGAACCCTGTCCCCAACCTCGAACCCGTTCACGCCTTCTCCAACGCCCAATACCTCACCTGCGATTTCCCCCCCGGGGGCAAATGGTCTTGGTGGTTTAATCTGATACAGGTCCTGGATCATCAACGTATCGGGGAAATTGACGCCAGCAGCCTTGACCCCAACCAGCAACTCTCCCTTTCCTGGCACCGGGTCGGGCAGGGTCGTAAGTTCCAATGTATCCGGTCCGCCCGGCGCGACGCTGAGTAACGCTTGCATATTGACTGTCTTGTCCTTGTTATTCGGTTGAGAGGACCTTTGGCGCAGCGGTGAATGTTGTCAAGAATTCCGCAGGGTGCAAATCTCGCCGAAAATCGCCACCTGTGCCACAATTCAAAACCGAGGAGCAGACCATGACCCCTGAAACCCTATTTTCGCTGCAGGGAAAAACCGCACTGGTTACAGGCGGTGCCACCGGCATTGGCCGGATGGCTGCGGAATCGCTTGTAAGGGCAGGGGCACGCGTGCTGATCGCGTCGCGCAAGGGGGAAGCCTGTGAAACCGTCGCGGCCGAGATGAATGCTCTGGACGCGCCCGGAAGCGCCGAAGGTTTCAGCGGAGATGTCGGAACGGAAGAAGGCGTTCTGGCCATGGTCGATGAGGTCAAGAATCGCACGGATACCCTTGATATCCTGATGAATAATGCGGGCATCTCTTGGGGTTCACCGCTGGGACAGTTTCCCCATCACGCGTGGGAAAAGGTCAATTCCGTCAACGTCGCTGGTCTGTTCGAACTGACGCAGCGTCTGTTGCCGATGCTGATGAAGTCCGGAACACCTGATGATCCGGCGCGCGTGGTCAACGTTGGATCGGTAATGGGTGAGGTACCGATGGGCGACGGTGCCTACAGCTATTCCGCATCCAAAGCTGCGGTGCTGCACTTGACCAAGATTCTGGCCAAGGAATTGTCGCCCTATCACGTCACTGTTAACGCGCTTGCGCCGGGACCATTTGTATCACGGATGACAGCCTTTGCGACGGCAGACGAGGGGAAGCGCGAAAAGGTTGGCAAGACAGTTCCGTTGGGCCGTGTAGGTCGCGACGAGGATATCGCCGGGTGTTTGTTGTTCCTGTGCGGGCGTGGCGGCAGCTATGTGACCGGAGCCGTTATCCCGGTTTCTGGGGGCCTGAACGTGGTGACCGCCGGTAATCTCTTCGCCGAAGCACTATAGGGCCGGGGGAATAGTTATTGGAAATGCGTGATAAATCACAACTCGACCTGACGGCGCTAGACACCTATCTCAGCGCAAATTTGGACGGTTACATGGGGCCGCTGGAAGCGACGAAGTTCGCCATTGGACAATCCAACCCGACTTTCGAACTGCGCACACCGTCCAAGACTTACGTGCTGCGCCGTAAGCCGCCAGGCGTTTTGCTGAAATCAGCCCATGCTGTGGAACGCGAGTTTCGCGTTCAAAGCGCACTGGCCGATAGCGCGGTTCCGGTCCCTCGGATGATGCTGCTTTGCGAGGATGACGACATCATCGGTTCGGCGTTTTATGTCATGGAACGGTTGCAGGGGCGTGTATTCCTTGAACCTACGACGGATGAGGCCGACAACCCAACTCGCAGTCGTATATTCGACGAAATGAACCGCGTGCTGGCCGATTTGCATGACGTCGATGTGGACGCGGTAGGCCTGTCCGATTATGGCCCGCCGGGCAACTACTTTGAGCGCCAAATTGCCCGTTGGACCAAGCAGTATCGCGCATCCGAGACAACGACCATCCCCGAAATGGACGCGCTTATTTCCGCGCTTGAGGGGGCCATTCCAAACGATGACGGTCAGCGAACTTTGGTGCATGGTGACTACCGCATTGATAATCTGATGTTCGAGCAAAACGGTTCGCGCTGCATTGGCGTTCTGGATTGGGAGCTGTCGACGATTGGGCACCCATACGCAGATCTGGCGGCAGTCATCATGCAGTGGCAATTACCCCCCGGAAACGAGGGGCGCGGGTTGGCAGGCATCGACCGTCAAGCCCTGGGAATACCGTCAGATCAAGAGTTTATCGGGCGATATTGCCAGCGTCGCGGCCTACCCGGAATCAAAAATTTCGGGTTCTACCTGGCGTTCAATTTCTTCCGAATGGCCGGAATTCTACAGGGTGTGTACAAGCGCGCACTGGATGGCAACGCGTCTGATCCCAAACGCGCGCAGGTATTTGGGGCTTATGTTCCGGTGTTTGCAAAACACGGGCTGGAAGCACTGAAATCGTAGATATTCCGTCAGGCTGATGGCCGGGAAAGCTCCAACTCAATATTGCCAAGGCTGTTTTTGCCAAAGAACATTTCGGTGCCCACAAACATTGTGGGCACACCGAATACACCTTGCTTTACGGCGGCTTTGGATTGCTCTTTGAGCCGCTGCTTTACCTCAGCACCCGTCATAGCCTCGCGGATCTTGCGCGCAGGAAGTTTGTTTTCCTGCAAGATATCCATCAGCACACCCAGTTCGTCAACTTTCTGCCCATGCACCCAAATCGCATCAAATATTGCGTTTATGTATTTGGATTCCCATGATTTACCCGAGGCAAATACAGCGCCGCGCGTGGCAAATTTTGTGTTCACCGGGAAATGCGGGCTCATATGAAAATTCAATCCGCGTCTGCGGGCAAAGCGATGAAGATCATGGGTCAGATAGGCCGTTTTCTGGCGGTTTTCCGAGAATGCCTCGAACGGGTTCTGATTATGCGTCGCCTTGAATATCGTCGGCAGTAACACGGGCACATAGCTTACCTGCATGCCATTTCGTTCCGCCAATTCGGGCAAGACCTTATGGGCCAAAAATGCGTTTGGGCTGCAAAAATCGAAAATGAAATCTATGGTCTGCGTCATTGTCTAAACTCCGATACGACGATCTGTGAAATGAACTCTGAACCACCGGACGAATCTGTAACGCGTCCAGTGTACAGGCGGGAAGGCTGGCGCGCACTGGCCGTTGGTCACGATGTGGGAAATCAGGAATTCCTCTGTCAATTCAGTGCGTCACCGGTCAAGATCAACGAAACCGCCGAGGAGGTTCGAGAATCCCATGCGCAGCAAAACCACCCTTGATCCTGCCCGCCTGAACCGCATACGGGACTGGATGCAGCGCTATGTCGATGAGCGCAAATACGCGGGCAGTTCATTACTATTGACCCACCACGGGTCCGAGGCGTTTTTTCACGCCTGTGGCCTCAGAAATGTCGAGAAGGACCTGCCGTTTCAGCGCGATACGCTTGTGCGGATCTATTCTATGACGAAACCCATCACCTCGGTCGCGGTCATGATGCTTGCCGAGCGTGGGTTGTTTCACCTCGACGCGCAACTTTCTGAATTTCTGCCTGAATTTGCTTCCGTTCAGGCTCTTGTTCCCGAGGCGGAGAGGCTGGATCAAACCGAAGATGCACCATCCCCGACACTGCATCAGCTACTGACCCACACAAGCGGATTCAGTTATCCGTTCAATCCCGGTGTTCTCCCGGCAGCGATGGATGCACAGAAGCTGATTTTTAGCCCCAATCTAGGGCCTTTGAAGGACAGGATCGGCGCACTGGCACAACTGCCATTGGCGTTCCAGCCCGGAACCCGTTGGGAATATTCAGTTTCCACTGATGTTTTGGGCCGCGTGGTCGAGGTTGTGTCCGGCAAAACCTTGGATCAGTTCTTCGCGCAAGAGATCTTTGAGCCGCTAGAGATGGCCGAGACCGGATTTTCTGTACCCAAAGGGGCAGGGGATCGGTTCGCGTCTCTCTATACGCCGCTGGCCGGGGACGCGATGGCGCTGAATTCAGCCGAGACCGGCGACGACACGCTGCGATTGACGGACGAGGCAGGCGCATCCCCATTTGAAAAGGCGACGACCTTTTCGGGCGGTGGCGGTCTGGTCAGCACGATCGACGATTACGTCAAATTCACCGAGATGATGCGAAACCGGGGGCAGGGCAACGGCCACCGCTTGCTGGGTCCAAAGACAGTCGACTTCATGCTGCAAAACCACTTGCCGGGCGATATCGCCTCGATGGGCCCGCAAAGCTTTGCCGAGCAACCGATGGAAGGCATGGGATTTGGTCTGGCCGGGTCTGTCATCATAAACCCTGGCAGAACCCGAACACCTGGGTCATTAGGTGATTTTAGTTGGGGCGGTATGGCTTCGACATTCTTCTGGATTGACCGCAGCAACGATCTGTCGGCCGTATTCTTCACCCAATTGTCGCCGTCCAGTTCTTACCCGTCCCGATCCGAGCTAAAGGCGCTGGTAATGGGCGCGTTGGTTGATTGACCCGGATGGCGCTGATACGCCTTTTTCATAGCCAACCGGAGAGTCGCCAATGACCGAAGCAGAACGTGTCCTTCTTGACCTTTTGAACCTCGAGAGGCTCGAAGTTGACCTGTTCCGAGGCACCGGGTCAGGCGGCGAGACTCCGACGCGAATCTTTGGCGGGCAGGTGGTGTCGCAGGCTCTGGCGGCGGCGTACCGTACTGTGGATGATCGGCTGTGCCATTCGCTGCATGCGTATTTTATTCGCCCGGGCGATCCATCTATTCCTGTTATTTATCAAGTTGATAGAGCCCGGGATGGAGGTTCATTTACCACACGACGCGTGGTCGCGATCCAGCATGGCAAACAGATCTTGAACGTATCGGCCTCGTTCCACATTCAGGATGAAGGCTGGGATCATCACCATGAGATGCCCCAGATGGAGGATCCGGAAAGTTATCCGTCGCGCACTGAACTGCGCAAGAAATACGTGGATTTGGTACCCAAACACATGCGTGGTGAGCTGACACGCGAACGGCCGATCGAGGTCCGTGAGGCCAGCCATCTTGATCCGTTCCACCCTGAAATATCGGACGATCGAAATAAGGTCTGGTTCCGCATGCCCGGTGCAGTGGGGGCGGATTCTGCCACTCAGCAATTGCTGCTCACTTACGCGTCTGACATGTATCTGATGGGATCAGGTATGCGACCGCATGGCCTCAGCTGGTTTACGGGTCAGGTCAATGGGGCCAGCCTGGATCACGCCATGTGGTTCCACGCGCCGATCCATTTTGAAAACTGGCATCTGTATTCGATGGATTCGCCATGGAGTGGGCGAGGGCGCAACTTCAACCGAGGGTCGATTTATGCACAAGACGGCACTTTGGTTGCTTCGGTCACGCAGGAAGGCCTGATGCGCAAAGCCCAGAAGAAACTTTAATCATCGCCCGTAAACTGTTGATTTAACTTGTTCATGCCCCTAAGCCAGCTGTCGTAATCACTGGATTTGTGCCGAATGTAGTCCAACACTTTCGAATGCGGTAGCACCAGAAACTGTTCCGAATCAATGGCTTCGACACAGGCCTGGGCCACGTCTTCAGGCTCTAGCATACCGTCGATTGACGCTACCGAATCCTCAAAGCCGCGTGTCATTTCGGACCGAACCGCTTGCGGACATAGAACGGAAACGCGCAGGCCTTTATGGCTGTATGTCAGCGACAGCCATTCGGCAAAGCCTACGGCGGCGTGTTTGGAAACGCCGTATGGTGCAGCGCCAGGCTGGTTCAAAAGTCCTGCAGCCGAGGCCGTTGTCATGATGTAGCCACCGCCGCGCGCGATCATATGCGGAACGAGATGACGCGCGGTCCAGACATGCGACATGACGTTGATCTTCCAGATCCGCTTCCAGTCTTCATCCGGAACGTCCAGACCACCAAGAGTCAGGATGCCGGCATTTGCACAAAACAGATCAATCGGGCCAATCTCATCTTCGACGTGATCAATCAACGCTTTGATACTGGCTTCGTCTGAAACATCGCATGTAACCGCGTGTCCGTTGATTTCTGTGGCCAAGGATCGCGCAGCTTCGGTGTCTATGTCTGCGCATACGACCGTTGCACCTTCGCGCGCGAACCGGATTGCCAGACCTTTACCGATACCGTTAGCTGCACCGGTGATCACCACAGTCTTGCCTTTCAAGTTCATCAGGGGCTCCGAATTGGACGTTTTGAAAGGCATCGTAAGGCATTGGCAATTTTGGGAAAACCGGAAATTGCCAATGCTGCGGTTTTACCATAATACCGATTATGCGATATTTAGATTATCTTAGTAGAAGGCCTGAAGTCCGGTCTGTGCCCGCCCCAAAATCAACGCATGAACGTCGTGCGTGCCCTCATAGGTGTTCACAGTTTCCAGATTGACCATGTGGCGGATAACCTGGAATTCCAGTGAGATGCCATTGCCGCCGTGCATGTCGCGGGCATTCCGCGCGATCTCCAACGCCTTGCCGCAGTTATTACGCTTAACAATCGAAATCATCTCGGGCGCGGCTTCGGCCTGATCCATCAAACGGCCAACGCGAAGGCTGGCTTGCAGGCCCAAAGCGATCTCGGTTTGCATATCAGCCAGTTTGCGTTGGAACAGTTGCGTCTGCGCCAGCGGCTTGTTGAACTGCTTGCGGTCCAGACCATACTGACGCGCACCGTGCCAGCAGCTTTCAGCAGCGCCCATGACGCCCCAGCTGATCCCGTACCGGGCGCGGTTCAGACAGCCAAACGGACCTTTCAAGCCCTGAACATGCGGCAGCAACGCACCCTCGCCCACTTCGACGCCGTCCAGAACGATCTCACCCGTGATTGATGCCCGCAGGCTCATTTTGTTCTGAATTTTGGGCGCACTCAGACCTTTGAGACCCTTGTCCAAAACAAAGCCACGGATCTTGCCGTCATGCGCATCGGACTTGGCCCACACCACAAAGACGTCTGCGATAGGTGAATTCGAGATCCACATCTTGCTGCCGGTCAGCCGATAACCACCGTCGATCTTTTCCGCGCGGGTTTTCATGCCGGCCGGGTCAGAACCCGCATCAGGTTCTGTCAAACCAAAGCAACCGATCCATTCGCCGCTGGCCAGTTTCGGAAGGTACTTCCGGCGCTGTTCTTCGCTGCCATAGGCATAGATCGGGTACATCACCAATGAGCTTTGTACCGACATCATTGAGCGATAGCCAGAATCCACACGCTCAACCTCGCGCGCGACCAGTCCGTAGGACACATAACCGCCACCAAGACCGCCGTATTCTTCGGGGATCGTGGTGCCCAAAAGGCCCATTTCACCCATTTCGCGGAAGATTTCCGGGTCCGTTTCCTCGTTCTGGAAGGCTTCCAGAACCCGTGGTTGCAGCTTTTCCTGACAATATGCCTGTGCACTCGCGGCGATCATGCGCTCATCTTCTGTTAGCTGATCCGCCAGACGAAATGGATCGTCCCACGAGAACGCCCCCATGTCAGGTGCATCTTTGGCGCGCAATGTCGGTTTGGTGTTCGGGGCGTTCATTTTGGTTCTCCGCTTAGTCGGCTTTGCCGCAAAATACCCTGCCGAAACCGCAAATAACAGCTACAGTTTCGCAATGAACCATGAGTAAACCGCATAGAACAGGGCAGTGCGCCCTGCCCCGTGTTTTTACCCCAGCGCATACCCTGCGCCGCGGACCGTACGCACGGGATCTTCACCACCATGCTGCGTCAACGCTTTGCGCAAGCGGCCGATGTGAACGTCAACTGTTCTGGTGTCGACGTAGATATCGCGCCCCCAGACACGGTCGAGCAGCTGTTCGCGGCTCCAGACACGGCCCGGTTTTTCCATGAACGTGCTCAGAAGACGAAACTCGGTCGGGCCCAGTTTCAGCGGCTTGCTGTTGCGGCTGACCTTATGTGTCTCGGAATCCAGAATGATATCCGCAAATTCAAGCTTGATACCGACCGTCGCCGGGCGAACACGGCGCAACTGTGTGCGCACGCGCGCCATAAGCTCGACAACCGAATACGGTTTGACCACATAGTCATCGGCCCCTGTTTCCAGCCCGCGCACCTTGTCGACCTCTTCCGACCGGGCTGAAAGCATAATGATGGGGATCGATCGTGTATCCGGGCGCGTTTTAAGGCGGCGGCACACTTCGATCCCGCTGAGATTGGGCATCATCCAGTCCAGAACGATGATATCGGGGCTGTCTTCATCAACCAATAGCAACGCCTCGTCACCATTGGCCGCCTTGGATACACGAAACCCTTCTGCTTCGAGGTTGTAAGCCAGCACTTCACGCTGGGCCAGTTCATCCTCAACAACCAGTACCGTAGGCTGATCAGCGGACATAATCATTGCCTCCTAGGCGGTTTGCGAGGTGGTATCAGCTTTGGGACGTGCTTCCGACGGCCGTTCCCCAGTCACCAGATAAACCACCTGTTCAGCGATGGCTGTAACGTGATCGCCCATCCGTTCAATGTTCTTTGCGATGAAATGCAGGTGCATGCACGACGAGATGTTGCGGGGATCTTCAGCCATGAAGGTCAGAAACTCGCGGAATAGGCCGTTATACATCTGGTCTACTTCTTCATCCCGCTGGATCACGTCAGCGGCCAATTCGGCGTCACGTTGAATATAGGCGTCCAACGCGTCGCGCAACATCCGCTCAACCTCGCGTGCCATACGGCGCAGGGCTGCGGCACTGCCGTTGATCTCGCCGGCGTCGACAAGAACCGTGGTGCGTTTAGCAATGTTCTTGGAATAATCGCCGATACGTTCCAGGTTTGCCGAGACTTTCAGAACCGACAGAACCAGACGCAGGTCGCTCGCTGTGGGTGCCCGCAGCGCGATCACCCGCGCGGTTTCTTCGTTGATCAGATCCTCAAGCGCATCAATGGCTTTGTCGCCCTGACGCACCTCTTGGGCCAATTCGACATCCCGGGTTTCAAGCGAGCGCGCGGCGTTCATGATCGCGGCCTCGACCAGACCGCCCATCTTCATGATATGGGCCTGAACCGCTTCAAGGTCGCGGTCGAATGCGGATGCAATATGTTGTTCGGTCATGTTCAAATACCTGTCCTCAGCCGATACGGCCGGTGATGTAGCTTTCCGTGCGGGGGTCTTCGGGGTTGGTAAATATCTGGCCGGTTTCGCCGAATTCAACCAGATTACCCAAATGGAAGAACGCCGTTTTCTGGCTGACCCGCGCGGCCTGTTGCATCGAGTGGGTCACGATTACCACCGAATAGCGCGAGCGCAGTTCGTCAATCAGTTCCTCGACTTGCGCAGTGGCAATCGGGTCCAACGCCGAGCATGGCTCATCCATCAGCAAAACCTCTGGTTCCGTCGCCACGGCACGGGCAATGCACAGGCGCTGCTGCTGACCACCGGACAGGCCTGTACCGGGGGCGTCCAAGCGGTCCTTGACCTCATCCCATATCGCAGCACGACGCAGAGATTTCTCAACAATATCATCGAGTTCTGATTTGTTCTTGGCAAGACCATGGATGCGCGGACCATAGGCCACGTTGTCATAGATCGATTTGGGGAACGGGTTGGGTTTTTGAAACACCATTCCGACCTTGGCACGCAGTTGCACCGGGTCGACACGCTTGTCGTAAATGTCTTCGCCGTCCAGCAGGATATCGCCTTCGACCCGGCAGATGTCGATGGTGTCGTTCATCCGGTTGAGGCAGCGCAGAAAAGTGGACTTGCCGCAGCCCGATGGGCCGATAAAGGCCGTCACGGTCTTGTCCTCGATCTGGACATCCACGTCTTTTATGGCGTGCGTGTCGCCGTAAAAAACTTGAACATTGTTGGCGGCAATCTTGATGGCTTTGGAGTCCACGGTTCTCTCCACTCGTGTCATATCATTCATAATAGCCCCCATTTACCAGCGGCGTTCAAAGCGGCGGCGCAGAAGTACCGCAATGGTGTTCATTGTAACGAGGAAGATCAACAGGATGATGATGCCCCCCCATGCGCGTTCATAAAAGGCCGGGTCGGCGCGTTTGGACCATTCATAGATCTGCGCCGGCATGGCCGAGTTGGGCGACAGGAAACCCGCAACAATTCCGTCGGGCGGGTTTGAGGCGATAAAGCCCACCATACCGATCAGCAGCAGCGGTGCGGTTTCCCCCAACGCCTGTGCCAGGCCAATGATGGTGCCGGTCAGAATACCGGGCGCGGCCAACGGCAGAACGTGATGGAACACGGCCTGCATTTTCGAGGCCCCTACCCCAAGCGCCGCATCACGGATCGATGGCGGTACAGCTTTCAGCGACGCGCGGGTCGAGATGATGATCGTCGGCAGCGTCATCAGTGTCAGCACCAGACCACCCACCAGCGGGGCTGACGTCGGGAGGTGCATGTAGTTGATGAACACAGCCAGACCCAGAATACCGAACACGATCGACGGCACCGCGGCCAGGTTCGAGATGTTGACCTCGATGATATCGGTCAACCGGTTTTGCGGTGCGAACTCTTCAAGATAAATCGAAGCCGCTACACCGATGGGCAAGGCCAGGGCCAGAACCACCAACATCATGAACAATGAACCCAGCATGGAGACACCGATCCCAGCCGCTTCGGGCCGTTGATCAGAGGCATCCGCACCGAAAATGAAATCCAGGTTGAAGGCTTTGTACAGCACACCCGCATCGCGCAGTTGATCCACGAAATCCAACTGTTCGACCGAAATGCTTTTGTCGTTGGCAATCGACTCGCGGGTTACGCGGCCTTTCATGTAGCCATCGACACGGCTGTTGACCAAAAAGCGGAAGCTGACGGTCTTGCCGATCTCATCGGGATTGGCGATGACATAGTTTCGCAACTCAGCCTGCGCCGCCTTGGATAGGATCTTGCCCATCTCCTTGGGTTTCAAGTCTGTCTGGATGCCCAGCTTTTCGACTTCGCTTTCCAGCGCAGACGCGATCAGAGGGGCATAGCCAAAGGTCGAAACCTTCTTGATATCCTCGATGTTTCGGTTGCCCTTCTTGTCCAGCTTGTCGGCCTTAAGCTCGACATTCAATTCAAGAAAGCTTTGCTGAAAGGCACCAGTTCCGGCTGTGACAATATTGGTCACCAGCACAATTAGCATCAGCAAGCCGATCCCGATGGCGGCGATGCCGTACATTTTGAACCGGCTTTCAGCCGCATTGCGCCGCTTGGTGCGTGCATCCTTTTCGAACAGCGACCCTCCTTTGGGCTTCGCGCTCGGAGCAGCGTCAGGCGTTTGGGAAATATCGGTCATTCGTACTGCTCCCGGTATTTGCGTACGATGTAGAGGGCGAAGATGTTCAGCCCCAGCGTGATGATGAACAGGGTCAGACCCAGCGCAAAGGCCACTAGCGTTTCGGGGCTGGCAAAATCGGTATCGCCGGTCAGCTGGCTGACAATCCGTGTGGTGATGGTTGTCATCGCCTCGAACGGGTTGCCCGAGAATTTGGCGATCGCACCGGCGGCCATAACAACGATCATCGTTTCACCAATGGCGCGGCTGGCAGCCAGAAGGATCGCGCCGACAATACCAGGCAGCGCGGCCGGTAAGATCACGTTGCGCACGGTTTCCGAATGCGTCGCACCCAGACCCAGCGAGCCGTCGCGCATGGTTTGTGGCACCGCGTTGATAATGTCGTCCGACAGTGACGAGACAAACGGGATCAGCATGATCCCCATTACCAACCCGGCAGTCAGAACCGCATTTGAGCTGGCCATCCAACCCACACCCAGCATGCCACCGTCGCCGAACATCGACACCAACGCCGGACCCACAGTCAGCAGAGCAAACAGACCGTAAACGATGGTTGGAATACCGGCGAGGATTTCCAGCAGTGGTTTGGCAATGGACCGCGTCACACCCGAGGCATACTCGGACAAATAGATCGCGGCGAACAGTCCAATCGGGACCGCCACAAGCAGCGCGATCACAGAGATGTACAGCGTGCCCCACAACAGCGGTAGGATCGACAGCTCACTGCCTCCGCGGAAGTTCGGTGCCCACGTGCTGCCGAAGAAGAAGTCCTTCCATGAATGCAGCTGGAAGAAGTTCATCGTCTCAAACAGCATCGACAGAACAATGCCGATGGTTGTCAGGATCGCGATTGACGCGGCCAGCAATAGAAGGGCCAGAACCCCCTGCTCTACCACGTTGCGGGCGCGGAATTCCTTGTGAGTGCGCACATAGGCAAACGCCGCGCCAAGCAGAGCCATCGCCAGCACTACGACTTGCATCGCAACTGTCCCTGTGGACGTCATGCTGCGGAACTTTTGTGCTGCGACCAAAATCGGCTGTGTGATGTCCTGAGTCAGAACCTGGCCTGCGTCTTTCAGCGTTTTGGTCAGCGCTTCGATATCCGCATTGCCGTTCCGGGCTTGAGTTTCGGTCATCGCACCGCTGGCGACAGCGCCGTCCAGGCCGTAGGCGACACGGCGCACTTCGCTCATGATCAGGCCGCGATCCGAGCCTTCGGGCACTGCATGATCGGGAATAAGTTCGGATACCGTGCTGTTCACGATCATCGGTTGGGCAAGGAGCCAGACGATCAGCACCCCAACTGCAGGAACCAGAGCCGTCAGCGCAACGTTGTAACCGTAGTAAGACGGTAAAGAATGCAAATCGCGGACGTTACCACCCGCACTTGCCAGAGCGCGGGACCGACCCGCAAAAAATCCGATCACTGCCAGCGCAAGCAGGATAAGCAACAGCCAGGATAACGCCATGAGAACTCCGTGGGGATGGCAGAGATGGAGTCAAAAAGAACCGGGGCGAGAAAAACCGCCCCGGTTCCGTTCGTATGTGTGATTAGGAACCGCCGCCCAGAACGGTTTCGTTGGCAACAGCTTCCTGTACCTTGACCAGCTCAGGGTCGGATACCAGGCCGTATTCTGCCAGCGGGCCGTCGGGACCTGCGATCTCGTCAGCGACGAAGAACTCAGCGTATTCTTTCAGGCCGGGGATCACGCCGATATGGGCTTTCTTCACGTAGAAGAACAGCGGGCGCGAAACCGGGTATTCGCCGGTTGCGATCGACTCGGTCGAAGGAACAACGTCGGACATGGTTGCGACTTGCAGCTTGTCCGTGTTGTTCTCGTAGAACGCCAGACCAAAGACGCCGATGCCGTCTTTGTTGCTGTCGATGCGGGCCAGAGTTTCGGTGTAGTCACCGTCGATGTCGACCGAAACGCCGTCGGTGCGGATGGCGATGCACTGCTTTTCAGCTGCTTTCTTGTCGTCGCCGGCGGCTGCCTTGAACACTTCGAAATCGCCCAGGTGCTCACAACCCGCCAGGATCACCTTGTCTTCAAACACTTCACGTGTGCCGTGCTTGGTGCCCGGAATGAAGGTTGCGATCGGTTGCGCCGGGAAATCCGGGTTCACGTCGGCCCAGGTTTTATTCGGGTTGTCGACAACTTCACCGTCTACAACGATTTTCGCGGCCAGCGCTTTGTACCAGTCTTCCGGCGTGAACTCGAACGAGTTGCCGTTGATGTCGGATGCAAAAACGATGCCGTCATAACCGATCTGAACTTCGATGATGTCGGTCACGCCGTTTTCGGCACAGGCTTTGATTTCTTTTTCACGGATCGCGCGCGAGGCGTTCGCAACGTCGATGGTGTTTTCGCCAACACCTTCACAGAAACGCTTCAGGCCCGCTGAGGAACCACCCGATTCAACAACTGGCGTCGGGAAGTCAAAGTTTTCACCGAAGGCTTCAGCCACGATCGAGGCATAAGGCAGAACGGTCGACGACCCTGCAACCTGAACCTGATCACGAGCGGCGGCCGTGGTGGCCGATACAGCAGCGATGGTGAGAGCCGAAGCCGACAGTTTAACAAAGGACATTACAGTCTCCTTGAGAAAGGTAAATTCTGATCACCCCCATGATGATCTTGGGGCGAACCCCTAAGAGGCGTCGGTAAGCCTTTTGTGACAAGTTCGTAACGGTTTTATGACACGTAACGATTTTCTTACGTTTTCTTAACTTGACCCAACGGAACACCGTTCGCGTTCGAAATGGACCTGCGCTGGAAGTCCGAGATCAGCGTGGCAAAATCACTGTAAATACAGAACCTTTGCCCAGGGTGCTTTCGACACGCAACCGGCCCCTATGGCGGTTGACGATGTGCTTTACAATCGCCAGGCCCAACCCTGTACCGCCCAATTCGCGGGACCTGTGACTATCGGCGCGATAGAATCGCTCGGTCAGGCGCGGCAGATGTACGGCATCAATGCCTGGGCCTTTGTCTGCGATCTGTACCCGAACCGCAGGACCGCGCATGGCGGTGTCGCGGTCGGATGCCTGAATGCGCACATCAACACTACCGCCGCTGCCACCATATTTGATGGCGTTCTCAACGAGGTTCGTAAACACTTGGCGCAGTTGGTCTCTGTCTCCGGCCACCAAGATTGGTCCCGAAGACGTATCAAGTGTCAGGTCCACATTTGCAGCCTCGGCAAGGGGACGCAGTGTCGTAAGCGTTGATTGCAACAAGCCCGTCAGATCTAGCTGCTCTTTGGGGCGAACCCGCTCTTCGCTCTCGACCCGGTTCAGGGATAGCAGATCGCCGACCAGCCGGTTCATTCGATTGGCTTCGTCGGTCATGATCTGCAGAAACCGCTCACGGGCAGCTGCATCGTCTCGCGCTGGACCACGCAATGTTTCAATAAAGCCCATCAGAGCGGTCAGAGGCGTGCGCAATTCGTGGCTGACATTTGCCACGAAGTCGCGTCTCATTTGTCCGGCCTGCTTCAGATAGGTGACGTCCTGGAAAACGACCATCACGGCACCGCCCTCCACCGCGCCCACACCGTTCATGTAACGGCATTGCACTTCGAAAGTGGTGTCTTGGGCACCATCATTGGACAAATGGCGCGTTTTGGACGAACCCTTGTTGCGCAGGCTCTGCTCTATCGCGTCGATAACTTGTGGTTGCCGAAGGATCGTCGCGAAATGACGGCCTTCGATGTTCTGACCCAGCATTGTTCTGGCTTCGGTGTTGGCCGCTATGATGCGCTCGGTCTGATCAACCATAAGCGTGGGTATCGGAATGGCCGACACAATTTCAGCAAGCAGGTCGTTTGGCATTTCCGTCACTCTTGATGCGTTTGGAATCAACCTAGGACACAGGTTTCAAAGTTTTGCGAAACGCGCGCATATTCTGTTGATAATGCAGCGCACTGAAGGTGATTTTTTGCGCCGCAGCCTCATCCAGTTCCCGCACAACTTTGCCCGGCGACCCCATGACCAGAGAGTTATCGGGTATCTCTTTACCTTCCGTAATCAGGGCGCCGGCACCGATCAGGCAGTTTTTCCCGATCTTCGCCCCATTCAGGACAATCGCGCCCATTCCGATCAACGTATTTTCCCCGATCGTGCAGCCATGCAGCATGACCTTGTGTCCGATGGTGCAGTTCTTACCAATGGTCAGCGGATACCCGGCATCGATATGCATTACGCAGTTTTCCTGGACGTTGCTGCCCTCGCCCACGCGGATCTCTTCGTGGTCGGCGCGGATCGTGCAGCCGAACCAGACCGAGGCACCCTGTTCCAGAACGACTTTCCCAATCAGGTTGGCGTCCGGCGCAACCCAGGTGTCTTCGTGGATTTGCGGCGCGTGGTCACCCAAAGCGTAAATGGTCATGCCAAGCCCTCAAATTCGTTTTGCAACGTGCGGACATGGTTCTGCAGGCTCGGCTGCTGGATGCGGCGCATGCGTTCGGCGCTGACGATGGTTTTCAGCTTCTCTTCGGTGGCATCCAGATCGTCATTGATCAGAACATAGTCATAATAGCCCCAGTGGCTAATCTCATCCCAGCTTTTCAGCATACGTTTTGCGATCACGTCTTCACTGTCCTGACCACGGCTTTCCAGCCTTCGGCGCAATTCGGGGATAGACGGCGGCAGGATAAAGATCGACAAAGCGTGCTTGCCCAGATCCGAATTGCGGATTTGCACCTCACCTTGCCAGTCCACGTCAAACAAAACGTCTTTGCCGCTGTTAATGGACTCGCGCACCGGACCCGCAGGTGAGCCATAGAAATTCCCGAACACGTGCGCATGTTCCAGCATTTGCCCCTCAGACACCTGCTGCCGGAACGCATCCTCACTCAGGAAGTAATACTCGCGCCCTTCTTGTTCCCCCGAACGTGGCGCGCGGGTGGTGGCCGAGACCGAAAACTCCAGCTCTGAATCCCACTGCATTAGCCGTTTCGCCAGGGTCGATTTACCGGCCCCCGAAGGCGAGGACAGAATGATTAATAGGCCGCGTCGATCCGCCATTTGGGTGCTCCTGTGGTTATTCTACGTTCTGCACTTGCTCGCGCATCTGATCTATTACGGCCTTCAACTCAAGCCCTACTGCTGTCAGATCGGCGCTTTGCGCCTTTGAGCACAGAGTATTGGCCTCGCGGTTGAACTCCTGCATCAGGAAATCCAGCTTGCGCCCGACCGCCGCGTCCTGCGCCAGCAGATCGCGGGCTGCCACGACATGCGCTTTCAGGCGATCAATCTCTTCGGTGATGTCCGCCTTGACGGTGATTAGCGCCAGTTCCTGCGCTACGCGGTCCGGGTCAGCCCCTTGTGCGTTGTCCATCACCCGCGCCAGATTATCCCGCAGCGCCTCGGCCATCTTGTCCTTGCGCTGCTCTGCTAGCACTGCTGCCTGGACCGTCAATGAAGCCACCTGGCCTAGTTGATCTTCGAGAACAGTCGCCAGCACCCGCCCCTCGGACTGGCGCATTTCTATGAATTCGCCCAAAAGGCCACTGAACTCCGTCGTCAATTGGCCAACCAACGGGCCGGGGTCATCCCCATCACTGCCCGCATCCAACATACCCTTGAGCGAGATCAGATCCGCGGCTGTCGAGGGCCTAAGGGTTACGTCCCGCGCAATGGCCATTTCCTGCGTGCGCGCCACAGCCTCAAGAACGGCACCCATGGCAGTCTCGTTCAGGACCAGGTCCGCCTGCGTCTCATCTCTGCTGAGGCGCAAAGACAATGTCACATTGCCCCGGCTGAGTTGTTTCGACATGGCGGCGCGCAACGCAGCCTCAAGCCCGGTCAACCAGTCCGGCACGCGCAGACGCATGTCCAGCCCCTTGCCGTTCACGCTGCGCAACTCCCACGTCCAGCTATGCGGCCCAAACGCCCCTTTGCCCGAGGCGAAACCCGTCATGGATTTAATCATTCCTGCCCTTTCCATAGCTGCCTGTTTTCAGTTTGCTGGGCGCACCTAATGCGAACTGCGCGTACAGGGCAAGAGTTTGCTGACTCTGTCTTTGTCCGCCAGTCGTTAACCATTCGTTAAAGATTTACTCCAAAATTGAATCAACCTGCGTCAGTCTTACACCTGCGAACACCGGTCTCGGATAGAGGTCCCCAGTATTTCGCATTTTAGGAAAATGACGGTCGATAGGCGCCAGGGTGATAATGGTGAAAACCTTTTTCGGGAACGGTTTCGGGTCAAGTTTTGGAAAGATCGTCGCTATGGATCGTTTTGACAGCGGGCGCAGCCTTTCGCCCATCCGGCAGGCCGAGGCGTATTGGACGGCACTTTTGACAGGTGACGGGGTTCCCATGCGGTCGCAAATCGACCCGCGCGGGCTTGAAAACATTTTGGAATACACTTTCGTTCTGGAACGCATCGCCCCTGGAATTACCCGGTTCCGTCTGGCCGGGAGGCATTTGAACCAGCTGGCCGGGATGGAAGTGCGCGGTATGCCGCTGACCTCTTTCTTTGAACCCGGCGCGCGGGACCAGATCAAAACCGTATCGGAACAGGTATTCGCAAAGCCAGCTGTCGCGAATCTGACGCTGGACTCATCCGGCCGGTTGGGGCGTGTGCAATTGCAGGCCCGCATGCTTCTGTTGCCGCTGAAAAGTGATCTGGGTGATGTCAGCCGCATTCTGGGCGTGATTGTCAGCGACGGCGCAATCGGTGCAACACCCCTTCGGTTCACAATCTCAGAAACCAACTTGCGCCCGGTTTCGGATGTGCAGGTTCCCAAACCGTCGCAAACGGTCGAGACTGGCTTCGCCGAAGATCAGCAAAAATTTGACCGTCCCGGTTCACATCTGAGGCTGGTTGTGTCGCGCGACGACTAATCACAAACAAAAAAGGCGGGCCTGTGCAGCCCAAGCCACTATAGGTAAATGTTGACGAGCTACCGACCAGCAGTTAGGCTGCTGGTCGTTTTCGTTTAGAAATATGAGCTTGTGACGTGCCGGAACCCAAGAAGGCTTCGCAAAAATCTGCGAACAAAATGAGAACTCGACTTCCTCGCCTGCCTGGAGGTTTCTCAGTCAATTTTTGCCGCAATCCACTTTGTGACCTTTACGGCGTATTACCTGACCCACGAGATGGGCGCGGCCGACCAGCTACTCCTGGTTCGAATTTGGCGCGGGGCAAGGTCTCCGGATCCGGAGATCAGCGCACCTATGTTTGCCCAAGTTGCGGACGGTCTAGCATCCTCAAATCCAACAAGGCATTGGCGGAAGAATACGCAAGGCTCTCCCGCCTGAATAGAAGAACAAAACGTGAAAGTTGTCCGAGTGTTGCATGTAGCAATCATGGAGCGACCGTTGGGCTCATGCCGAGCCGGTATCGAAAGTTCGGTACGACGGCCAAAGGAGATCCAAGATATCAGTGCAAAGCGTGTAAGAAGACCTTTTCGATTGGTCGCTCAACGAGGCGACAAAAGCGTAGCGATCTAAATGGTAAAGTCTTTAGATCGCTGGTTAATGGCGTGACACTTTCAGCTATCTCACGATTACTCGATACATCACTTCCGGAAGTCTATTCAAAGATCGACTTCATCCATGAGCAATGCCAAGCCTTTGCAGCAGATCGGGAGAAGCGACTGCCCGAAGTTTTTGAAGGTGACTGTCCTCACTTCGCCACGGACACACAAATCCTTCAGGTGAATTGGCCCGACAAAGGTATTCGTAAACTTGTAGAAGTGCGCCACATGTGCACCGTCCACAGTGATAGCAAGTATGTCATCGCATCTACAACAGATGTTGATCCCGACGTTCACCCGCTTGCCGTCGAAAGGGCGATGGACATTGTCGGTGACAAAGACAAGCCTCGTTCTATGCGGGAGAACGCTCGGATTTGGTTTGCCAGTGAGTACATCGAGTACATTTGCAAACGACACGAGGCGACCAACCCAAAATCAAGTAGGTGGCACCGTAACAAAAAGCCAAGAGAGCTTGATGACGATATCAGGCTCCTTGAGATGGCCGCGAGGGTTCGACAAGACGCGGCCGAGTTTGCGCATATCATGCTGCTCAAGAAGAAGATGGGTCGGAAGTATCGGCTGCTGAACTTTTCAGTTGACCGCGATACGGGTGTCTCTTCAGCCTTTTTGGCTGTGTTCAAAAATGAAGTGCAGAAGAGAGTGGTGCGGATTGCAGACGTCACCATGGCAAAGAATGAAAGCCATCCGCGGCGCCTGGGGTTTGTGGCTGATGGTAACAGGGAATTAGAGCGCGTGGAGTATTTGATGCGTCAGGCAGGGTTCTTGCCTGGAGGTGGTGATCAGGCTGTCTCCAGGCCACAGGACGGCGCCATGGAGTACCTTTTGGAAGCCTCCTTTGGCAATATGGCACTCTCCGATATCAGGGAGCTCCTAATGGATCATACCGGTCAGTCTGAAACGGCCGGCATTCACTATCCGTTCCACTTCATTAATGAGCCGCATAAGCGGGTGATTTTCCGCACTGACCCGACACGATTAGACTATGCCCAGATGGCCCAGTTCGCAGTTCGGGCGGGAACGCATCCGGTAGACATGTATCACGCTCGGGCACGGACCAAGGTCATGGGATTTGAGCGTGGCTTGTCAACCTCGGGCCGCAAAAGCCTGTGGTACTACAAGCAGTACTACAATCCGGTTATGGTCATGAAGCTGGTGGATATCCTGAGGTTTGCCCATAACTACACCGACCTCATGGTAAAAGAACACAAGAGCCCAGCTATGAAGCTCGGTATTGCAAAGGGCTTTGTGTATGATCGGGATTTATTTAGCTTTTAGAAAATCTGTCCAAAATGACTTCTCTACAATCACCCTCAAAACTGTGTATTGAAGCCTAGAAAAACTTGCCACTTCGCTTGTCCTGGTCCCTTGCTCGCAACTGAGTATTGGGGTTCGACAAAGACGTTGTAGGTTATGTCATTCTTCTTGAATACCTGCCCGATGCCTAAGCCAATTGGCACATTGAAGCTGTCCGCTTCAAAATCGTAGGTCATGATCGGGGCTGATCTCAGGTAAGTACCTCCTCCTAGCTGGTAGAACAGGAACGGTTGGAATGCTCCGGTATTTACGTCGCTCGCATTACTGTCACCGGCAAAACTGGCTTGCCAAGTCAAAAGGTAACCGTATTGGAATTTGGGAGAAGACGCATTGAACAATACATTTGCGATACCTGCCGACCATTTTTCAGACCCCGAACCGTCAGTAGAGCCAGTTGGCGCGGTTAACTGAGGCCCAATACCGAAGCTCACCGCCGGATTTCCAATGTCAATTAGATATGCCGCAAATACATTGAGATCTCCAACGCCCGTAGTTTTCCCGCCTGGCCTCGGGAAAGAGTTTATCGGTAACGAAGCCCGCAAGATCCAGTTCGTGTCACCTAAACTAACCGGCTGCGCATACCGTAACCAAAATTGATTGCCCGTTTCGCGTGTTCCCGTAATTTCGCCGATATAGTAATTCTGGACATTGACTGCTTTGAAATTGGCAAGCGGATTATTCGCCTGCGCTGCGGACGATGCGGCATCTTGATCTTGAGCAGTAGCCGGATTGCCCAGGGTCGCGAAAACAACAAGCGTCAGGATCAAGTTGGCAAAGTTTCGAGCAGCGCGTACCCAACTCGGATCCGATCCTGAATGAAAAAAGTTAGCAACGGTTGTCAATTTTCGCTCCTTGATCCGCAATATTGACGAGCTCCAATCCAAATTTCCGCATCATTGTGGGAGCCCGATTTCGCTTGCCGAACTCACTTTGAAAGTAGGTAATAGCCCGCGGTGCCAATCAATATTTCAAGCGCCATATAGACATGCAAAAGAAAGTGCACGCGGCCTTCCGCAAATAGGCTTAGCACCCGCCCGCCGGCCAAACCGAACATAAAAACCACGAGAATGATCAGGGACGTATCGGTGAATGCCGGATTAGCAATACCTATTATCCAAGAGGCAATAACCGCAAAATAAAGACCCATTACGGCACGCAGTATATGCGCAATATTGTCGTTAATGTCGGCACCATACAGGAGCTTCATCGTGAGTTTGGGTTTTGCGCCATAGCTTAGAGCTATAGGGACTAGACCGACGGACGATATGAGAAGCAGTAATTGAGCGAGAGACAAGGCACACCTCAGACATTGTGGAAAAAGCCGCCGTCCAAAGCAATGTCAAGGACAGCGGTCGCTAACAAATCAGTTTATTTACCCACGACGGTCCACGGGTTCCAATCCTCCGCCACCGGAACAATACCCATCTCGTCAGCATAGCCTTGATAGATTTTTTTCAACTGTTCGAGCTTTCCTGGAAACTGTTCCTCAATTGGTGTAGTCTCACCCGGATCAGCGACGATGTCGTAAAGATGCCATTCGCCAGATCCAAACATACCAGTGCGAATGCGAACTGCTTTATGATTTCCTTTGATTACATATGTGTTTCCAAAAAGCTCAAAGGCGACCCACTGATCTTCATTTCGAACATAGTTTTGTTTGCCTTCAACGAAGTCCCTCATTGAGACACCAGAGGGTTTCACCATATTGGGGGCGTCGTACCTTGGGCCATCAGCCTGAACACCGGCGTAATCCAAGATTGTCATAGGAACGTCCTTGATGCTCGTAACAGCATTTGTGCTCTGACCTAAGTGGGCAAATTCATAGCCCAAAGGTGGTTTGATCATGAAAGGAACTCGCACTCCGCCTTCGGAAACATAGGCTTTCCAGAAAGTCAAAACACCCGTCGTAGAGTTCGCCCACGTTGTTCCGATTTGCCAAAGTGCGTCGGCCGATCCTATGGCCTTAAGACTTTGGTCAAAGTTTGCTTCTACCCACTTGCTCAATAGTGGATTGCTTAACTTGCCGCGGAAGTCCGTCCCTTCCGGTCCATTGTCGGTAAGGTAAATGATCAGGGTGTTATCGAGCTCGCCGATGGAATCGAGGTAATCGAATAGTTTCTTGATGTGCTGATCCTGCGAGTCAATCATTGCGGCGTAGGTCGCCATGATCTTTGCTTGGTATTTTTGCTGCTCATCCGACAGTGATGACCAAGGTACAACAAGATTATCAGAATTGTCTTCTTTACCATCATGGTACTTTGAGGACGGAGAGATCACGCCATGCTTTATAAGCGAGTCATAACGTTTTTCCCTCAATCCTTCGTACCCCAGCTCCAGATACATTTCGTAGTATTTATCGATAAGCTCTGCTGGTGCTTGGATTGGGAAGTGGGCCGTTGTGAAAGCCATATAGGCAAAGAAAGGTTTGCCAGATCCGCGACCACCCTCCAAGTATTCGATCATTTTTGAAGTGTATAGGTCGTTTGAGTACACCCCGTCAGGGCGAGTTACCAAACGGTCGTCTTCATGGAATTCCTCTTGAGATATTTTGGGAATTTGCCCCTTCTCTACTGCTTCTGCTGTTGCAGGGTCTTTTTCATCAGGAAGCATGACCTCTTGGTTCCAATGATTGGAGCCGCCGACGTAAATCCCGTAGCTACGATCAAAACCCCAGGATTGCGGACCTTTGCCGGTGTTTCGGGTGGGATGCCCAAGGTGCCACTTACCTGTGGTGTAGGTGTTATATCCTGCGTCCTGCAATAATTGAGCGATAGTGACAGCATTGTCGGTCAAATAGCCTTCATAGCCTGGCTTTCCTTCAGCATCCGGGTAAACGGCATAGTCAAAGGCCGCCAAGCCAACCTGAATGTTGTTTGCACCTGTCAGGATCTCAGAGCGCGAGACGGAGCAAACAGGAGTCGCGCGAAAGTTAGTAAACTTGAGTCCTTCCGAAGCAAGTTCATCCAGCGTCGGTGTCTCAATCTCGGAGCCGAAGGGCCCAATATCTGCGAAACCCATGTCATCGCCTAAGATCAATAGAATATTGGGGCGCTCATCCGCCATTACGATTTGCGTTGAAAACACAGTGAAAATAAGTGGCATCAGCTTTGCCATACAGCGTGTCATGATCTGATGTTCCCTTCGTTGGCAAAAGTGGTCAGCGACCCATAAAATCGATGTTGATTGGCCATCGTTCCTTTCAACCTTAGCGTTCTGAGCAAAAAAATCATTGGCAACTGCGCGCGTTTCAAGTTTTTTGACAATTGTTGCAAATTGTGAAATGGACGCAAGATGTATGACGACCGAACAATAAGTGCACTGTTGAGCCTCTCCAGAACACTGAACTTCAAATCCACCGCAAGAGAACTTGACCTGTCACAACCTACGTTGACGAGGCTCATACAGAAGGCCGAACGGGATGCAGACCTGGTCATATTTAAGCGTTCTGGTGCAAGGATTGAGCTGACTAACGCCGGACAGAAGGTTGTCGAACTTTGTAGGCAACAGAAAATTTCGAACGATCAGTTTCGCAAGAATATCGCGCGGGCGGCAAGCGGTGTAGATCGCGTAGAGATTGTATGCGGGCCTTTAACGACCCTGTCACTTGTTGCACCGGCGCTAAAGATGGCTGAAGAGGATATCCAAAAAGTTCAGGTGTCTGTCAAAGTTTCAGCAGATACGGACTCTGAGGAACTGTCGTCAGGCGGCAGTGTCGACATATTTGTCGGAGATCTGACTCATACAGCGTCCACAGATGGGTTAGAAATCGTAAAAGTATCATCAAAGGAATTGGTCGTTGTGGCGCCCCCTGGACACCCCATCACAAAAAAGGGGCCGGTATTATTTGCAGAGGCATTCAACTATCCCATTGCATCGCCATTCCTACACAAACACTGGAAATCTGAATTTGAAGCAATCTTGGTCAAAGCCGGAATTGATCCAAGATGGAGAGAGATACCTGCCATAGAGACAGATGACTTTTCGCTCATTGAGAACTTGGTTCGGTCAGGTGGATACTTGAGTGGCGGCACAAAAGACTTGTTCTCCGACGCCATCAAGGCTGGCAAGCTAGTCCAGGTGAACGTCAAAGGAGCTCCAAGTTGGAACATATGCATCGCTCGCAAAATGAACAATGAGAGGTCGTCTGTAGAGGCAATTTGGAAAAATCTGGTGCAGGCAGCTCTTGAGATCTCCAGGTCCGACTGACCGAAGGAAATGCTCTTGGAGCACTAATTTAATCTGAGGTGTGAAGTGCACTCTAAAGAACGAGCTTTCATCAGGGAGCAGACTTTTGAACTTAAAAAACCCAATGCTTGCCTTGGACTAAAAGTGTCAAATCCGCTCATCTAAAATAAAATTGCAAAAGAGGCTGAACTCTCAGCCTCTTTCAACATTTACCTGTAGGGCCTTGTGTGCAGCCCGCCTTTTCCGATTTTTGTCTATAACCTTAACTGGCTTCGCGGTTCTTGCGGTCGCGGCGCAGGTTGGTCAGCTCTTCTGCGACCAGGAATGCCAGTTCCAAGGACTGTGATGCGTTCAGGCGTGGGTCGCACGCTGTGTGATAACGATCTGACAGGTCCTCTTCGGTCACGGCACGCACGCCGCCAGTGCATTCTGTGACGTCCAGACCGGTCATCTCAAAATGCACACCGCCAGGAACCGTGCCTTCGGACTGATGGACGCCAAAGAAGTCGCGTACCTCACGCAGGACCGAGTCGAACGGACGGGTTTTGTACCCGGTTGCCGACTTGATCGTGTTGCCATGCATAGGATCGCAGACCCAAGTGACATTGGCGCCCTCTTCCTTAACCGCCTTGACCAGACGCGGCAGGTGTTCGCCTGCCTTGCCTGCGCCAAACCTTGCGATCAGGGTCAGGCGACCCTCTTCGTTTTCCGGGTTTAGCTTGGCCATCAGAACCTTGAGGTCCTCGGCTGTCGTGGTCGGGCCACATTTCAGACCAATCGGGTTCAGTACACCGCTGCAGAATTCCACATGCGCACCGTCTGGCTGACGCGTACGGTCGCCGATCCAGATCATGTGACCGGACCCTGCCAACCAGTTGCCAGACGTCGAATCGAGACGGGTCAGAGCTTCTTCGTATTCCAGAAGCAAGCTTTCATGGCTGGTGTAAAACTCCACGGTTGAGAACTCATGCGTAGTGTCCGCCGTGATTCCGGCGGCATCCATGAAGTCGATCGTGTCTTGAATACGGTCCGCAATTTCCGAGTATTTCTGAACATCCTGTTCATCCGTGAAGCCCAATGTCCACGAATGCACCATGCTCATATCGGCGAATCCGCCGGTCGAGAATGCACGCAACAGGTTCAAGGTTGCGGCAGCCTGTGTGTAGGCCTGCAGCATCTTGCTGGGATTCGGGATGCGGGCTTCGGGGGTAAAGGCCAGTTCGTTGATGATGTCACCGCGGTAGCTAGGCAGCTCCACACCGTCCAGAACTTCGGTCGGCGCACTGCGCGGCTTGGCAAACTGGCCAGCCATGCGGCCCACTTTGACCACAGGCACCTTGGCACCATAGGTCAGTACCATCGCCATCTGCAGCATCACCTTAAAGGTGTCACGAATTGCATCCGCGCTGAATTGTTCAAAGCTTTCAGCACAGTCCCCGCCCTGCAACAGGAAAGCCTCGCCGCGACCGGCCGCACCCAGATGTTGCTTGAGACGCCGTGCTTCGCCAGCAAAGACCAGCGGGGGATACTGTGAAAGCTGAGCCTCGACTTTGGCCAACGCGGCCGCATCGATATACTCTGGCATCTGAACCCGGGGCTTGTTGCGCCAGTTCGTTTTTTGCCATTCGGTCATAGCTTTGATCTCCGCTGAAGTAGTCAGGTCGTCTCTATACAAAATGCATTGAAGAGTGACCATATACGATTTGCGCCTCTTGACGGGGGAAACAAGCTTTGATCATGGTGGCTGGCAACAACGACGCCGGACGCGACGTAACAACGCGCCGAATCAAGGACACCAAGCCATGCAAGAGCAACGCCAAGTTGTCACAGTGGAAGGCGCTGAGGCCAATCCTCGGCATTTCGTATTTATCCTTTTGGACAAGTTTTCCCTGCTGTCTTTTGCCTCGGCGCTGGACAGCCTGCGGATTGCCAACCGCATGGCAGACAAAGAACTCTACACGTGGACCCTTGCTGGTGAAGGTGGTGATACGGTCAGCTGTTCTGCCGGGACTACCTTTAACGTTGAAACCGACTTGGTCGAACTGCAACGCGACGACGTGATTCTGATCTGCGGTGGCGTAGACGTTCAATTGGCGACAACCAAGAAAGTGCTGAATTGGGTCCGGCGCGAGGCCCGGCGCGGTTTGCGCATCGGCGGACTGTGTACAGCAGCATATACGTTGGCCAAAGCAGGGTTGCTGGACGGCAAACGCGCCACGATCCACTGGGAGAATTCGGACAGTTTTATCGAAGAGTTCGATGAGGTCGAGCTTACCAAATCGGTTTTTCAGATCGACGGTAATCGGATGACGACTGCGGGCGGCACGTCCTCAATCGACCTGATGCTCAAGATCATTGCCGATGATTATGGTGAGGATCTGGCGAATGCCGTAGCGGATCAGATGATCTATTCCTCGATCCGCACCGATCAGGACACACAGCGCCTGTCGACCCCGACCCGGATTGGTGTACGCCACCCCAAGCTAAGCCAGGTCATCCTGATGATGGAAAAGAACATCGAAGAGCCGATCTCACCCTCGATTTTGGCCAAGGATGTCGGCATGTCCACGCGCCAGCTGGAACGCCTGTTCCGGCGCTACCTCAGCCGCTCGCCAAAGCGATACTATATGGAACTGCGCCTGCACAAAGCGCGCAACCTGCTGATGCAGACAGATATGAGCGTGATCAACGTAGCTCTGGCTTGCGGCTTTGCCTCGCCCAGCCATTTTTCAAAATGCTACCGGGCTCATTACAACACCACGCCTTACCGTGAGCGTGGTGCTCAAAGCGGACGGCTTTCGGTCTGATCCGCGCCTATTTGGGGGTCATGCGATAGATGGCTCCCTGTCCCACCGAAATGAACCAGATCGCCCCATCCTGGGCTTCGACGATGTCCCGAACACGCTCGGTTTCCGGTCCCTTGATCTGTTCGACCTCGCGCAGCGGTGTTCCTTCAAGGCGCGAGATGTAGTCAAACTTGAGCGACCCGGCCAAGATATCGCCCCGCCACTCTGGCCATAGCTTGCCGGAATAGACCAGCAAACCGGACGGGGCGATGGACGGATCCCAATAATGTTCAGGCTGTTCCATACCCGGTTTTGAGGTCCCCTCTCCGATTTTTTGGCCCGAGTAATGAACGCCATAGGAGATCACTGGCCAGCCGTAATTCCGCCCCGGTTGGATCAGGTTCACTTCATCTCCGCCCTGCGCACCATGCTCTGAAATCCACAAGCGTCCTTGCCTGTCCAACCCAGCGCCCTGCGGGTTGCGATGACCAAATGACCAGATCTCAGGGCGAATTCCAGCCTGTCCGACAAAAGGATTGTCGGCAGGTACCGTGCCATCGCGATTGATGCGAATAACGGTGCCCATGTGGTTTGACCTGTCCTGCGCTGACGGACGGTCGCCGCGATCCCCAATCGTTACAAACAGCGTTCCGTCCTGCGCCTCGACCACGCGCGAACCAAAATGTCGGCCGGTCGAACCTCCGGGAACCGCTTCGAATATGATCCGCACGTTGTCCAAACGGCCCCCGTTTTCCGACAGGCGCGCCACGGCCACCGCCGTTCCCGCCCTGCCCCTTTGGGGTTTGGAAAAGGTCAGAAACACCTCGCGGGTCTGCGCAAAATCCCGTGCCACGGAGATATCGAGCAACCCACCCTGCCCGTTCGCAGCCACCTTGGGCACCCCGGCAATGCGTTTGACCTTGCCTTGCGAGACAAACAAAAGCTCGCCGTCCCGTTCGGTCACCAATGTACCGCCCCCAGGCAATAGCCCGATGGCCCAAGGTGCATCCAGCCCGGTAACCATCGCCGTGACCTGAACCGTCCCGGCAGAGGTTTGAAGGGTATCGGCGCTGATGGGGCCAGCAAAAACCGACAGGACCAGAATCGCGGCAGCCCTAAACATGAGAATCTCCAACTCTGGTAAAATGTGACAAGCGCATCAAAACAAATAGGTTTATTATTGGCAAAAACACATTTGCGTTAGGACTTTTCTTTTCCAGACAGCTTGCCTAGGGTCTTGCCCAGAACGAATACGTTCCAATAAGGGAGTAACCATATGAAAAAGCTGCTTACTGCAACTGCAGCATCCGCTCTGCTGGCTGGTCCGGCACTGGCCGAAGACGTCACTTTGGGCGTCCTCTTCGGCTTTACCGGCCCTATTGAATCGCTTGCACCTGCAATGGGTTCCGGCGCTGAAATGGCGATGGCCGAAGTCACCGAATCCGGCAAACTGCTGGACGGCTCAAAGGTCACCGCGTCGCGCGCTGACACCGGTTGTATCGACAACGGTCTGGCGACCTCGAACGGCGAACGTATGATCGCGGACGGCGTTGCCGGTATTGTCGGCGGCGACTGCTCGGGTGTGACCGGCGCGATCCTGCAAAACGTTGCGATCCCGAACGGCATGGTCATGATCTCGCCGTCGGCAACGTCGCCCGGTCTGTCGACCATGGAAGACAATGGTCTGTTCTTCCGCACTGCCCCGTCGGATGCACGTGAAGGCGAAGTGATGGCTGACATCCTGAAGGATCGCGGCATCAACTCGATCGCCCTGACCTACACCAACAACGACTACGGCAAGGGTCTGGCAGACGCGATCCAATCCTCGTTCGAAGCAGCCGGTGGTGAAGTAACCATCGTTGCCGCGCACGAAGACGGCAAGGCTGACTACTCGGCTGAAGTTGGTGCGCTGGCATCGGCTGGTGGCGATATTCTGGTTGTCGCAGGCTATCTGGACCAGGGCGGTCTGGGCATCATTCAGTCCTCGTTGGACAGCGGTGCGTTTGACACATTCGGTCTGCCGGGCGGCATGATCGGTGACTCGTTGCCTTCCAACGTCGGTCCTGACCTGAACGGCTCGTTCGGTCAGATCGCCGGTTCGGGCGGTGAAGGTGCTGAAAAGTACTTTGCCATGGCTGAAGCCGCAGGCTTTGACGGTTCGTCGCCCTATTCGCCTGAATCCTATGACGCTGCCGCGCTGTTCATGCTGGCCATGCAGGCGGCAGGTTCCACTAACCCTGCTGAGTACGGCGCCAAGATATTGGATGTCGCCAACGCCCCGGGTGAGAAGATCTATCCGGGTGAACTGGCCAAAGGTCTGGAGCTTCTCGCCGCTGGTCAGGACATCGACTATGTCGGCGCGTCGGGTGTTGAGCTGATCGGCCCCGGTGAAAGCGCGGGTTCTTATCGCGAGATCGAAGTAACCGACGGCGAAAACAAGACCGTCAACTTCCGTTGAACCGGTCTTAAACGTCATAAAATCAAACAGCCCGGGCCTTGTGTCCGGGCTGTTTCAATGAAAAAAGGCCGCACCTCACCTTTTGGGGTCGAGGAAGCAGAAACACCGACAAGGGTGGCTAGGGGAAAAGATGATCGTCGTCGAGGACGTGCACAAGCATTTCGGCGGGTTTCACGCGGTGGATGGGGCGTCGCTGGAAATCCAAAAAGGTTCGATCACAGGCCTGATCGGGCCAAACGGGGCGGGAAAGACCACCCTTTTCAACGTGATCGCGGGCGTTCTGCCTCCGACAAGCGGCAGAGTGTTCATGGACGGCGAAGAGATCACCGGCCTGCCTCCGCATGACTTGTTTCACAAGGGTTTACTGCGCACCTTCCAGATCGCGCACGAATTCTCTTCGATGTCCTGCCGCGAAAACCTGATGATGGTGCCCGGCGCGCAATCTGGTGAATCGCTGTGGAACACCTGGTTTGGTCGCAAGCGCATCGCCGACGAAGAACGTGCCCTAAAGGCTAAAGCGGATGAGGTTCTGGAGTTTCTGACCATTGAGCACCTGGCCGACCACAAGGCGGGTCAGGTCTCGGGCGGGCAAAAGAAGCTGCTGGAACTCGGCCGCACTATGATGGTCGACGCCAAGATCGTTTTTCTGGACGAGGTCGGCGCGGGTGTGAACCGCACCCTTCTCATGACCATCGCCGACACAATTCTGCGCCTGAACAAGGAACGCGGCTATACTTTCGTCGTCATCGAGCACGACATGGATTTCATCGGTAAGATCTGTGACCCGGTCATCTGTATGGCCGAGGGCAAGGTTCTGGCTGAGGGTACACTGGACGAGATCAAGGCCAATGAGCACGTGATCGAAGCCTATCTGGGGACCGGCCTCAAGAACAAAGACAAGCTGGAGGCCCAAACATGACCGCGGGTGCAGGCGATAATCCCTATCAGGACGATCACGGCAACAAAGACGCCTCGATCACCAATACTCGCGGCGTTGGCACCATGACGCCCGCGCATGCGAAAAGCGGTCCCGTTTCCAAGGTTGAAGGCGGTCCCTTTCTGATCGGCGACACCATGACCGGCGGTTACGGCAAAGGGCCGGACATCCTGCACGACTGTACTATCGCGGTCGACAAGGGTGAGATCGCAGTCATCGTTGGACCCAACGGTGCCGGAAAGTCGACCGCCATGAAGGCCGTGTTTGGGATGCTGGAGGTGCGTGCGGGCTCTGTCCGGCTGGATGGGGAGGATATCACCAACCTCACCCCGCAGGATCGCGTAATCCGCGGTATGGGTTTTGTGCCGCAAACCTCCAACATCTTCACGTCAATGACAGTCGAAGAAAACCTTGAGATGGGTGCCTTCATTCGCCGGGACGATATCAGCCAGACGATGGAGCAGGTTTATGACCTCTTCCCCATCCTGCGTGACAAACGCAACCAGCCGGCTGGAGAGCTTTCGGGCGGCCAACGCCAGCAGGTTGCCGTCGGCCGCGCGCTGATGACCCAGCCTAAGGTGCTGATGCTGGACGAACCAACCGCAGGTGTATCGCCCATCGTGATGGACGAGCTGTTCGACCGGATCATCGAGGTTTCCCGCACTGGTTTGCCAATCCTGATGGTGGAGCAGAATGCTCGTCAGGCCCTGGAGATTGCCGACAAGGGTTACGTTCTGGTTCAAGGTCGAAATGCTTATACCGGTACAGGCAAGGAACTGTTGGCCGATCCTGAGGTGCGAAAGAGTTTCTTGGGGGGGTGAGTTGAAGGCCGTGGCGACGCTCGCGTTTACCGCAATTGGCAGTACAGCGCTTTCATCTCCCTGCGCCTTGCAAGAAACCTGCGCGTATGTGGAGGACTGCGAGGGCGCTGAACTCACGCTCGAACTTTTGGGTACTCCACCAGAGCTTGTTCAAAGCAACTTTGGTGACTTTTCTGTGGGGCAGATCGCAAGGGCGGGCGAAATCACTTCGAAAATCCGTTTATCAAATGGACAAGAATGGACCGCCACCACGGAAAACGACGTGCTGACCGCATCTCGGACACAGGAAGACAAACACATAAACATGCATGTGACGAAAACCTCAGACAGCGAAATGGCCGTGACACTGTTCACGGTGCCAATGCGCTAAGTCGATTATGCGAAAATCGGCAAGGCAAGACGCGCATTCTCCGGAAAATGTGAGCAGGAGTTTTATGGGAATTCCTCAGCGCCTTTGTCGCGCTCTCCAACGTCATCCTTGTTCCCAAAATTTTTTCAAATCAATTGATTTGAATATCCGAAGTTTCCTGTAATCCCCCTACCATCCCAAGATTTCCACGCGTCGGCTACAATCCGGTCACATTGTGAGTTTAGCGCCGGGCTTTGTGAAGGAAACGGTTTCCCGGCCACCCAATGTTAGTTCCGTGAAATCAAGCGAACCTTCTGAATGAAAAACTCTATTCAGGACCCATAAATGAAAAAATGGATGTGTGTGGCCGTCGCCACCTTGTGCGCAACCGCCGCAACGGCGGAAGAGCGCCACTTTGTCTGCGTCTCAGACCGCGACGGCAGCGAAGTGCGCCTCAACAGGGCACCGGAGGGAGACAAGGGCAACATCGAGACTGCGAACATTTCCGGCGATGCCATGGTGCTAAAAGGCGTTGGCAACATGACGTTTGTCTATATCGAAGGCGAAGATGTTATGACCTTTGTCGTCCACTATGACGACATGTCTTATGATCTTTCAGTCAAAGGCCCGCATGCCGGTACCGATCACGGGACATGTAAAGAAGTCTAAGTGCTCTCTCAGAGAGCCCCGAAACAAATCGGGGCTATCGAGGTTAATATCTCAATAAATATCAAGAGGATGTGAGCACATGCTCACTCCTCTTTTTTTCGAATGATATTGTCTAGGTCAGATGAGGGCGTCGCGGATCTCCGTTCGCTCTTCATTCTCAACCACCCGCATTCCAGCAGAAACCCCAATCTGGAAGGCGGAGCAAACCACCAAGGGACACCATGAAAAATCTGACTGCACTCACACTCGCCCTTCTCACCCCCTCATTTGGTTTGGCTGCTGGTTCCGGACCGCTGGACGGCGCTGATTTTGTCGTGACCTGCGTTTCCGACACCGATGGTGGCAGCGTTACGCTGGCCCGTTCGGGTGCCACCGACACTGGCTTCATCGTAACGGACACAATTCGAGGTGAGGCCAAAATTCTATCGGGTGTTAACTCGCTGACGTTTCTCCACATCATGGACAAAGACGTGGTCACTTTTGTCGTCGATTTCGACGACCTAAAATATGACATGTCCATCAAGGGGCAGCACACTGCAAACGACCGTGGCATTTGCGATGACCCCGTAAGCTGACAAAGCGATAACTCTCTCACATTCCGGCCCTTTCAGCCCAAAAAAGGGAGCGCAAATTGTTGTGTCTGACATAAGCGTCGTGCCATAAAGCCGCACCCGGACAGTGAGAAGAATTGATGGACTTACTAAACGCGCTTGTTGCGCTTTCGAACTTTGTGATCGTGCCTGCGGTTGCTTACGGCAGCCAGTTGGCTCTGGGGGCGCTGGGGGTCACGCTTATCTACGGCATCCTGCGGTTTTCGAATTTTGCCCATGGCGACACGATGGCCTTTGGCGCGATGATTGCCGTGCTGGCCACCTGGGGCCTGCAAGCCGCCGGAGTGAGTTTTGGCCCACTACCCACCGCGCTGCTGGCCCTGCCCTTTGCGATCCTGGGCTGTATCGTACTTGTTCTGATAACCGATCGGTTGGTCTATCGGTTCTATCGGGAGCAAAAGGCCAAACCGGTGATCCTTGTGATCGTCTCGATGGGCGTCATGTTCATCATGAACGGGCTTGTTCGCTTTGTCATCGGACCGGATGACCAAAGGTTTTCAGACGGCGCGCGATTTATCATATCCGCCCGTGACTTTAAAGCGATGACCGGATTACGTGAAGGGCTTGCGATCAAGACCTCTCAGGGCATCACTCTGGTAGTTGCCGTTATCGCGGTGGCGATGCTGTTCTGGTTTCTCAACAAGACCCGCACGGGCAAATCGATGCGGGCCTATTCCGACAACGAGGATCTGGCACTGCTCTCGGGTATCAACCCCGAGCGCGTTGTGATGATCACCTGGATTATCGTGGCAGCATTGGCGACCACCGCTGGTGTTCTTTATGGGTTGGATAAAAGCTTTAAGCCGTTTGTCTATTTCCAACTTCTGCTGCCGATCTTCGCCTCGGCCATTGTCGGCGGTCTTGGCAACCCGCTGGGCGCCATCGCGGGCGGGTTCATTATCGCGTTTTCCGAGGTCACCGTAACTTATGCGTGGAAAAAGGTGCTGACTTACGTCGCGCCAGAAAGCCTGGCGCCTTCGGGACTAGTGCAATTCCTATCCACCGATTACAAATTCGCCGTCAGCTTTGCCATCTTGCTGATCGTGCTTCTGTTCAAGCCTACCGGCCTGTTTAAAGGGAAAGCGGTATGACCGAGTCTGTCAAAAACACGCTGCTTTTTGTTGTCGTTGGCGGCTTGATCCTGCTGACCGGTTTCACACAAAGCTGGAACTCCGCGATCCTGATCCTGAACATGGGGTTGATCTCAGCCATCATGGCGATTGGGGTGAACCTGCAGTGGGGATTTGCTGGCCTCTTTAATGTCGGTGTCATGGGTTTTGTGGCGCTGGGTGGTCTGGCTGTTGTGTTGGTATCGACCGCTCCAACACCCGGTGCGTGGTCTTCGGGCGGGTACGGCATCGTTCTTTCCTTGCTTTTGGGGGCTGCGACCGTTGTGGCGGCGGTGCTGGTGGCGACCCGGATGCCGAAGGGCCGTGCCCAAACCTTGACGATTGTCGCCATTCTTATTGTAGGCTTCTTTGTTTACCGCGCGGTATTCGATCCCAGCGTGGCTGGTGTTGAAGCAATCGATCCGGCAGTTGCCGGCAACCTCGGCGGTTTGAACCTGCCGGTCCTTGTGGCCTGGCCTGCGGGTGGTCTGTTGGCTGCTGGTGCGGCGTGGCTGATCGGAAAAACGGCGCTGGGTCTCCGCTCGGACTACCTGGCAATTGCAACGCTTGGCATTGCCGAGATCATCATTGCGATCATGAAGAACGAAGACTGGCTGGCCCGGGGCGTCAAGAATGTCTACGGCATCCCGCGCCCTGCCCCCGTGGTAGGCTACGAGGTCGAACTGCAGAACGATCCCGGCTTTGTCGCGCGCGCCGATTGGTTCGGGTTGGACCCCGTCATCGCATCGACGCTTTCGGTCAAACTGGGCTATTCGCTGCTGTTCATGATCGTTCTGCTTGCTTTGCTGTGGATGGCCCAAATGGCGTTGAAAAGCCCGTGGGGCCGCATGATGCGCGCCATCCGCGACAATGAGGTCGCGGCAGAGGCTATGGGCAAAGATGTCACCCGCCGCCACCTGCAGATATTCGTGCTCGGCTCGGCCATCTGTGGCATCGCCGGTGCGATGATGACAACTCTGGACGGGCAACTTACGCCGGGCACATACAATCCGCTGCGGTTTACGTTCCTTGTCTGGGTGATGGTCATTGTGGGCGGTTCAGGCAACAATTTCGGTGCTGTTCTGGGCGCATTCCTGATCTGGTTCCTGTGGGTTCAGGTCGAACCAATGGGGTTGTGGTTCATGAGCCTGATCACATCCAGCATGCCGGATGGCAGCGCGCTCAAATCTCATTTGATCGACAGCGCCGCGCATATGCGTCTTTTCACCATGGGCCTTATCCTGTTGATTGTTCTCAGATTCAGCCCTAGGGGTTTGATTCCGGAAAAGTAAGCTCACAATCCATCAATTCTTGAAACCGCACCAACTGACTGGTGCGGTTTCTTGATTTAATACGGTATACGGATTAGACGAATCCCAGTACCGCCTTGATCCAGCCGTCTTTTTGGCCAGTATTTACGCTAAATTGATGCTTGTCCCGCGATCATTCGGGAAACATACGAGTATAAGAAGAGTGCACATGAATACTTCCTTCACTAAAATTGCCCTAATCGTCCCGCTGTTCGTAACGCTGGCTGGATGTATCCCGTCGCCGGAAGAATTGGAAACGGCCCCGGTAAAGGTGCAGACACCTAAGGGTGAAGTTACCTGCCAACTATATCGTCCAGACCGTGTGATATGGGATCGGGCGACCAACTTCCCTGCCACCAAAATGTCGGTCTCCGAAGCGGACGCCTATTGTAAACAAGAAGGCCAGCGCCGTCTGAAGTAACAGAACGCGCGCCGGGTAGAAGGTTTCTGCCCGGCACAACCCTTATCTGGCTTTGAACAAACCGCCCAGAATGCCGCGAACAATGCGGCGTCCGGTTGTTCCTTTCAGTTCCTTGATCACGGCCTCGCTCATCGCGGTTGCGAACGTGTCTTTCTTGCGCATCACGCGAGAGGATGACCGCCCGACCCGGCTGCCGGAATAGCGTCTTGCTGTCGCAAATTCACGCTCGGCCGTGGATTGGGTTTCCAACTGTTCCTCGGCCTCTGCCGCCGCTTGCGCTGCTGCATCTGCGCGGGACTGAAGGATTTCAAAAGCCGATTTCCGGTCCTTCAACTGCCCGTATTTCACGTTCATCGCTGAGGCATCCATCAGCGCTTTCCGCTCGGCCTTGGTGATTGGCCCCAGTTGCGTTCCGGGCGGGCGGATCAGAGTGCGTTCGACGATCCCTGGCACGCCTTTTTTCTGAAGCATTGAGGTCACGGCTTCACCGACACCAACCTCACGGATCGCCTCCTCGGTATCGAAGGCCGGGTTTTCCCGATAGGTTTCTGCCGCAAGCCGCAGGTTTTTTCGATCCCGCGCCGTGAATGCGCGCAAGGCATGCTGTACCCGGTTGCCAAGTTGTCCCAGAATGTCTTCCGGAACGTCCGCCGGATTCTGCGAAATGAAATAAACGCCCACACCCTTGGAGCGAATGAGGCGGGCGACCTGTTCGACCTTGTCCACCAGAACCTTGGGCGCATCATCGAAAAGCAAATGCGCCTCGTCGAAGAAGAACACCAGTTTGGGTTTGTCCGGGTCGCCAACTTCGGGCAGTTCTTCGAACAGCTCGCTTAGCAGCCACAGCAGGAATGTTGCGTATAGACGCGGTGACCCCATCAGCTTGTCGGCGGCAAGTATGTTCACAACGCCCTGACCGTTTTCATCGACGCGCATCAGATCGGCTAGTTCCAGCGCGGGTTCCCCGAACAATTTGGTCCCGCCCTGGTTTTCCAGAACCAGCAGGCGACGTTGAATAGCCCCGATCGAAGCGGTTGAAACATTGCCATAGCGCAAAGACAACTGAGCCCTATTCTCCCCAATCCAGACCAGCAAGGACTGAAGGTCTTTGAGGTCTAATAGCGGTAAGCCCTCTTCGTCTGCCACCCGGAACGCGATGTTCAGAATGCCCTCTTGTGCTTCGCTAAGATCCATCAGGCGCGACAGCAGCAGAGGTCCCATCTCGGTTACTGTTGTACGAACGGGATGTCCCTGTTGCCCGAACAGATCCCAGAACGTAACCGGGCACGCGCCATACGCATAGTCGGCAAAGCCGATCCGCTGGGCGCGATCCTGAAACGCTTGGTGAAGCTTGTGGCTTTCGCTCCCCGCCTTGGCCAGACCGGACAGGTCCCCTTTGACGTCAGACAGGAATACCGGAACACCGGCCTGGGAAAACCCCTCGGCCAGAATTTGCAGTGTCACCGTTTTACCTGTTCCCGTCGCCCCCGCGATCATGCCGTGGCGGTTGGCATATTTCAGCGTCAGCGACTGCGGCTGGCCGTAGTCGTTGCCACCGCCGCCCAAGAATATGTTTTGGTCCATGAATGTAAGGCCTTATTTCCACCGATCTGCGGCCAGCATACAAAGTTAACCTTTAACTGCGAAAGTCTAATTGCTGCCCACGTCGCTAAGGTAACGGGGCGGCATATTTCCTCCCTGTCGACTGACCGCGCCTTCGGGCGCGGTTTTTTTTCACAAATCATGGCCGTTACATTAAAATTTTAGGTTTTCAGTTGACCGATGCCCCTGCCTTTCGTAACGTCTGCGCATAAATAAGTCGGCCAGTCCGACGGGGAGAAAATTTTTAGAAGGGAGCCGCTCCACCGGCTCCCTTTGTTCTTTTTGCCGTCGCGCTAGATTTCCGATAACCCGGCGAAAAACCGTTCACATGTTGAAATGACCCACCTTAGCCCCTGACAGTGTGGGACAAGGGTGATAGACGAGTGAAAAAGTCCAACATAAGACCGAGGCAATCATGATCAAGAACACCCTTTCAGTCAGCCTGGTGACCGCTTCTTTGTGGTGCGGAGTCGCATACGCTCAGGAAACGACGCAGGAAACCGAACAGCAACCCCAGACCTCGCAAACTCAGATCGGCAACGATCTGGACCTGGGTGAAACCGGTCCGCGTAACGGCGAACAATACGTCAAGGAAGAAAAAGGCGACTGGGCGATCCTGTGCATCAAGACCGATGCCGACGAAGACCCCTGCGCGATGCGTCAGATCCTGACCGGCGAGCAAGGTCAACCGATAGCGGAAATCACTCTGGAAAAACTGCCCGAAGGCGTGGCCGCGGTTGCCGGAGCAACTGTGGTTGTCCCGCTGGAAACGATGCTACAGGCGCAGCTGGCGCTTTCGATCGATGGTGCTCCGGGCAAGCGCTATGACTACCACCACTGTAACCCCGTTGGCTGTGTCGCGCAGATGGGCTTTACCGAGGGCGACGTGGAGGCAATGAAGGTCGGAACCAAAGCGACCTTGTCGCTTGTGTCAGTTCTCGCACCAAACCAACTGCTGCAACTTGAAGTATCGCTGTCAGGCTTTACAGCAGGTTTTGAAGGCTTGAAAGTTCTGCAGAACTGAGGTTTCGCTAAGCTAAGACCGCCGCCGGGTTTTACCGGCGGCGTCTTTGTTTGAAATCAGCATTTATATGCGTTTTAAGGCAATTACCGCATTCAGCCCGCCAAATGCAAAGGCGTTACTCAGTGCTACGTCCACTTTCGCCTCGCGGGCTTCGTTTGGCACGACATCCAGCGCGCATTCGGGGTCCGGCTCTTCATAGCCGATGGTCGGAGCGATCACGCCATCCCGCAGTGCCATGATACAGGCCAGCAGTTCGACCGCGCCGGTGCCACCGATAAGGTGGCCGTGCATCGACTTGGTCGAAGATATCATCAGTTCGTCCGCATGAGGACCAAAGACACCGGCCACGGCAGCGCATTCCGTCTTATCATTGGCCGCGGTGCCGGTTCCATGCGCGTTGATATATCCAACACTGTCCGCGCTTAACCCTGCATCCACAAGCGCGCCCGACATGGCACGCGCAGCGCCCTGTTTGCTGGGCATGACAATGTCCGACGCATCTGACGACATCGCAAAACCCACGACCTCACACAGGATATCAGCCCCACGGGCGCGGGCGTGCTCGTATTCTTCGAACACGAAGACACCTGCGCCTTCGCCTTGCACCATGCCATTGCGATTCGCGCTGAACGGGCGGCAGGCGTCCTTGGACATGACACGCAGCCCTTCCCAGGCTTTGACACCACCAAAACACAACATCGACTCTGACCCACCGGTCAGCATCGCCGGAGCAGCACCGCTGCGTACCATCTGGAACGCCAGCGCCATTGCGTGGTTGGACGAGGCACAGGCTGTCGACACCGTAAAACTTGGCCCTTTGAGATTATGCTCCATCGAAACGTGACTGGCCGCCGCGTTGTTCATCAGTTTTGGTACGACAAACGGGTGCACCCGGTTTTTGCCGTCCTCATAAACGGAACGGTAATTGTCATCCCAGGTGGAAACGCCGCCGCCAGCGGTTCCCAACACAACGCCGGAGCGGGCCGCGAGGTCGCCGTGGAATTCGATCCCGGATTGATCAATCGCTTCTTTGGCCGCTGTCAGAGTGAATTGTGTGAACCGGTCATACAGGGTCATTTGCTGGCGGTTAAACCGCCCCTCGGCCTCGAACCCGCGGACCTGACCACCAATCTGAATGGCCAGTCTTTCAACATCGCGAAATTCAAGCGCAGAGATACCGCAGCGCCCTTCGCGCATAGCCTCTAACGTATCAGGCACCGAATGGCCCAGTGAATTGATTGTACCGGCCCCGGTGATAACGACGCGTTTCATAGGATTATGTCAGACCTTTTCCGACACCAGCTTTTGGATGCCAGTGATGATGGCCGCGACGTTCGAGATGTCAAAGGCGCTGGCGCTCGGCTCGTTTGCGTTGAATGGAATCGAGATATCGAACTCTTCCTCGATGGCAAAAATGCTCTCGACCAGTCCAAGGCTGTCGATACCCAGATCTTCGAGCGTGCTTTCGGGTGTCACGTCCGACGGCTCCAGCACGGCCTGCTCTGCAATGATTGCGATGACGCGGTCGCTGATGCTCATGTCGATCCTCTAATTATCATGTTGTGGTTGATTTAATCGCTCGGAGGCTGTTTGGAAACAGCCTTTTTAAGCGCCTCAACGTCACGTGCCAATCTCGGTAGTCGGCGCTGTGCTTTGTAAATGTCTGTATGCGTTTCCATTTTGACGGCCGGATAGCCCATAACCACACGCCCTTTGGGAACGTTGGACAGGATTTTTGAGCCCCCGCCCGCAATCACACCGTCGCCGACAAAGATATTGTCGGACACTCCGGTCTGCCCGCCCAAAACAACGTTGTTTCCAATTTCAACTGATCCGGAAACACCGGATTGCCCGCATAACAGGCAATCCTGCCCAACACGTGTGTTGTGCCCGATATGAACCTGATTATCGAGCTTGGAACCATCGCCGATGCGTGTGTTCCTGATGGTTCCATTGTCAATGGTGCAATTCGCACCGACTTCGACATCATCGCCAATCTCGACGGCACCCAAAGAATGAATACGGAGCCAGCTCTGCGCCCGGGCTTCACCCTGATCGCCCATGGATTTACGGGCGTTTTCCACGCCTGATACCTCGGGCGTAACAAAGCTAAAACCGTCACTGCCGATCCTTGCGCCGGGTTGCGCAATGAAACGGTCACCGATCTGAGCCCCTGCTCCGATACTCACCATCTCGCGCAGAAACGCGTCGTCGCCCAGAACAGCATCCAAACCGATCACGCAATGTGGACCGATGACCGCATTTTTACCGATGCGCGCTCCGGCACCAACAACTGCCAATGGACCGATCGAGGCGCCGTCGCCGATCTCCGCTGTCGGGTCGATTACGGCCGAGGTGTGAATGCCCGGCTCAACCCCCTGCCCGCGATCCAGCATTGCCGTGATACCTGCCATCGCCATGCGTGGACGCGGAACAAAAATCGCGGCCTCCAGCCCCAGAGCTTGCCAATCCGCACCTTCCCACAAAACGGCGGCGCGGGCGGCACCCGTGCTAAGCGCGTCCGCGTATTTCGGCGACATCGCCATTGCCAGGTCAGACGGCCCGGCATCGACCGGTTCTGCGGCACGCTCTATGACAAGGCCAAGATCACCCTGACAGTCCGCGCCCAAGGCTTCGGCGATTTGCTGAATAGTGTACTGCATGACGGGCTTCTCGAATTAAGGACCTGCCCCCGGTGATTACCCCTGAACGTCCGGCAGGGCCACCCCTGCTTTCTGCAGAGCGTCCCAGATTTTCCGGTCCCGGTCATATACATCGCGGCGATACTGAACCTCACCTTTCGGACCGATATAGGCGGTGCGATAGATCAGATGAACCGGAACATGCTGTTCCAGCGGCACTGTCGTTTCCTTGCCAGACGCCAAAATCCGGTGGAAAAACGCCTGTGGGTCCTCTTCCTGCTTGGCCAAAAGCGCATAGGCGAACTCAAAAGGTTGCGCCAAACGGATACACCCGTGCGAGAACGCTCGCGCCTCACGTGCAAACAGAGATTTCTGTGGCGTATCATGCAGATAGATGTTGTACTTATTGGGGAACATGAACTTTACCAGCCCCAGCGCGTTGCTTTTGCTGGGGGGCTGACGCATGGCAAACGGGAAGTTTCTGGTGTTAAACTGGGTGAAATCAACCGCGCCCCGATTAACCAGACGACCGCTGCGATCCGTGATTTGGATGTGGCCTACGGCGTTTGGATTTGACTGCAGTTTTGGAAGATATTCCTTGGTGATGATCGAGCGCGGTACATACCAACTGGGGTTGATGACCATATGCTCCATCTCGTCCGAAAACTCCGGGCTGCGACGGTCATGCACGTTCTTGCCAATCACTGCGCGGGTTTCAAAGGTAACCCGGCCATCGTCCACGATCTTGGCCGAAAAGTCAGCCTGGTTGACCAGAATGTGCCGCTCACCCCGTTCCCGCGGCAACCAGCGTTCGCGTTCCAGTGCAACATACACGGCCTTCAAACGCTCGGAAGCCGTGCGGTTAAGTTCGGTGATCGTGCCCTCTCCGGCGACACCATCTGTGGCCAGACCATGCGCTTGCTGGAAGTCTTTGACAGCAACAAGCATTGCCTCATCAAATTCGGGACTTGCGGTCGGGCTTAGATACCCCATTGTGATCAGACGGTTACGCAGCTTAACTACATTAGGTCCGGTATCGCCATACTCCAACTTACCCACGGGCACACCGGCACCCCAACCGCCTTGGTTGACCAAAGCTTCCAGCGCGATTTTCTGTTTCATCAATGCGCGGTACTGGGTGGACTGCGGCGCGAGTTGATCGAAATACGCGTCACCCTCCGCAGCAAGCAAGCCCTGCAAATGGTCATTGACTGACCGACGCGACACCTTGCGGACCAGCCCATCGTCGATCTGCGCAGGACTCAATGCGCCCGAAAACAGATCACTTGCGTAGCTGACAAACGCCTTGCTCAGTTCGATTTCAACAGCACCCAAGTCCCGCAGCGATCTTGCGTCCTGCATCTTTGAAACAATCGACTGAACGTCATAAGCCCCTTCTGGCAAACCATGCAAGTTCGTAGTCGACAAAGCCTTGATCAACCGCGCCCTACGCGCCTCGTGCTCGGGCGTGTCTCCGACCCAGATTGGCGCAAACGCGTTGGTACGATAGAACTCTGCCAGACCCGAACCTGCAGGCGCAAACTCGGCAACTGCCATTTGAAATGCCGTTCCGGTTGCCGACTGGGCACTTGCCACAGAGGCTGACGCCGTAATGCAAGCGGCGAAGATAAGACTTTTAGGCAACTGATAAAGTGCTCGCATGGGATGACCTTGATTATTCAATACTTTGCGCGTTCTGAGGCGCGTTCCGAACGAATATGGTTTTCAGCTGGACGTTTTGTCCATTCACAAATACATCAATCCAAAGCATCCATCCGAGCCTGATGCGCGTTTGCATCGGCTATGTTGCGCCAACGCCTAATTGCTTCAATACTATACCGATTTGCATCACCTGCGCAAAAATTCGCCGAAAATCCCCCCTTGAAAAGATGAATGTGAAAGATTTCTTGGCTGGCATTTCGTACTGTGTCATAAATCCCGCATCTGGGATGGGAAAAAATTAAGATCGCGCGCGTAACATCGTGTGCAGGCAGGAACAGTACGGGACGAAACGAAATGACCACGAGCAGTACATCGGGCTTGACCCGGCGTGCCCTATTGGGCGCATTCGCTGCAACAGCAGTTGTAGCAGCACCGACTTATTCCAATGCAGCAGGGTTTTTGCGCGGTGGCGGCGATATCCGTCGTATCCGTATGTATTCGGGCCGCACGGGCGAACGGATCGATATGATCTATTGGGTCGACGGCAAATACATCAAGGACGCCGTCAAAGAAGTGAATCACTTCATGCGCGATTGGCGCACTGACCAGGCCAAGTCCATGGATCTGCGTACCATCGACATCATGGCAGCCTCTCATAATCTTCTGGACGTGAATGAGCCCTACACTCTTTTGTCCGGCTACCGCTCCCCCCAAACCAATGCAATGCTGCGGTCTCGTTCGCGCCGTGTGGCTAAGAACTCGCTGCACATGAAAGGTCAGGCTGCTGACTTGCGCCTGTCGTCCCGTTCCGTGTCCCAGATGGCCAAAGCAGCCATGTCCTGCCGCGCAGGCGGTGTTGGCAAGTACCACCGCTCGAACTTCGTCCATATGGATTGCGGCGAGGTTCGCAGCTGGGGCGGCTAAAAGAAACCCAAACTGTTTCTCAACAACGAGCGCCCTTGGGCGCTCTTTGTTTTTAGTCGTATGGATCATATTTTTTGCCCGGAAATCGGATCGCACGAACAGTTTCAATCCGAGCAATGACGCCAGCATTTGAGGGGTTCCAGGTGATGCCGGCGACAACGCTTGCCGGTTGAAAGCGACGATCAGATCGTCGCAGGATCAAAAGCGATCCGCACTGCCTCTGTACTTACGGGTTCAAACCCACCTCGGTTTTAGACAAGTAGTCAAGCTCATGGGCAATGCTGTCCTCATGACGGCGTCTTAATGCCGCAAGGTTTCATCAGATCGGCGCGGGCTGGCTCAAACCGCCGAATTGAAATGAATTTCTGGGAATTCCCCTTTGATCACTGATAATTTACCCTCATCTAAGCGACACATATTTCAAGGAGAACCCCATGTCGCGTACTCTCATATTAGCTGTTATCGTCGCCGGACTTGGCGCCGGAGCTTACTATTACCTCAATCAACCCGAACCCACGCCTGCCGAAAGCCTGCAATCGGCAGCCCAGGACGCAGGTGCGGCCGTAAATGATGCCGTGGATGCCGCCACCGAACAGGCGAGCGAAGCCGCATCTTCCATTGCTGACCAGGCCACCGAAGCGGCCGAACAAGCCGGACAGGCGGCCACTGATCTGGCCGACCAGGCCGGAGATCAGGTCGCGTCCCTGGCCAATCAGGGGCAAGACTTGCTGAATTCCTGGATCGAAGAAGGTACGCTTTCCGTCCAGAATTTTGACTATGACGCCATGGTAGCTTCGGTTCAGGATAGCCAGTTGTCACAGGACCTGAAAACAAAAGCCTTGGGTATCCTGGATGAAATCAAGGCATCCCCTCAGTTGATTGCTCAGAAGATCGAAGAGCTGCGCACGCTTCTGACTGGACAACAATAATTTCTGGGGGCCGTTCTATTTTGAGCGGCTCTTTTTCTTTACCGGGCGCGCATTCCCGTTACGTCAGGCGCAACTCTAATTGACGTCTCAGCACCCGTTTGATTGGCTGCCCCTAAATCCAACGCAACACCACTTGCAACAGACCTGTTCTGTGCTGTGTCCGCACAGGAGATAGGAGACATAATGACCACCCTGCCCCCAAACATGTTCGCCGTCATTCAAACCCATGACGGCTATTCCGGATCGGCCACAGGTCCTTTTATCGAGGATGCCGCCGATTGGCTGGCCGAGGCCGAGCTTCCCGTGCCCGAACCTGGTCCCGGTCAGGTGTTGATCAAATTACGGACGGCGTCGGTGAATCCCTCCGATCTCCACTTTATCAAGGGAGAATACGGGCAACCGCGTGTCAAAGGCGCGCCCGCCGGGTTCGAAGGCTGTGGCGACGTGGTGGCCACCGGCGCCGGTGCCGAAGCATTGCAGGATCAACGGGTTGCCTTTGTGGCGGCTGGTTCCGGGGCGTGGGCGGAGTATGTCGTGACGCAGGCGTTGATGTGCATCCCACTGCGACCCGATATCTCGGACGAAGATGGTTCCGCCCAGGTCATCAATCCCATGACTGCGATGGCCATGGTGGACATCGCGCGGGGTGCGGGCGATGCTTTTGTCGTTTCGGCGGCCACCAGCCAGTTGGGCAAACTCATGTGCTCGCTTGGACGCGATTTGGGACTGAAACCCATCGCAATCGTGCGTCGGGCCGAGGCAGTGGAATCATTGAAGGAACTTGGCGCTCATGAGGTCTTGGTCACGTCCGACCCGGACATGATGCAGAAATTCGCAGCGCTCAGCATGGAACTAAAACCACGTGTCTTTCTGGATGCCGTGACGGATCAGGTTTCCGAGCAGATTTTCTGTTCGATGCCCAACGGTGCGCGGTGGGTCATCTACGGCAAGCTCAGCCCCGAATTGCCAAAACTGACACAGACCGGTCAGTTGATCTTTATGGGCAAACGGATCGAGGGGTTCTGGTTGACCAAGTGGATGACGTCAACGCCTCCGGCGGACCAAATGAGAGTTGTTGATGAAGTACAGGCCCGGTTTGCTGACGGACGCTGGAAAACGGATGTTTCTGAACGGCTTGGCTTGCGTGATGTGGTGGCAAATCTGGCCAATGCTCTGAAAAAGAGTGACGGGAAGGTGATTATCACGCCATAGTAGAACAAAGCCCCGGACGAAGGAGAATGTCCGGGGCGTAAGGAACGCCGGGCCAACCGGCACGGGAGGACAAACTTGGATAACGCACAGCTGCTGATCAGCGGGCTGGCGAATGGCTGTGTCTACGGCCTGATCGCGCTTGGCTTTGTGCTGATTTACAAGGCCACCGAGGCAGTGAATTTCGCGCAGGGCGACTTTATGATGTTGGGCGCCTTCGTGACGATCGGGCTTACGAATACGGAGTATATGGGGCTGCCCTTCTGGATGGCCTTGCCGATTTCATTGGGGATCATGGGCGCTTTGGGCTACTTGCTTGATCGCCTGATCATCCGGCGTTTGTTTGGAGAAAGCCAAACGGCAGTTGTTATCCTGACCATCGCTTTGGGTTTCGTAATCCGGTTCGCAGCCGGGTTGATCTGGGGGCACGAGCCGCAGACGCTTCAAAACCCGTTGGCCGGCAAGGAAGTCCGCTTTGGCGGGCTGGTGCTGGGGATGGAGGACGTCGCCGTCATCGTCGTGACCATCTTGCTGACCTGGGGGCTGTATGTTTTCTTCAGTCGAACCAAGCTGGGTCTTGCGATGCAGGGCGCATCGCAGAACCAGTTGGCGGCGTATTACATGGGAATACCGGTGAAGCGTGTGCAGGGCTTTATCTGGGCTTTGGCGGGGGTTGTCGCGGGGATTGCAGGCATCTTGTTCGCGGCCAAGGGGTCTGTCGATCCGACCACCGGTTTGCTCGGCATCAAGGCCTTCGCCGCAGCCGTAATCGGTGGCTTTGGAAGCCTGCCGGGGGCATTGGCTGGCGGGCTGATCGTCGGCGTGATTGAACCCTTTGCCAGCCGTTACATTGCAGCAGGGTACAGCCAGATCGCGCCTTATGCGCTGCTGCTGGCGGTGCTGATCTTTCGCCCAAACGGGCTGTTCAGTCAGGTTCGGGTCAAGAAGGTCTAAGTCATGCGGATTGTGTTCAAAACCAACTACATGCAGGATATCCGACCTTGGAAGGACGCGTATCAGCTTTGCCTGTACCTGATCTTGCTGGCGGTTGTCGCCGCCGCTCCGTTGTGGCTGGACGACTTCTACCTGGGTGAGCTGACAAACGTGCTGATCTGGGCCATCGCAGGTCTGGGGTTGATGATCCTGACGGGTCACACAGGTCAAGTCAGTCTGGGTCACGCAGCGTTTCTAGCCTTTGGCTGCTACGCCAATGTCATTCTTCTTGAAGCTGGCGTGCCGTTCCTGATTGCCTTCCCCTTGGCTGGTATTCTGACCGGATTGGCCGGAGTGACGGTTGCCATCCCTGCCCTGCGACTGCACGGGATATATCTCGCGATCTTCACAATGGCCCTGTCCATCTTGATGGATGACGTCATAGTTCTGGCCGAACCGATCACGGGGGGCGTTGCTGGGAAATATCTGGGCGGTGTCGAAATATTCGGGTTTCTGGTCGACCGCTGGGGCACTCCGGTTCAATTTTTCTGGCTAGTTCTAAGCGTGGCGGTGTTGGTCACACTTGGCTACATCAACTTGTTGCGCGCGCCCTTGGGGCGCAGCTTTATCGCTGTTCGGGATTCTGAAGTGTCGGCACAGGCCATGGGCGTGGACATTGCACGGACCAAGATGATCTCGTTCGCACTGTCCTGCGCTGTCAGCGGATGGGCAGGCGCGTTGATGGGCATGTTCTCGGGCGCATTCAACAACGAGACGTTTAGCGTCCTGATCTCAATCCAGTTACTGATGATGATCGTGATCGGTGGTCTGGGATCCATCCACGGCGCATTCCTTGGAGCGATCGTGATCGGGTTCCTTCCCCAATTCCTGTCGATATCAAAGGAATATGTTGGCGCGGTGTTTGGTGGCAATACCGTTGCCATCCCGGGGTTGGAGTTCGGTATCTTCGGTATGATCCTGATCGCCTTCATCCTGTTTGAACCGATGGGCCTGTACGGGCGCTGGCTGAAAATCCGAACGTGGTTCGAGCTGTTTCCCTTCTATCGCAAGGACATGTTCAAGCGTCAGAAATCCTACCTCAAGACGGAGCGCCTGAGATGAGCCTTCTTGAGTTCGAAAACGTCACCCTGAAGTTCGGTGGGTTGACTGCCGTCAATGATCTATCTTTCGAAGTCGAGGAAGGCGAGGTTTTCGCCATCGTTGGCCCTAATGGTGCAGGGAAGTCTACGGTCTTCAACCTGATCTCGCGTTTCTACGACCCCAACGCAGGCAAAATCCGTTACGACGGGCACGACTTGCTTAAGGCCAAACCGTCCGGCGTGGCTGCATATAGTGTGGCGCGGACATTTCAGAACATCGAACTCTTCGAGCATGCGACGGTCTTGCAGAACCTGCTTGTCGGACGGCACCGCCACCGCAAATCGAACATGCTGTCCGAGGTGTTGTTTCTGCCATCCGCACGACGACAGGAACTTGAGAACCGCGAAAAGGTCGAAGAGATTATCGACTTCCTCGACCTGCAGGCGTTCCGCGACAAGATGATTTCTGGCCTGCCCTATGGCGTACGTAAGGTGGTCGAAGTGGCCCGCGCACTGGCCACCGATCCCAAGCTGCTATTGTTGGACGAACCGGCCTCGGGTCTTTCAGTGGAAGAAACAACCGACATGCGCTGGTGGATCGATGATATCCGGCGGCAGATGGGGATAACGGTTTTGATGGTCGAGCATGACATGGGGCTGGTTTCCGGCGTCTCGGATCGCGTTCTGGCAATGGCGGACGGCGCAAAACTGGCGCTGGGAACACCTGCTGAGGTTCAGTCGCACCCGGCGGTGGTCGAGGCCTATTTGGGGAAAGCCTCATGAGCGAGCCCATCCTGACAATCCGCAACATCGAAAGTTTTTATGGTCCGATCATGGCGATCCGGGGTGTTTCTCTGGATGTTCATCAGGGCCAAATTGTCTCGATCCTTGGCGCCAATGGCGCGGGCAAGACCACGCTGATGAAAACCGTTTCTGGCGTGATGGATCCGGAAAAGGGCAAGATCACGTTTGAAGGCAACGAAATTCAGGGGTCCGAGCCACACAAGGTCGTGCAGAAAGGCATCGTTCACGTGCCCGAAGGGCGTGAAGTGTTTCCACTGCTGACGGTCGACGAAAACCTCAGCCTCGGGGCCTATACCCTGAAGGACAAGGGTCAGATTGATCACGATCGGGATCTGGTGTTCTCATACTTTCCGATCCTCAAGGAACGTCGCAATCAAGAGGCGGGAACATTATCTGGCGGGCAGCAACAGATGCTGGCAATCGGCCGTGGCTTGATGGCCAACCCTAAAATCATGCTGTTGGATGAACCGTCGCTGGGTCTGTCACCGTTGTTGGTACAGGAAATCTTTGGCATCCTGGGGCGTCTGAACGATGAACAGAGCATGACCATGATGCTGGTCGAACAGAACGCCAACGCCGCCCTGGAACTGGCCCACCATGGCTATGTGATGGAGGTCGGACGCATCGTCATGGACGGCGCAGCAGATGTTCTGATGCGGTCAGAGGACATCCAGAATTTCTATCTGGGCGTTCAGGAAGAAGGCGCGCGGGAAAACCGCCGTTGGAAGCGGAAAAAGACGTGGAGGTGAGACAGATGAATATCAGTACCCTGCCCCCTCAGATCACAGTCAACGGCGTTCGCCTGAACGCAAACCCCGGCCAGCGCCCGGTCTGTGTCGATGAGTGCACGACAATCTGCGAGCTGTTCAGGAAACGCTGCGCCGAGCTTGGCGATCGCACAGCGCACCGTGAAAAGGACCTCGGCATCTGGAGGTCGTATTCGTGGGCAGATTACTGGCAGCACGCAAAGTGGATTGGCCTTGCCCTGCGCAAACTGGGGATGCAGCGCGGCGAGGTTGTATCGATCCTGTCAGAGGACCGCAAGGAATGGGCTTGGTTCGATTTGGGCATTCAGGCCGTTGGTGGCATCGCGTCTGGTGTCTACACCACCGATTCTGCCAGCCAGTTGAAATATCTCATCAATGATAGTGACAGCCGATTTCTGATCGTCGAAAACGAAGAGCAACTGGACAAATTTCTGCAGGTCGAAGACGAGGTTCCCGGGCTGCTGAATGTCATCATTCTTGACGATGAGGGGCTGCACGATCTGGATCATGCGCGCTGCATGATGATCGACGCGCTGTATACGCTGGGCCAACAAGCCGAGGCTGAAGATCCCGATCGTTTCGAGGCTGAAATCGCGCTGGCGTCGCCGCAGGATACCGCGCTGTTGATCTACACCTCGGGCACCACGGGAATGCCGAAAGGCGCGATGCTGAGCCATGAGAACATCCTTGCGGCAATAGAATGTGGGGCACATGCGTTGCCTGCCTTAGAGACGGACGAACAGCTGTGCTTTCTACCGCTGTGCCATATTCTAGAGCGTGACGTATCCATCTACTTCCCACTTGCCGCCAAATGCATCGTAAATTTTGCCGAAAGCCCGGAGACCGTGTTTGCGAACTTGCAAGAGATCTCACCCTCGACCTTCACGGCTGTTCCGCGTGTTTGGGAGAAGATTTATTCCTACGTTCAGATCATGACGCAGGATGCGACGCCCACGGGCCGCGTAGCCTTTGGCATGGCCCTGAAGGCAGGGCTTGCGCGGGCCGAGTACATTCTGGCCGGCAAACCCGTCCCGGCCAGTGTCGCCGCGCAATTCTGGGTGTGGGACCGGCTGGTACTGCGCAACTTGCGCCGCATGCTGGGTATGGACAAGATGCGGCGCGGAGGTTCAGGCGCGGCCCCGATTTCGACCGATCTGCTGAAATGGTACTGGGCTATTGGCGTGCCGTTGGTCGAGGGGTTCGGGATGACCGAGACCTCGGGTCTGGCGACGCTAAATACCATTGAAAGCAATAAGGTCGGAACCATCGGACGCGCTGTGCCCGGAAATGATATCCGGATATCCGAAGACGGTGAGATTCAGCTAAAAGGCCTTAATATCTTTCAAGGATATTGGCGCAACAACGCTAAAACGGCCGAGACGTTCACCGCCGATGGCTGGCTGCGAACCGGCGACTTGGGGCATATCGATGACGACGGCTACGTCACCATTTCGGGGCGCATGAAAGATATCATCATCACTGCCGGGGGCAAGAATATCACCCCTGCCGAGATCGAAAGCCGAATGAAATTCAGCCACTATATCGCGGACGCGGTGATCATCGGCGACAAGCGTAAGTACCTGACAGCGCTAATCATGATTGATCAGGATAACGTTGAGAAATTTGCACAAGACCGGAAGATTCCATTCTCGAATTTTGCGTCCTTATGTGCCGCATCGGAAGTCAAAGATCAGATTCAGGCGGAAATCGATGTTGTGAATAAGGATTTTGCACGGGTCGAGCAGATCAAGGACTTTCGCCTGATCGATGTACTTCTGACCGCAGATGATGATGAACTGACCGCGACAATGAAGCTGAAACGCAGTTTTGTCGAAAAGAAACACGGCCATCTTATTGAAGACATGTACAATTAGTAAAAGAGATAACCTAGAGGGAGGAGAAAGATGAAGAATGTGATCATGCGGCTGGCGGCGGCCACCACCTTGACGGCTTCGGCGACCCTTGCCAATGCACAGACACAGGGTGTCACGGATGATGAGATCATCATCGGTTCGGTCAACGATCTGAGCGGTATCTTCGCGGCCGTCGGTGTTCCGGCGACCAAGGGTGCAAATGTGGTGTTCGATCGCGTGAACGCCAATGGCGGCGTGCACGGACGTACGATCCGCTATGTGGTCGAGGACAATGGGTATCAGATGCCACGTGCGATGCAGGGCTATAATAAGCTGCTGAACCGCGACAAAGTGTTTGCGATGCTACAGTCGCTGGGAACTCCGATGAACGTCGCGGGCTTCAAGCTGTTGGATCCAAAAGGTATTCCTAATGTCGCCCCACTGTCCGCCGCACGGCAAATGCTGCAGGAACCGATGGACAACAAGTTCACGGCCTTTTCGACCTACTTTGACCAAAGCCGTGTTGGCGTGAAGTATCTGGCGGGCGAGTTCGGCGGGCAGTCTGTATGTTCGATGTACTTGCCAACCGATTTTGGTGCCGAAATCGTCGAAGGTACCAAGGCCGGTGCCGAAGAAGCCGGGATCACTTTCGTCGCCGAGACCACGCATAAGCCGGATGAAACGGATTTCGTGGGCTCGCTGAGCAAGCTCAAGGAAGAAGGGTGCGATATCGTCACGATCGCTTTGGGTGTGCGTCAGGCCATTACCGTTGTCGGCACCGCCAAAAAGATGGGCCTGACGGATATGAAGTTTCTCGGTACATCGGCCAGTTTCCTGACTGTTGTTGCGCAGGTGCCGGGCGGAGTGACAGACGGGTTCTACGCCGCCGCGTCGTGGCAGGATCTGTGGTCCCGCGCAGAAGACCCCGCCCCTGCCGCCTTTATCGAAGAATATAAAGCGGCAACCGGTGAAGACCCCGTCGGATTTGCCATGCTGGGATATTCTGCGGCCGAAACGATGGTCAAAGCGCTTGAGGCTGCTGGCCCCGATCTGACGCATGAAAGCTTTATCGCAGCGATGGAAACGCTGGACTATCAGGATGAACTGGTGGGCAACCATATGACTTTTGGACCTGATGACCATCAGGGGGCTGACTCAGTCTATGTGAATGTTGTCGAAAACGGTGCCTGGAAGATGGTGTACGAAGAATAACGCCCAACACGCATCTCAAACGAAAAAGGGCTCGCACATGCGAGCCCTTTTGATTTTGTGTACTCGGTGGCGAATTAGCGCTTCGAGAACTGGAACGAACGACGCGCTTTGCGCTTACCGTATTTCTTACGTTCAACAACACGGCTGTCGCGGGTCAGGAAGCCAGCGGCTTTCAGTGCGCCACGCAGGGACGGATCGTACAGCTGCAGCGCTTTCGAGATGCCGTGCTTGACCGCACCGGCCTGACCGGTCAGGCCGCCGCCTTTGACGGTTGCGACAACGTCGAATTCACCTTCAACGCCAGCAACCTGAAACGGCTGGCGCAGGATCAGCTGCAGAACGGGGCGTGCGAAATACACGTCCTGGTCTTTACCGTTCACGGTGACCTTGCCGGAACCCGGCTTGATCCAAACGCGGGCAACAGCGTCTTTACGCTTGCCGGTGGCATAAGAGCGACCCAGTTCGTCACGTACGGGTTCACGCACGATGACTTCTTCGGCCACAACCTCAACGCCTGCAACGGCGCTCAGCTCTTCGAGAGTATTGATCTGATCAGCCATGGTCATTAGCTCCGGGTGTTTTTCTTGTTCATGGATGCAACATCCAGAACTTCGGGCGACTGGGCTTCATGCGGGTGCTCAGCACCGGCATAAACACGCAGGTTGGTCATAACCTGACGCGACAGGCGGTTGCCAGGCAGCATGCGCTTGACCGCTTGGGTCACAACACGCTCGGGGTGCTTGCCTTCAAGGATCTGCTGTTTGGTGCGCGACTTGATGCCGCCCGGGTGGCCAGTGTGCCAGTAGAAGTTTTCTTCGCGCTTCTTGCCGGTCATCTGGATTTTGTCAGCGTTAATCACAATGACATTGTCGCCCATGTCCATGTTCGGGGTGAACGACGCTTTGTGCTTGCCACGCAGACGCATGGCGACGATCGAAGCAAGACGACCCAGAACAACGCCCTCGGCGTCGATCAGGATCCATTTCTTGTCGATGTCTGCAGGTGTTGCAGAAAAGGTTTTCATGGCAGGATAGTCCTGTTTGATGTGAAAGACCGCCCACATACGGAGCGGCCCGAATTCGATGTTGCGTATTTAGATGTACCCTTGTGGCGCGTCAAGAACATGAAATCAAAAATAATCTAGCAATTACAGCATATTACGAAATAGGTATTATTTTACCCCATGAAATCGTCTTCAATTTCCGCAAATATCCCCGACCAGATATACTGTTGTAGACCAGCGATCAAAAAGGGAGTGGCCAGAGAATGGATTGGCAGCAAACCATCGCCGATTACGGGGCGGCCTGGCAACAGGCGGACCAAGGTCAACGCCTTGACCTATTAACCAAGTGTTTCGCCGAGGATGGCATCTATGTCGACCCGACGGCAGAAGTGAACGGACGGTCAAACCTGTGCGATCATATCGGGGAAGTCCTCCAAAGCTCTGGCGGTCGGGTTGAGCTGACCAGCAACCCCAACAATCATCACGATGTCGTCCACTTTACTTGGCGTATGGTTGGCCCCGACGGCACCATAATGGTGACCGGCCACGATTTCGTACGATTGAATGAACAAGGCAAGATTTCACATCTGGCCGGGTTCTTTGGCGACCCCGCCCCATTGAGCTAGGAGCCTAGACGCTGATCTGTTCCGGCGGATTATCTAAAAGTGCACGCAGGCGCTGCATTGCGGCCTCAAACCGCTCCAATGACACGTGCCCATTCATCGCAATGCGTACGGCGTTGGGGGCACGCCCGTCCCGCAGCGCGAACTCGTCGGCAGACCGTAACTGTATGCCTTCGCGTTCAGCAGCACGGCTGAATGCGGCGGCACGCCAACCCGACGGTAGGTTCAGCCAGACAAACGGCACGTCCGGCGCCCAGTTCAGATCAAAGCCGCCAAGCGCATTGACCGTCACCCGGACATAATCGCCCATCCGGGCACGAACGTCCCTGGCGATCTGCCGTGTCCGTGGATCAGACAGCAACAGCCGGGTCAGTTCTGCAAGTGGTTGCGCCAAACCGAAATAGCCGTATTCGGCTGAGCGCCGAAGATCGACGCTGCGTTCGCGCGGGGCGATGGCGAACCCGACGCGTAGGGCTGGCGTCAGGATCTTTGAGATCGACGAAACATGCCAACCCCGTTCAGGTGCTAATGCGCGATAGCTGGGCTCGCGCGCGTCCCCCATTCGATAGCAATCGTCTTCAATGATCTGCAAATCATGGCGGCGGGCGACTTCCACAACCTCTTTTCGACGTTCCAGCGGCGTATGTGTACCGGTTGGGTTTTGCACCTCGGGCGAGACGCAAACTGCTTGCGCCTGGGTCTGACGCAAAATGTGATCCATAGCCTGAGGGTCAATGCCCCACTTGTCCATTTTCACGCCGACAACCTCGGCCCGCATCAACTCACCTGCCCGACGGAAACCGGCATACGACAGATCTTCAACCAGAACGACCGGCTTGGGGCCGCGCAGGATCGTCTGAAACACAAGGCAAAGACCATTTTGCCCACCATGAGTCAAAACCACATCATCATGGGTCACTGCGCCAAGCGGCAGATCTGAGAGCCATTCAACGACCGCCTGCCGCATGGGTTGGTACGCATCGCGTGTCGGGTAATTCATCAGCAAACGCGGATCGGCTTGGGACACTTTCTTAAGACATTCCCTGATCAATGCCACCTGCCCCACATCCGGTAATCTGGGGCTGAACAAGCTGACATCGGCGTTGTACTTGTCGTCGCGCAGGTGAAGTTGTCTTGCCCACACATCGTCCAGCAAAGGTGATTTTGGAGGGGCGACAAATGTACCACGTCCGACCTCGGCTTGTAGCAAGCCTTCTTCCGTCAGAATCGTATATGCCCGGGCAACCGTGCCGGGCGTTATTTGTAACCGGTACGCAAGTTCTCGGACTGGAGGCAGTTTGGATCCTACCTCCAGCGCTTTGTTATCAATCGCTTTTCGTATTGTGTCGGCGACCAGTGTGTACTTGGGACCTTTGGATTTTGGTAACGCCTCTGGCCAAATTGTATCCATTACAATTCTTCCTTTGCTTTTGACACAATCTCGAATGTATCACACATATGTACCGAATATTAGTACTTTGTGTCAATACAATTTGAAAGGATACCCAAGATGACACGCCATATGCACAACCCCGCCCTCATGCTGCTGAACGATAGCCCTCGGCTGCCGATGATCGCCGCGCTGGCCGTGCGGTTTGCGGCGACTGTCACACAGTGGGAACGACAGCGCCGCAGCAGAATTAACCTGTCCAAGTTGGATGATCGCATGCTTAAAGATGTCGGCCTGACCCGCCCCGCGGCCGACCGCGAGATCAAACGCTATTTCTGGCAGTATTAATTATCCCCAGTCCCTATCGGGACCTCTTCCTAGGCCGGGTTTCATACCCGGCCCTTTTTTATCCAAATGCCGCAGCTGCAGACCCCGCCGGTGGCAATGAATAGGTCATCGTAGCCCGCGCCACGGGTTTGTCTGAGCCTTCCGAGAACATCAAAACATCGCCTACCGCAAGCGTCTTGCCCAGTTTTAGCAAGCTGCAGCGCGCGATCATATCGTTGGCCCCATCGGGTTTGCGCATGAAATCCATCGAACACCCCGTCGTCACCGCCAGCGACTGACGTCCTTTCAATGCAAGGATCATTGCATAGACGCTGACATCGGCCAGACCGAACATCGACGGGCCTGAAACTGTCCCCCCTGGCCGCAGATGCCTGTCCCCGACCTTCAGCCGCATGGTGATTGAGTTTTCATCTAGGCTGTCGATGACAAAGTCCTTCGCGACCTGTGGAAAAACCTCAACCAGATAATCTGACAGTTGTTCGCGGTTCAAAACCAACGACATACTTCCCCTCCTCGAATTGCCACCCTAGAGTTGGCCCGACATCAGATCGGAGAGCAAGATGGGAATTCTGGAACGTAACGACATGAACGGCGTTGCCCGGTTGAAAATGAACGCGCCAGAGCGCCTGAATGCCCTGAGCGAAGAGATGCTTGCAGCACTTCAGGCTGAATTCGACGCCTTAAGTAACGACTCGAGCATTCGCGCCGTGATCCTGTCCGGCGAAGGCAAAGCGTTTTGCGCAGGTCACGATCTTAAACAAATGACAGCCGGACGTCAGAGCGAGGATGGGGGAAAAGCCTACTTCCAGGACTTGTTCGCGCAGTGCGCCAAAATGATGCTGTCGATTCAATCCCTGCCCCAACCCGTGATCGCGCAAGTCCACGGCATCGCCACAGCCGCCGGCTGCCAACTAGTGGCCACTTGTGATCTTGCGATTGCAGCCGAAGGCACGCGCTTTGGTGTAAACGGGGTCAATATCGGGTTGTTTTGTTCGACCCCTATGGTGGCCCTCAGCCGGAATATCCCCCGGAAACAGGCATTTGAAATGTTGACAACAGGCGCGTTCATCTCCGCAGAACGCGCGACAGAGCTGGGCCTGATCAATCGCGCCGTACCGGAAATGTTGTTGGAACATGAAACGATGGCGCTTGCCGAACTACTGGCGGACAAGCTTGGATCAGCGGTCAAAGTGGGCAAACAGGCCTATTACAAGCAATTGGATATGCCGATCGAACAGGCTTACGCCTATACCGGAGAGGTAATGGCGCAGAATATGATGCATCGGGATACCGAAGAAGGAATATCTGCATTTATCGAAAAAAGACCGCCAAATTGGGAACAATAACGAGATTATTTAAGGAAATTTTCGCGACTGTTCGCAATTTAGTCCTTTTCAAAAGGGCCACACTGTGGCAATGCTGAGGCATGGCTTAGGCCCAAATACGCTTTTGGGTCGCTGTAGGCGGAAGGTCCCTCCAAGCTGGTTTCTCTCACCGGCGCTGACATTCCCGCTGCGGCGACCCCAAGTACCCCCCTTAAATTACTAGCTAATCAACGCGAAACTTGGCGTGTGTTGCGTTGCGCGATGCTGTGCCCTATGTGGCACCTCATGACACAGAAATTGCATATAGTTGGCGGCGGCATGGCAGGGTCCGAGGCGGCCTGGCAAGCAGCGGAAATGGGCGTGGACGTTGTAATCCACGAAATGCGGCCCAAAGTGGGCACTTTTGCGCACCAGACCGGCAATCTGGCCGAGATGGTGTGCTCGAACTCCTTCCGCTCGGATGACGACGAACAGAATGCCGTCGGTCTGCTGCATTGGGAAATGCGCGAAGCCAACGGCATCATCATGGGCACCGCCGATACGCATCGCCTGCCCGCCGGTGGCGCATTGGCCGTGGATCGTGATCCGTTTGCCGAAGCAGTAACCGCCAAGCTGCAGGCCCATCCGCGAGTTGAGGTGACGGGCGAAGAAGTCACCGCCCTGCCCGACGACGGCCACTGGATCATTGCGACGGGTCCGCTGACATCCTCGTCGCTGGGCGAGTCGATCAGGGATCAGACAGGTGCTGAGGCTCTGGCGTTCTTCGACGCGATTGCGCCCATTGTCTATGCCGACAGCATCGACATGAGCCAGGCATGGATGCAGTCACGTTATGACAAGGGCGAAACCGAAGAGGAGCGGACGGCCTATCTGAACTGTCCCATGGACCGCGATCAGTACGAGGCCTTCATTGACGCCCTGCTATCCGCTGACAAAACCGAATTTCACGAAGGTGAAACTGCCGGGTATTTTGACGGCTGCCTGCCCATCGAGGTTATGGCGGAACGCGGCCGCGAAACGCTGCGCCACGGTCCCATGAAACCGGTCGGCCTGACAAACCCGCATCAGCCTGACGTCAAACCTCATGCCGTTGTGCAACTTCGCCGCGACAATGCCCTGGGTACGTTGTTCAACATCGTCGGCTTCCAGACCAAAATGAAATATGGCGCGCAAACCGAAGTGTTTCGCATGATCCCGGGGCTTGAGAACGCCAGTTTCGCGCGCCTGGGCGGGATTCATCGCAACACGTTCATCAACTCTCCGACATTGCTGGACGCGCAGATGCGACTGAAATCAAAGCCGAATATTCGGTTTGCCGGCCAGATAACCGGTGTCGAGGGGTATGTGGAAAGCGCTGCAATGGGATTGTTGGCTGGGCGGCTGGCTGCTGCCGAGATCCTGGGGCGTTCCCTGCCCGAGATCCCGCAGGACAGTGCCATGGGCGCGTTGATACACCACATCACCGGCGGGGCCGAAGCCAAGACCTTTCAACCCATGAACGTCAACTTTGGTCTGTTTCGCCCGGTTGATGGCCTCAAAGGGGGGCGCCGGGGCCGTAAGGACCGGTACAAGGCCTACACCGACCGGGCCAAAACGGAATGGACAGACTGGCTGGCGCATTGCTGACTGGACGCATTGCACGCTACCGGCCTAACATACGGGTATGAGCGACAAATACCTCAAAGACGCCTACGGGCTTGATACTCCCGAGGCGACTCGTACGCATTATCAGAAGTGGGCCTCGTCATACGACGCCGAAGTGGGGTCACATGGCTACGCCACGCCTGGCCGCGTGGCCGAGGCGCTTTGGTCCCAGATGCCCGAACCGCAGACGCCTGTTCTGGATTACGGTTGTGGCACGGGTTTGTCCGGCAAAGCCCTGCACGATACGGGATTTCAGGTAATCGATGGTGTGGATCCCACGCCAAAGATGCTTGAAGGGGCAGCCGCCAAGAAGGTTTACAGAAACCTCACGACGTTTGAGATCACCGATCCGGAACCGCTGGAGCAAGATGCCTATAAGGCAATCACAGCGATTGGCGTGATCGGAACCGGCGCCGCACCGCCAGAGACATTCGACCTGTTGATGAAGGCACTACCCAAAGGTGGCTTACTGGCCTTTTCCTTCAACGATCACACACTTGATGACCCGTCCTTCACCACCCGTTTGAACGATTGGCTGGACATGGGCGCTGCGCGGTTGTTGTTTCGGGAATACGGGCCGCATCTTCCCGGGATGGACCTTAAATCTGACGTATATGTTGTTGAAAAAACGTGACATTCACTACCAGATTCGCCCCATCTCCTACGGGGCCGCTTCATCTTGGCCATGCCTATTCTGCACTTCTTGCCAGTGATATGGCCGCCGCTGAAGGCGGTCAATTTCTATTGCGGATCGAAGACATCGACCGCTCCCGCTGCCGGGCAAATTGGGAAGAGCAGATTTATGACGATCTGATTTGGCTAGGATTGACCTGGCCAGAACCCGTGATGTGGCAATCGTCTCGTGTGTCGACTTATAAAGACGCGCTGAAAACGTTGTGGTCACAAGGTCTGTTGTACCCGTGCACCTGCAACCGTCGGGACATTGCCGCCGCCGCCGGGGCACCACAGGAAGGAGTTCCTCTGCATGGGCCGGATGGGATCATTTATCCGGGCACGTGCAGGCATGTTTCAGAGCGATCGGGGCCGATTCCACAAGATTTGCCCCTTCGACTGGACATTGAAATGGCTGCACGTGTAGTTCCAGATTTGTTTAGGACTGCCGCTCAACCGTATGCAAAAACGGCTGTTTTCGAAGAAACAGGCGCCGGTCCGGAAAGGGAAACGGGCCCCATCACTTTCACTGCTGATGAGTTGCGGGACACAATCGGAGACGTGGTATTGTCCCGGCGCGATATGGGAACGTCCTACCATCTATCCGTCGTTCTGGACGATGCAGAACAAGGCGTTACCCACGTCGTACGCGGTCAGGACCTGTTCGAGGCGACGCGTATCCATGTTCTGTTGCAGGCCCTGCTCGGCTTGCCGACACCTGTCTATCACCATCATAAACTGATCCGAGATGACGCAGGCAAACGCTTGGCCAAACGCGACGACGCGCGCGCCATCGCCAAGTATCGTGGTGATGGAGTTACCGCGGAACAGGTTCGGGTCATGGTCGGGCTGTGACCGACCCTAGTCCATCGGTCGCATTAGCTCGACCTCTTCACCATCCCGCACTGCGGTGTAGAAACAGGTGCGCCGGTTCGTATGACACGCCGCGCCGGTCTGTCGCACCAGGACCAGCAGGCAGTCGCGATCACAATCGACGCGGAAATCGATCAGTTCCTGAACATGCCCCGAGGTTTCGCCCTTGATCCAGAACGACTGACGTGAACGCGACCAATACGTCACGCGGCGCGTTTCAAGAGTTTTTTCAACCGCTTCTGCGTTCATCCACGCCATCATCAACACCTCGCCAGAAGCTTCATCCTGTGCGATCGCCGGAATCAGACCAGCGTCGTTAAACTTCAGGCTAGACAGATCGAAAGTGACGGTCTCGGACATTGTAAAAACCTTTTGCATCCCGGTGGATGGCCACTATGTATGGGGAACACGCAACGAGGGAAAGCCATGTCTGGCGAGAACGACCTGATAAAGCTGTATTCCGGGCGCATTCTGGCTCTGGCTGCTGACATTCCGCATCTGGAACGACTGGAAAACCCTGATGCGACCGTCAAGAAACGCTCGCCATTGTGCGGGTCGACCGTGACCGTGGACGTCAAGGTTGAGGACGGTCACGTGTCCGACTTTGGTCAGGACGTTAAGGCCTGCGCCCTGGGTCAGGCCTCGGCCTCGGTCGTTGGATCCGCTGTAATTGGAACCACGCGCGCACAAATCGAAACCGCGCGGGATCAGCTGTCGGCTATGCTGAAGAAAGACGGCCCTGCTCCGGATGCACCATTTGACGGGCTGGAAGTTCTCATGCCTGCGCGCGACTACAAGAACCGGCACGCTTCGATTTTGCTGGCGTTGGATGCCACTGCTGAAGCTATGGAACAAGCCGAACAGGCCAACTGCGCCTGAAGATGGTAATTCAATTCAAACCCATCTAACCTCCGCCAAAGTTTTGGGGAGAATTTGGTTTGAATAGTTTGCTGGAACATTTTGTTACCCTGTGGGTCGTTATTGATCCGATTGGAACAATTCCCGTATTTATCGCCGTTACAGCCGGGCTTGGGGCGGCGGCGCGTCGTAAAACAGCCCTGTTGGCGGCGTTCATAAGTGCCGGGGTTTTGCTGTTCTTCCTTGTCTTTGGACAACTGCTGATCGAGGCGCTGGATATCGGGTTGAACTCGTTCCAAGTGGCCGGAGGGATCATCCTGTTCCTGTTCGCCCTGACGATGATTTTTGGCGAAAGCAAACAAGAGGTTGAACAACGCGCAGCAGAAGACGATCAGGAAGACAAATTCCACAAGCCCAACCCCGCGATCTTTCCGTTGGCGGTACCCTCACTGGCGTCGCCGGGTGCAATGCTGGCCGTGGTTATCCTGACTGACAACAACCGGTTCAGCGTGGCGGATCAAGGCATCACGGCACTGGTTATGTTATCCGTTGTGGCCATCGCCTTTGTTTTGATGCTGTTGGCCGAGCCGATCATTCGATTGATTGGCCATTCCGGTGCTGCCATTATCAGCCGCATCATGGGGATGATCCTGGCATCGGTTGCAGTGAATTCCGTGCTGTCGGCGATGCTCGAAATCTTCAAAACCGGACAGTTGTAAAAAAACCGCCGCTCCTTCCGGGCGGAAAGGGCGGCGGTAGGCAATGCGTGTCTCGCGTGGGATCCGTATTTCCGCGCAGGGCCGAGGCATGGCCCTTTCAAGGGAATTGGGACAGGCAGGTCACCCTTGACAGAAATGGGGACGACGGCGCGGAGTTTTCGGCACGAGATCGCAGGCAGAAAGGGTCAGAAAGCTCCGGGAAGGTGAAGGGCAACCACCAGCATCACCACCAATGACACCGCACCTGCCGCATCCTGCAATAGCGTGGAATGCGAACGGCTTATGGCGGTCTTGATCTGGGTCAGCATGGTCTCACCTCCGGTCGGGTTTTAATCCTTTGTTGACCTTTTGTTCTCATATTTCGTCGAGTCGGTAAAGAACTTTTTGAGAACATTTGTGAACTTTATAGAACGAAATTGCTAACCCACTGAAATTAAACGGATTGCCTGATCCTGTTTCATAAGCCAAAGTAGAACACGCACCGCCTGCCCACGTTCCGTGGCCAAGGTCGGGTCTTTGCTAAGCAAATTGCGTGCGTCCGTCTGTGCTACAGCCATTAATCCGGCCTGGCGTTCCAGGTCCGCAATCCGGAATTTAGGCAACCCGGATTGGGCCGTGCCGATCAGGTCACCTGCGCCGCGCATCTGCAGGTCTGTCTCTGATATCCGGAACCCGTCTTCGGTCTCACGCAGAACTTCCAGCCGTTTGCGCCCACCTTCGCTAAGGGGCGGTTGATACATCAACAAGCAGGTCGAATCCGCCTCACCCCGTCCAACGCGGCCGCGTAGTTGGTGTAGTTGAGCCAACCCGAAAATCTCAGCCCGTTCGATCACCATGATCGAGGCGTTCGGAACATTCACGCCAACCTCGATTACAGTCGTGGCAACAAGTACTTTTGTTCGGCCCTCTTGAAACGCGGCCATTGCGGCATCCTTGTCGGACGCGGGCATCTGGCCATGGACCAGGCCGACAATACCTTCGCCCAGTATGGCACGCAGCCGTTTGAACCTCTCTTCCGCTGCCGTCAGGTCCGAGATTTCGGATTCATCGACCAGCGGACAGACCCAATAGCACTGACGTCCTTCATCGATAGCCCGACGCAAATGCGCCACGACGTCATCCATACGCTCGGTGCTGATAATCGCCGTTTTGATTGGTTTCCGCCCCGGTGGTTTTTCATCCAGAACAGAGACATCCATGTCCCCATATTGCGCCAAGGCCAGGCTGCGCGGGATCGGTGTCGCGGTCATCACCAGAACATCCGCGCCCTGCCCTTTTTCGGACAGCTCCATCCTTTGGCGAACCCCAAACCGGTGTTGTTCGTCCACAATGGAAAGTCGCAGGGCGTGGAACTCCACATCGCTTTGAAACACCGCGTGGGTGCCGACAAGGATGTGAATATCGCCCTGTTTTAGGGCGGCCAACTTTGCACGCCGTTCGGCGCTCTTGTCCCGTCCCGTCAGGATTTCCAGAACGACTCCGGCCTCTTCGGCAAGCGGGCGCAGGCCTTCCAAATGCTGCCTGGCCAGAATCTCGGTCGGCGCCATCATGACACCTTGTCCACCAGCCTCGACCGCGACCAGAAGTGCCATGAAGGCGACCAAGGTTTTCCCTGCGCCCACATCGCCTTGCAGCAATCGGTTCATCCGTGCGTCCGAGCCCATGTCGGCGGTTATTTCCTTGATTGCCCGCGCCTGGGCCCCGGTGGGTTTGTAAGGCAGATTAGCAAGAACTTTAGCTTGCAGAGCACCAGTGCCGACGCTCACGATGCCCCGGGCCTTTCGCTCGCGTTGTCGCGCCAGAGCCAGTGTCACCTGATGGGCAAAAAGCTCATCATAGGCAAGGCGTTCCCGGGCTGGCGCATGCGCGGCCACATCATCCGCCCCCTGTGGATTGTGCGCCGCGGATACAGCCGTGGCCCAATCCGCCCAGCCCTGTTTTGACACTTGCGCAGGGTCAATCCACTCAGCCAGCTTTGGTGCGCGGGTCAATGCGCTACGTGCCGCCTTGTAAGCCGTCTTTTGGGTGATGCTCTGCGTCAGGTGATAAACCGGCTCGAACTCAGGAATGTCATCCGCGCTTTCCACGGGCAGCATGTGATCTGGATGGACCATCTGCGCCATGCCGTCGAACAGTTCGAGCTTGCCAGAGATCACACGACGGCTGCCTTGCGGTAGAACTTTTTTCAAATAGTCGCCACGCGCGTGGAAAAAGACCAACTGAAACTCGGTCTGCGTGTCTTCGACGTTAACGCGGTATGCCCCGCCCTTGTTTCGCGACGGCCTGTGGGTGCCGACCGTGACCTCAACTGTCAATGTCGTTGGCAGATCAGCCCCGTGGATTGTATCGCGCTGCCTGCGATCAACGACAGCATAGGGCAAACCGAACAGCACATCGCGCGGCGACTCGATCCCCGCCTGCACCATTGTCTGCGCAGTCTTAGGGCCAACGCCTTCCAGCGTCTCCAGCCCCGCGAACAGGGGAAACAGGATTTCAGGGCGACCGCTCATGCGGTGCCGATCAGGTGCAGCCATTCATCTTCGTCCAGCGTCTCTATCCCAAGCTCTGCTGCCTTCTTGGCTTTTGACCCAGCACCAGGGCCTGCGACCAGCAAATCAGTCTTCTTGCTGACCGACCCAGAGACCTTGGCCCCCAGCGCTTCGGCGCGGGCTTTGGCCTCGGCGCGGGTCATCTTTTCAAGTGACCCTGTAAAGACAACCGTCTTGCCAGCCACCGGACTGCCCGATGTGTCGGGTCGTTTGGCGTCCTGCACGTCCAATTGCACGACCAAAGCGTCGATGCTCTTGCGCTCCGCGTCCTGAGCAAATGCAGACACCAAGGCGCGCGCCATGACGTCACCTACGCCATCAATACCCAAAAGCTCGTCCCACTCAGGTCCTTCGAAATCAGCGGCTGCGGTGACGGCACGCTCAAATTCTGGCCAGGCGCCATAGTGGTTGGCGATCAGGTTCGACGCCGCCTCTCCGACGTGTCGTATGCCCAATGCAAAAATAAGGCGTCCGAATGGGATTTGGCGCTTTTCATCAATTGCAGCCCAAAGGTTCCCGGCACTTTGCGCGCCCCAGCCCTTGCGGTTGGCGAGCTTGTTTAGATTGGCCGCATCTCTGTTCTGCAGTGTGAAGATGTCCACCGGGGTTTTGATTGGCAAGTCCGGGTCATCGTAGAACATTTCAATCTGCTTGGCGCCCAGCCCTTCGATATCGAACGCTTTCCGAGATACAAAATGTTTCAATTTTTCAACGGCCTGCGCCGGGCAAATAATCCCACCGGTGCAGCGTCTAACGGCATCGCCTTCTTCCCGAGCCGCATCACTGCCGCATTCCGGACAGGTCGTGGGAAAATCATAAGGTTGCGCGCCATCTGGACGTTTCGAAATATCGACATCCGCTACTTTTGGGATCACGTCGCCCGCGCGATAAACCTGCACCCAGTCGCCGACCCTAATATCTTTCCCATCCCGGATCGTACCGCCCTTTGCGTCGCGACCAGCGACATAGTCCTCGTTATGCAGCGTGGCATTGGACACGACGACGCCACCAACAGTTACCGGGTGCAGCCGGGCAACCGGGCTGAGCGCACCCGTGCGACCCACTTGAATGTCGATGGCCTCCAGCCTTGTCCATGCCAGTTCGGCGGGAAATTTATGCGCGATAGCCCATCTGGGGGTCGTGGATCTGAACCCCAACCGGGCCTGCAGCGCCAAGTCGTTCACCTTGTAGACAACGCCATCGATATCATAACCAAGCGTTGCACGTTGCGCTTCGATGCTACGGTAGTGCTTGATCATCTGATCTGTCGTTTCGCACAATGCTGTCAGTGGGTTGGTTGAGAAACCGAATTCCGCCAACTGTTCAATGGCACCCAATTGTGTATCGGCCAAGGGGGCTGACAACTCACCCCAGGCATAAGCGAAAAACCGCAGCGGACGGGATCGTGTGATTTTCGCGTCAAGCTGCCTCAACGACCCTGCAGCAGCGTTTCGTGGATTTGAAAAAACCTTTTCGCCCAACTCTGTCTGTCGCGCGTTCAGCTTGTCGAAGTCTTCATGCGACATGTAAACTTCACCGCGCACTTCCAGAACCTCCGGAGCGTTTTTGACGCTGTGCGGAATGTCCGAGATCGTCCCCGCGTTCGAAGTCACGTTTTCACCAATCTCGCCATCGCCGCGGGTCGCCGCCTGCACGAGCTTCCCCTGTTCATACCTTAGCGACAGGGACAGACCGTCAATCTTGGGTTCAGCAGTAAAAGCCAGCTCGGCCGAGTCGCCCAATCCCAGATATTTGCGGATTGACCTGTCAAAATCCGAAACGTCCTCATCGTTGAACGCATTGCCCAGGGACATCATTCTGACAGCGTGTACGAGTTTTGAAAATCCCTCCGCCGGTCTTGCGCCCACTTGATCTGTGGGGCTGTCGAGCCGTTTCAACTTGGGGAAACGCGCCTCGATGTCCGCGTTTCGCCTCTTTAGCGCATCGTAGTCGGCGTCCGAGATCTCTGGGGCGTCCTCGGCGTGATACAGCGTGTTGGCCCGCGCAATCAATTCCGCAAGTCGCGCCAGCTCGGCACGTGCTTGATCTTCCGTCAGCTCTGTTACCGCAATTGAATCGCTCATGGCCTCGCCCTGTCACATAGTCTTTGAACCCAGTGATAGGGCGAGGCCATGGCTAGGTCCAGATGTGCTGTTCCATGAGTGAGGGGGTCGCCCTGAACCTACAGCGACCAGATTTCATTTTAGGTCAGGCTCCAACAGCGATCCGACGTTCGTCCAAGCTGTTGCTTTGCGGATCGCGCAACACGTAGCCCCTACCCCAGACGGTTTCGATATAGTTTTCGCCGCCGGTCGCATTGCTGAGCTTCTTGCGCAGTTTGCAGATGAAAACGTCAATAATTTTCAACTCGGGCTCGTCCATACCGCCATAAAGATGGTTCAGGAAAATCTCTTTGGTCAGCGTTGTGCCCTTCCGCAGGCTGAGCAGTTCGAGCATCTGGTATTCCTTGCCAGTAAGATGAACAGCCTTGCCTTCAACCTCAACGGTTTTGGCATCCAGGTTCACCGCGACCCGACCTGTATGAATGATGGATTGGGAATGCCCCTTGGACCGACGGATGATTGCGTGGATGCGGGCAACCAGCTCCTCTCGGTGGAAGGGTTTGGTCATGTAATCGTCTGCGCCAAAACCAAAGCCCTTGATTTTGCTTTCGGTGTCATCAGCGCCCGATAGGATCAGGATGGGTGTTTCAACCCGCGCAATGCGCAGCTGCCGCAATACTTCGTGACCGTTCATGTCCGGCAGGTTCAGGTCCAGAAGGATCAGGTCATAGTCGTACAGTTTGGCAAGATCGATGCCTTCCTCGCCCAGATCCGTCGCATAGACGTTGAGGTTGGCGTGCGTCAGCATCAGCTCAATGCTTTTCGACGTGGTTGGATCATCCTCGACAAGAAGTATACGCATCTACTGCTCCAATTTGGGTCAATTTAACAATTCAAATTGAGACTGCTCAAAAATGGTTAACCTTACGTTATCGTTGAATCATTTATTCACTTTCATCTTTAGGTTGTCGATATTTTTTTAATGCCGTCACTTTCAGAGCATCCGCGCCGTGTTCAGCGACCGCAGAAACCCAAGAATTGAACTCTTCATCGCTTAGCCCATAGCGTTTTTTGGCGTCCGATAACGAAATCAGCCCGTATAGAACGCCGCGCACCACAATGACCTTGCGCGAAGCGACCCATCTGGTCGTCCCTGCAGGTGGCAGATCGTTTCGCGATAAAACCGTTCCATCCGGCAGGGTTACGGACCTTGGCCCTTCGACTTTGTGCAAATACATCTCTTGACCCTTTTTCAGCTGCGACAAAGCTGACAACAGCCTACTTAATGTCGCGTGAAACCGCCCCTTGAGAGTGTGTAGAATTTTCCTATATTCTGCCGGTCTTTCTTAACCCGCACTGGAATCGTCATGGCCCTCGATACCGAGACACCACTGAACTCGCTTGGTTTTGCCAAACCCCCGTCAGAGACGCGGGTGGTTGTTGCCATGTCTGGCGGCGTCGACAGTTCAGTTGTTGCCGCTTATCTGGCTGATCAGGGCTATGACGTGGTTGGCGTGACGCTGCAGTTGTATGACCACGGCGCGGCCTTGGCCAAGAAAGGCGCCTGTTGCGCGGGGATTGATATCCATGACGCGCGGCGTGTGGCCGAGGAGCGCGGCTTTCCGCATTACGTTCTGGATTACGAGAACATCTTCAAAGATGCTGTGATCGACGAATTCGCCGACAGCTATCTGGCCGGAGCGACTCCGGTCCCATGTATCCGGTGCAACGAGCGCGTGAAGTTCAAGGACCTCCTGGAAACCGCCAAGGACCTTGAAGCCGACTGCATGGCCACCGGTCACTATATCCAGCGCAAGATGGGCGCGAACGGGCCCGAACTGCACAGCGCCGAGGACGCGAACCGGGATCAATCCTATTTCCTGTTTTCCACCACGCCCGAGCAGTTGGACTTTCTGCGATTTCCTCTGGGCCACTTGCCATCGAAGGACGCGACCCGAGAGATGGCCGCGCAATACGGGCTGTCGGTGGCGGACAAGCCCGACAGTCAGGACATCTGCTTTGTGCCCGATGGCAACTATGCCAGCGTGATCGAAAAGTTGCGCCCCGGTGCGGCGGAACCGGGTGAGATCGTTCATTCCGACGGTCGGGTGTTGGCGCAGCATAATGGCGTCATCCACTACACCATTGGTCAACGCCGCGGTCTGGGTATCGGCGGGCTGAGCGAGCCTTTGTATGTGGTGAAGCTGGACGTAGACAAAAAGCAGGTTGTCGTTGGCCCGAAAGAGCTGCTGGCGACCCGGACCGTTCCGGTGCGCGAGATCAACTGGCTGGGGGATGAACCTTTTACTTCGCGCGACGAATGGCGTCTGTCGGTCAAGGTGCGGTCGACCCGCCCGCCGCGTGAGGCGATTATCCGACCTCTGTCTGAAACGACTGCCGAAGTCGAATTGCTGACACCTGAGGAAGGTATTTCGCCCGGTCAGGCCTGTGTGTTCTATTCCAATGAAAGCAGCCGCATATACGGCGGCGGCTGGATCTGGCGCGGTTACTGAGGCGTCCGGATCACAAGACGTCGGTTGGGCTGTTCACCAGAATATACAGTCCGACTGTCACCATGATGTAAGGCGCAATCCTGTCAAGGCGGGCAAATCGCGGACCTAAAACCTGAGCGCGTGGTGCGCCCCAACTTGCAATCCCGATCAACGTCGCCAGTGCGCACCCGGCCCCGATCAAGGCCGTCAACCGAAACGCTGGCGTCGAATCCGCGAACAGCGGAGTCATAGCCGCAAGCGTGTCAATCGATAGCGTCAAAAACAGCGCGACGACTGAGGTGATAGCCCCAGTATCGGGCAGTTGACGCCCGCCCGAGCCTTTCCGTTGTTGCCAGATGCCATATAGGCCCAGAGACAAAGGGATAATCCCAAGATAACCGACCCAATTCAGAAACCGGCTGTGATCCAGCCCGCTGGCAATCACAAGCGACAGGCTCAGAATGATCATTTGCGCCGCGGCAAAGCCAAAGACGGCACGGCGCGTTTCCATCACCATGATCAGGCCAAACAGGATGACCAGATTGTCCAGGTTAGTTGATATGGTCACGATCGCAGCGGAAAATGCGAACAGGATGTGTTCAATCATGGCGATTGGGCAGCCTGTTCAAAACCGCTCGGGCGGCGCGCAGACCCGGCGCTTCACCACCCCGGCCCAGACGATCCATGGTCACGTCCATAGCGCTGCGCTGCGCATCCGGACTGGTGGCCACGTCCGACAATGCCGTGGCAACCTTATTCGGTTCGCAATCATCCAGCAGGCATTCGGGAACCGCGCGTGTTTCAGACACCAAATTGACAAGGGTCGCCGTGTCCAGATTCACCATGCGCTTTGCGATCAGAGTCGTCAGCCAGTTCAGATTGTAGGCTATCACCATTGGCGTGGCCTGTGCCGCCAGTTCCAATGAAACTGTCCCAGACGCCGCCAACGCAAGGTCGGCCGCAGCAAAAGCCGCCCTTTTCTGCGCCTGAGCCTGGTCCGAGGGCAAGTCCCGCGGATCAACTACGACTGGCGACCCTGGCCAGTCCTGAACATGCACAGTTACCGCATCAACCATATGGGCCACGGCTGGTACGACCACGCGCGTGTCGGGGCGCTGTTTCAGAAACTCGATTAACGCCTGACCAAAGACCGGAGCCAGACGATCCACCTCACCCCGCCGCGAACCGGGCAAGGCCAGAACAATGGGCGCTTGGCCTAGGCCGTATGCCTCGCGAAAAGCCTGAATGTCTTGTTCGGTCGCCACTGTTTCGCTGACCACCGGGTGCCCGACAAAGTCACATTCCATCCCCGCACGCTGCATATAGGGCGGCTCGAACGGCAACAGGGCCAGCACATGATCGATGACCTTGGCCATCTTGTCCGCACGCCCGGGACGCCAAGCCCAGACACTGGGGGCAACATAATGAACTGTGCGAATAGTACTTTGCGCTTTGACCAGCTTGGCAACCCGCAATGAGAAATCGGGACTGTCGATGGTGATCAGAACGTCTGGATTGCTATCCAGAACAGCCTGCGCTGTCTCAGAAATCCGACGTTTGAGGTGAAAAAACTTGGGGAGAACCTCGACCAGTCCCATAACCGACAATTCGGACATGGGAAAAAGGCTGTCCAACCCTTGTGCCTGCATCAGCGAGCCGCCAACACCCTGAAATTCAACTCCGGGTAGCAGCGCGCGCAGGCCTTCCATCAAAGCCCCGCCAAGCCGGTCCCCCGAAGGTTCACCGGCGACGACGAAAACCCGCATCAGTTCGTCCGCTCGCGGACATACAAAAACAGGCCCAGCCGATCACATTCCGCAATCACGCGGTCTTTCTCAAGCACAAGGACGCTGCCCTTTTCGATTACAATTCCCGACAGCCCCGCCGCAACTGCGCCAGACACAGTATCAGGCCCGATCGCAGGCAGATCTGCACGAACGTCCTGATCTGGTTTCGGGGCTTTGAACAGAATGCCGCCGCCCGCATCGGGGCGCTGAGACAGAGACTGCAACATCCATGCCGTGCCGAAGATACCTTCAATCGCCAGCGCCTGCCGTTTTGAAACCACGCAGGCCTGCCCGACATCCGCAGCACCCATCGCCCGGACGATACCCGATGCACGGTCCGCATCCGTCAGATCGGCCTCAGACGGTTGCGCCTGCGTCAGACACCCGAGTTTTGGAAGAAGGTTCGGCGCGATTTCGTGGGCTGCCTTAACCTCCAGACCTGCATCCTCAAAAATGCCGATGACCGCGCGCAGCGCCGCATCATCGCCGGACATGATAGCTTGTTGCAGGATTGGGACCAAAGGCATTGTTGCCGCGTCGATCTTTGCGGGATCAATGGGCGGTCGCCCCACCGCACCTGCCATACAGATTTGGGTCACACCCCGCGCCTTGATGTTGGCGATAAAGCTTCCAACCTGCTCCAATGGAAACTCGACATCCGGGGTCAGAGTGTCAGGACGGAACCCCTCCATCGCGCAGACCACCGGGCGGTCTGTCAGTTGCGCGACAACTTCACCCGGCAAAACGCCTGTTCCAGCAATCAGCGCCAGCATTGTTTATTTCCCCGGTGTAAGGAAAGACCGATCCGAATGTCCGGTCACGAAATCGACGATCCGCTGAACGTATTCACTTTCGTTATCCGTGCCGACGCGGTGCGCGCGCTCCATGAACGTACCATCGCCAGTCGACAATTCGCGGAAGGCCGCCCGCAAAGCGGCAATATCCTCACGTGAGACACCGCGCCGTTTGAGGCCGACGAGATTTAGACCATCAAGTTCGCCACGCGGCGCCTGAACCAGGCCATATGGGATCACGTCATTTGGAACCATGGTCAACGCGCCGATGATCGCGCCACGCCCGACGCGGACCCACTGGTGCAATCCAGAGATACCACCGACAATCACGTCATCCTCAATGATGCAATGACCCGCTGCGCCGGCATGGTTCACCATGATCACCCGATTGCCAATCTGGACATCGTGGGCCACATGCACGCCCGCCATCAGAAGACAATCATCCCCAATCCGTGTAACGCCGCCGCCGCCGTCGGTCCCGGTATTCACCGTGACATGTTCGCGAATCCGATTGCGTTTGCCGATCTCAAGACGCGTATTCTCACCACCGAACTTCAAATCCTGCGGGATCTCTCCAATGACCGAGAAGTTGAAGATCACGGTCTCTTCACCAACCGAGGTATCGCCGGTCACCACAACATGCGATTTCAGCTCGACCCGATCCGCAAGCTTGACCTGAGGACCCACATAGCAAAACGGACCTACGACGCAGCCTTCACCAATCTGCGCGCCTTCTTCGATGATTGCGCTTGGATGGATGCCGCTCATGTGGTCTTTTCCATGTCCCAATCGACATAGGCCGAAAACTCAGCCTCGGCCGCGACCTCTCCTTCGACCGTGGCGCGACCAGCAAATTTGAAGATCTTGCCACCCTTTTTACCGCGAACCGTTTCGACATGCATCTCAAGCACATCGCCCGGGATCACTTTGCGACGGAATTTGCATTTGTCGATGTTCATGAAATAGATCAGCAGTTCGCTGTCGATCACATCCATGCCCACGCCCAGCATGACACCCGCGGTCTGTGCCATCGCCTCGACAATGGTCACGCCCGGCATGATCGGGGTTCCCGGAAAATGCCCTTGGAAATGCGGCTCGTTCATTGTGACGTTCTTGATACCAACTGCCGATTGAAAGCCCGAGATATAGACGACCTTGTCGACCAGCAGAAACGGATAGCGGTGAGGCAATATGCGCTGGATCAGCTGAATGTCTGCGCTTTTGGTTTCCTTGGTCATAGTGCAGTCGTCCCGTTCTGGATTTCTCTTTGACGCGTGGTTAGCAACACCGCGCCTGAAGGGCAAGCAAACCTATTCTTTGCTTTCTTCTTCAAGTTGGCTGCCATCGCCAATCTGTTCATTGATCCGCGCAATCGCCGTGTCCGTCACATCGGTTCGGTCCGCGCTGAGAAAAACATTGGATCGTTCGATAACGACCGACGCCCCGGACTCGCGCAACAACTCGATCAGGATCGGTTGCACAAGAACCAGAAAAGTCTGCCGCGCTTCTTCGCTTTGGCGCGCAAGGGCGTCCAGTTTGGCGCGCTGACTTTCGCGATGTGTCTGAACCTTGTTGTCGAACGCCTCGGCCAGCGGGCGAAACTCTTCAGTTGGCAGTTCTGCGCGCTTTTCGGTCAGGACTTTTTCTTCCTTGCTGAGCTCAGCGACAATTCGTTCATTCTCATCGGCCAGCAATGCACCTTCGGTTTCGATCTCGCGCAGGACGCGCCGACCGAATTGCGACTCGGAAAACAAACGGTCGCTGGACAGGGTCAGTACATTCGCCTGAGGAACGCCTAATTGCTGCGCCTGAGCAGTCGACATGCAGGCCAGCGCAAGAAAAACGCACAGGGCCCGAATTGGGCCCTGCACTTCATTACATATTCGGTTCAACATCTGGCGATCAGAACCGTGCCTGAACAGTCAGGTCAAAGTTCTGTTCCTTGTCGAAGTCTTCCTTCTTCAAAGCTTTGGAGAAGTTGAACCGCAGAGGCCCAAAAGGCGTTTCCCACAGAACTGACACACCGATCACATGGCGGACAGACCCGTCCGCACCCACGATGTCGGCGCCAGCAGTGTTCACGTTGTTGATGTTGTAGACGTTACCAACATCGTAGAACACACCGCCGCGCAGACCCAGTTCTTCGGGCAGGCCAAGCGGGAAGTCTGATTCAAAGCGGGCAACCCAGTAATAGTTACCACCGATCGCATCGTCCTGACCGTTCGACAGGTCACGCGGACCCAGACCCGCAGGTTCAAAGCCACGGAACGTGTTCGGACCAATCAAGAAGCGGTCGATTACACGGCTGAAGTCGTCGCCCTGCCAATGCAGTGCACCTACTTCCATCGATGCCCGCAGAACAACTTCCTCGTTCAGGACACGTGTCTGCGCGATGCCGCGCGCTGTGGTTTTGTAGAACTCGTTGTCGCCGCCAAGACCGGCCGCATCAACGCCTACCTCAAACAAAACGCCCGCGTTCGGGTTCAGACCACCGCGTCGGCTATCATAGAGGTAAGATACGCCCAGTGTGCTGGATGTCCGCTTACCCTGCTCGATTTCCGAAGCGATAACAGCACCGTTCACTTCATCATCTTGCTGTGTCATCTCGCTGCGGTTCCAACCATAGCGGAGACGGAGCGAAGACAACTCACTGATTGCATAGCTCAGCTGCGGCTCGAAGAAGACGCGCTTGGTATCGTAGCTTGCAAAGCTCGAATTCGTCGATGCAAGGCCAAGACCGAGATCGAACTGCAACCGGCGACCCAGCAAATATGGTTCGGTAAAGTTAAGTATGTATTGCTCGGAATCCTGTGCCGTAGATAGCGTCACGCCAAGGTTTTGACCACGACCCAGGAAGTTGGATTCATTCAGGCCGATTGCAATGCCGAAACCGTCGGAAATTGAGTAACTACCACCAAGACTCAGCGAGCCGGTAGGCTGTTCCTCGACGTCCACATCCACGATAACCTGACTGGGGGTTGACCCTTCGCGCGGCTCAACGTCAGCCACGGCAAAAAAACCAAGGGCACGGATACGTTCAGCACTCTGGCGGATTTCGCGCGGGTTGAACGGATCACCTTCGACCGTATCGAACTGGCGGCGGATCACGCGGTCCAGTGTCGTTGTGTTGCCTTCGATGTCTATACGTTCAACAAAGATCCGCGGACCCCTGGTCAGAACAAACTGAACGTCCAGCGTCAGATCACGAGGGTTACGCGTGACCCGCGGTTCGACCCGCAGAAAATCAACTCCCTGTTTCAAACCCAACCGTTCCTGGCGAGCGATCGAACTTTCGATCAGAGACGGGGAATAGGTCACGCCCGGACGGATTTTCAACGCTGCTTGATATGCGGCGGGATCCACTCCCGGAATTTCACTGACGGTCGAAATCTTGCCGAACGAGAACTTCTGCCCCTCGGTGATATTCATCACCAGGAAGAATGCGTCACGTTCGCGGGTGAATTCGACATTTGCGCTGTTCACGCGGAAATCCACGTATCCGCGTGACAGATAGAAGTCTCGGATGACCTGTTTATCGAATTCGATCCGGTCCGCGATAAACGTATCGCCGCGCAGGAATGTACGCAGAATGTTGGCCTGCTTTGTCTCCAGTATCCGGCGCAAGCGGCGGTCTGAGTATGCCCGGTTACCAACAAAGCTGACACGCTCAACCTCGATCGTGGTGCCCTCGGCAATTTCAAAGACAAGATCGACGCGGTTGTCGCTGCGGCGAATGATGCGCGGGATAACAGTCGCGGAAACGCGGCCCTGCGCGGAATAGATTTCAGCAATCTGATCTGCGTCGGCTTCAGCAAGCTGTGGTGTGAAAACCCGGCGGGGCTGAGAATTGATGGCATCAAGCAGAACATCGTCTTTCACGCGACGATTGCCTTCGATGCTGATCTGGTTGATCGTCGGATACTCTTCGACCTCAATCACCAGAGTGCTTCCACGCGGCGTCAGCTCAACTGTCTCAAAAACACCACTGTCAAGCAAACGCTGAAACGCATCGTTCAACTGTCCGGCGGTCACTGTCTGGCCGGGCTGAATTCCAGTCCGGGCAATAATTGTCGAACTTTCGATCCGCCTGTTACCCTCAACATCGAACGAATTGATAGTGTAGCTTTGCGCGCGCGCAACCTCCGGCAAGAATATAAAGCTAGCTACAAACACAAAAGAAAAAATACGTAGCGTCTGCCACAAAATCTTGTTTGCTGGCTTTTGCCCCCCGCAGGATGTGCCTGCGCCTCGCCTATCAGTCATTTTTTTCTACCCGAATTTTAAGACTTTATTGTTGAGTAGCGAGATTAGGTTTCCTTGTCAAAAGACGAAAACACAAAGCGGCCCGATGGGCCGCGGCTAATCGTGTTTAATTTTCGGTAAGAATCACATGTTGACCAAGAAGGTCCAGCCGCCGATGGCGAGTGCAGTCGCGCCGAAAAACAGCAAAAAGTCCCAGTTCAACATGAACAGAAAGCTAAAGCTTTGATATGATTTTCGAAGTGCCTTGGTCATTTTTGCATCTGCCACATAGAATTGAGACGCGACAAAACTATCTGCAGATTGAGGCGTAATTGCGGCTTTTGTTGGCGCGCAAGGCCACAATCAGCAAAACAGATCGTTGGACAGGGCGAAGATCATCAAGCCGAGTATCAAGGATACCCCTACTCCCATCAATATCTTTAGCGCGCCATCGCTCGGCGGTTTGCCTGTAACAGCTTCATAGGCATAAAACACCAGATGCCCGCCGTCCAAGGCCGGGATCGGAAACAGATTCAGCAAACCGACGGCTGTAGACAGCACGGCAATAAAGAAGATGAAGCTTTGCGCACCCTGGCTGGCCATCGCCCCCGAAGTTTCGGCAATACCAATCGGGCCGGTCATGTTGCAGGTGCTGATGGCACCGGTAATCATGTGCCAGATACCTGACAGTGAGCCGTCTATGACACGCAGGGTTTGACGTGCGCCGCCCGAAATGGATTCGAGAACACCAGCCGACTCAGTCGCAGGTTCCAGCATCATGCCACCAACAATACCAATGCGCCAATGCGTGACAAAGCCGCCTTCTGACTGCGGTTCGTCCGTGCGGCGGGGGGCAAGGGCGAACTCAAGATCGGCCCCATCGCGCCAGACATTCAACAGCAGAACTTTCCCGTCGGACCCTTCGACATACTCTTTCAGCTGATCGAAAGCAAAGATTGGGTCTCCGTTGACCGACGTAATGACATCACCACGCTGAAGGTCGATATCCATGGCCGCACTGCGGGGGCTAACTTGCTGGATCAGCGGCGGAAACAGCCAGGGGCCGGTCACATCCATGGTCTGATCATCGCGGATGACCGTATAATCCAGAACCGGTTCCACCGGCAGTGCGTCAACAAAGTCTGTCCATGCGCCCTCCCCGTCGAAATCGGGCACCGCGACGCCGCCAATCGCGACGATTTCGTCACCGTCCTGCAATTGCTGAACAGTGCCGGGCAAAGGGTGCAAGGTCCCAACGGTCAGTGGGTCTTTGGTCACGCCCTGGGTCAGGAAAATCAGACCAAACACCAAGATGGACATGATGAAATTGAAAACCGGACCTGCGGCAACCGTGGCCGACCGTGCCCAAAGAGGTGCTCCATGCATTGTGCGACGCAGATCCTCTGGGCTTTGCTCGGTAATTTCCTCCATCGCGGTTTCGTCTTTGCCCGACGCCGCGTTCGCGTCGCCCAGGAATTTGACATACCCACCAAAAGGCAGCGCGGCGATCTGCCACCGCGTGCCGCGCTTGTCGATGCGGCTCCAAAGAACCGGACCAAACCCGACCGAGAACACCTCGGCATGAATACCGGACCAGCGTCCAATGATGTAGTGGCCGTACTCGTGCACCGCGACAATCACCGAAAGTGCGATGACAAAGGCAATGATCGTATACAGCAAATTGCCGAACTGAGGGATCAGAGAAAGTACGTCCAAAAGTTTATCCTGCTCGTTGGATGACGATGTCATCGACCCACATACGTGCCAAATGGTCCGTTTGCAGCACGTTATCAAGGGTTAAAGAGGCATCAATAAGGTCGCCTGCGGCCTCGAACCGGTCTAGAACGGTCTCGACTATGTCGGCCATCTGAAGGAAACCGATTTCACGCGCAATGAATCGATCCAACGCCCGTTCTTTGGCGGCGTTGAACACAGCACCTGACAGGCCACCGCGTTCCATCACGACGCGTGCCAAGCGCAGCGCGGGATACCGCGCCTCATCAGGTTCACTGAACCTAAGCTGCCCAAGTTTTCCAAGATCCAACCGTTCGACCGGCAAACCCTTCCGGTCGGGCCAGTGGAGAGCGTACCCGATGGCATGGCGCATATCCGGGGCGCCCATATGGGCCATGACAGCGCCGTCCTGGAATCCGACCAGGGCGTGAACAATGGATTCCGGGTGCACCAACACTTCGATCTGATCCGGGGATACACCGAAGAATTCTTTGGTTTCAATCAGCTCCAGTGCTTTGTTGAACATCGACGCGCTGTCGATCGTGATCCGCTGCCCCATATCCCAGTTCGGGTGGCTCGAGGCTTGCTCAACTGTCGCATGTGCCAGTTTGCTCAACGGCCAATCGCGGAACGCGCCGCCACTTGCTGTGATGATGATACGCTCGACTGCGGCCATATCCTCGCCGACAAGCGCCTGAAATACGGCTGAGTGTTCGCTATCGACCGGCAAAAGCCGCGCGTTGTTTGCTTTGGCCGTTTCAAGTACCAACGCACCGGCACAGACCAACGTTTCCTTATTGGCCAAAGCCAGCGTGCTGCCCTGCCTAAGGACTTCAAGGCCCGGCTCCAGACCTGCGGCGCCCACGATGGCCGACATAACCCAATCGGCGGGCCGTGCCGCAGCTTCGGTCAGCGCTTTTTGACCAGCGGCCACTTCGACACCCGAACCTGCAAGGGCCGCGTGCAGATCACCCAGATGGTCTTCATAGGCCGTAATTGCCACATCGGCGTTCAAACGCCGGGCATCTTCCGCCAGCTTTTCGATATTCGCCCCGCCCGACAGAGCGACGACGTCATAGGACGCGGGGTCGCGATCAATCAGATCAATCGTGTTTTGCCCAATTGATCCGGTCGCGCCGAAGATTGAGATTTTGCGCATCACATCGCTCCGGGGGAATAGAGAATCCCGGCTATCAAAACGAACAGAGCCGCGCCCATCATGCCGTCAAAGCGATCCAGAAACCCGCCATGACCTGGTATAAGGTTCGAGCTGTCCTTGACCGCAAACTTGCGCTTTGTTGCGCTTTCGACAATGTCCCCGGCCTGACTGGCCATCGACGCAAGCACCGAAATTACCACAAACATGACGCCAAAGCCGGCATGCACAGCAAAGATCATGCCAACCACGGCAGAAGCAGCCCACCCGCCTGCGGTGCCCGACCATGTCTTCTTTGGGCTGACTTTAGGCCAGAACTTAGGGCCGCCAAAGGTTTTGCCAACAAAGTATCCCGCAACATCCGTTGCCACGACCACCGAGATCAGCCAGACCATCCAGCCGAACCCCATGTTTTCGCGGATTGAGATGAAGCCCAGACCCGACGCAGCGATCCAGAGAGCGAAAAGCGCGTAGATCCCCTTGGAACGACTGATTTGCCCTGCCCCGACCAAGGCCGGTGCAAGCAGGAATGGCAGCGTATAAAGCGGCGGAAGATGATAGCTGAGCACGACCGCAACACCGGTGAGAATGCCCAACTGGATCGCGACATCATTGCGGTCGGGATCGATCATCCGCACCAGTTCCCAGGTCATCAATCCGCAGGCCATTGCGATAAAGGCTTCGAACCACAGCCCGCCCAGCCACACTTCGACCGAACCGATGCACACAAGCACCGCAGCAGACAGAACACGGGCGGTTAAGTCAGACCATCGGCCCTCGCTCATGCCGGAACCGCTCCGAACCGCCGGTCACGGCTTCCAAAATTTCGGCACAGCCGTTCAAGTTCGGCCGAGGTGAAGTCGGGCCAAAGCGTGTCGATAAATTCGTATTCCGAATAGGCGGATTGCCACAAAAGAAAGTTGGATATACGGGCTTCGCCACTGGTTCGGATCACCAGATCCGGATCTGGAAGAACGTGCGTATCCAAATACTTGGGTAGAGTTTCCTCATCCACGTCCTCAGGGCGCAGATGGCCTTCGGCCACGTCACGCGCCAGCCGTTTGGTCGCCCGGGCAACCTCATCCCGCCCGCCGTAATTCAACGCAATGGTCAAGTGCACCAGATCGTTGTGCTGGGTTGCAACCTCCAAAGTGTCCATCAATTCCGTCAGCTTGGAATCCAGACGAACCCGATCGCCGATAAAGCGTACGCGCACACCGGCTTTGGTTAGGTTGCGCGCTTCTTTGATGATGTACCGTCGGAACAGGCTCATCAAACCGGCGACTTCCACCTGGGTCCGTTTCCAGTTCTCGGTCGAGAAGGCAAAGACGGTCAGATACTTGATGCCCAATTCCGGACAGGCCTCAACCACTTCTCGTACCCGCCGGGCACCGGCCTGATGCCCAAACAGCCTGGGCCGGTTGCGCGCCTGTGCCCAACGCCCGTTCCCATCCATGATGATGGCTACGTGGCGTGGCCCGATAGCGGGTGAGGGTTGAGTTGTGTCAGGCATGATGCGGGCTCAGACCTGCATGATCTCGGCCTGCTTGGTTTCAAGCGCGGCGTCTACGTTCTTGATCATCTGGTCGGTCAGGTCCTGGACTTCACTTTCCCAGAACTTCTGATCGTCTTCTGACATGCCGTCAGCCTTGGCTTTCTTGATCTGATCCATGCCATCGCGACGGACGTTACGGATTGAAACACGGGCGTGCTCGGCATATTGCCCGGCAACCTTGCCCAACTCGCGGCGGCGTTCTTCGTTCAATTCAGGGATCGGCAGCATGATGATGGTGCCGTTCAGCTGGGGGTTGATACCCAGACCACTTTCACGAATGGCCTTTTCAACTTTTCCAACCAGTCCCTTGTCCCAAACATTCACCGTCACCATACGCGGTTCGGGGACGTTCACGGTACCGACCTGATTGATCGGGGTCATCGACCCATAGGCATCAACCATAACTGGTTCCAGCATCGACGCCGACGCACGGCCTGTTCGTAGTGAAGCGAATTCGGTTCTAAGGTTGCCCATGGCGCCATCCATACGGCGCTTCAGATCATCGGTGTCTAGTTCAAAATCGTCAGACATGCTGCTCACTCCCCGTCTTCAGGTGATGTTTGCATGGCTCATAGTCCATCGCAATTGGGATGTATAGCAATGATGATCTGGAATTGAGCCAATGACCAGATATGTTTCTGGCATTTTCGGGTTCTTTCAATGGCAACTGAACCGGCCAACATTGATGTCAGCCGGCTCAATCATGTGCATAGGAATCAGGCGTTTACATCGACAACAACACGGCCTTTGACCTGCCCTTTCAGAATATCCGCCCCCAATTGAGGCAGATCGCTCAGCGTCGCGGGATGAACCATTGCCTCAAGCTTGTCCATCGGCAGGTCGGTTGCGACGCGTTGCCATGCGCGAACGCGGTTGTCATAGGGCTGCATCACACTATCGATGCCCAGCAGGTTGACACCGCGCAACAGGAACGGAATGACGCTTGCGGGCAGCCCTGCCCCTCCGGCCAGACCAACGGCTGCGACTGAGGCACCGTATTTCATCTGACCCAACACACGGGCCAACATCTCGCCCCCCACCGCATCAATACACCCTGCCCAGGACTCGCTTTCCAGCGGGCGTTTCACGGTTTCATTGAGATCTTCGCGCGGGACAATCGTGCTGGCACCCAGTGATTTCAGATAGTCACCCGCCTCTGGCCGGCCTGTCACGGCAGCAACCTCATAGCCCAAATTGGCCAGAATGGCGGTCGCAACCGAACCAACACCGCCAGCGGCCCCGGTAACTAGCACTGGACCATGACCCGGCTGCATGCCTTGATCCTCAAGTGCCATAACCGCCAACATCGCTGTGAAACCGGCCGTGCCCACTGCCATGGCCTGACGTGTGTCCAGACCTTCGGGCAAGGGAACTAGCCAATCCGCCAAGGCGTTGGCTTTTTGGGAATATCCGCCCCAATGCGCTTCACCCACGCGCCAGCCGGTCAGAACGACCTTGTCGCCGGGTTTGTAGCGATCGTCCGAGGACGCCTCGACCGTGCCGCTGTAATCAACGCCGGGCACGTGCGGATAGCTGCGCACCAGCCCGCCGCCCTTCGGCGACATACAAAGGCCGTCCTTGTAGTTCACGGTTGAATACTCAACATCGATTGTCACTTCGCCATGGGGCAGATCCCCAACGGAAAGCTGTTTGACCGAAGCGCTTGCCAGTCCGCTGTCTTCGTCCTTATCCATTACCAACGCATTGAACATTTCAACTTTCCTTTCTTTTCAACCAGTCACCAGCCTTTGCTGAACTGATAATTCCCATTCATATCCAGAATTTGTCTCGCACGGTTGCTCCACGCATTCCGTCCGGTGTTTCAATTTCGATCCGTGTGCCGGGTTCCCAATGGCTCAGCTTGACCATACCGATTGACACATTGGTGTCGAAATCCGGGGACCAAGCGGCCGACGTGATCTGGCCAATCCGCCTGCCTGCAGCCACTACCGGCCAAGGGCGGTCGCATGGCGGCACGGCGTCTCCTTCGATTGCGATCGGACGGATTTGTTGCACCGGGCCCTCTTTGGCCACGCGCAGCAGAGCGTCTCGGCCAATACACCCGATCGCCGTATGGGTGTTGCAGAATTTGCCCAATCCGCATTCATGCGGCGTGTTGTCGTCGGTCATGTCGTTGCCGTATGACAGTAACCCGCCCTCGATCCGTTCGATTAGATTGGGACAGCCCGCGCGGACGTGCAGGTCTTCACCCGCCGCGAAAAGGGCGTTCCACAAGGGCATACCGATGTCCGAACCCTCGACATAGATTTCGAAACCACCTTGTTTGGAATAACCAGACCGTGCGATTGCGAGTTCACGTCCCTCGAATTCGAACTTGTCGAACTTAAAAAAGCGAATGTCACGCACCCGGTCGCCAAAAACACGGGCCAGCAGGTCATCCGCCTTCGGCCCCTGTATCGCCAGCGGAGACACATCGGGTTCGTCGACCAGCACATCCAGACGGTATCCGTTGGCAATGCCCTTGACCCAAAGCAGCAAGTCACTGTCGGCAATCGAAATCCACCACCGATCTTCCGAGAGCTTCACCGCCACAGGATCATTCAGCATTCCGCCTGTTTCATCGACAATGGGAACGTAAAAGCACTGACCGGGCAACATCCTCCGCAGGTCCCGCGGCGTTAGCATTTGCATCAGCCGCGCGGCGTCCGGCCCACGCAGTTCGACCTGCCTTTCGCAGGAAACATCCCAAACCTGCACATGGGTTTTCAGATGCCGGTAGTCCGCTTCGACGGATTCAAAAACAGTGGGCAATAACATACGGTTATAAACCGTATATCCTTTAACCCCAGCAGCTTCGACACCATCAGAAAAAGGTGTTCGGCGTAGGCGACGCGAGAGTGAGATCTGAGCCACTTAAGCCTCCTCAGGCAGAAAAACCAGATCGCTCACCGGTGCAGCAGAACCTGTTTCGGTCAGCATTTGATGCAGCTGGCCCCGGTGATGTGTTTGGTGGTTGAAGAAATGAATGACGCATTGCGCATACGGCTTCGTGACATCGGCTTCTTTGGCGGCCGAGAACCATGTGAACGGGCCGCGCAGGTCCTCGTCATTCAAGGACGCGGCCCATTGGGTTGTCCGCTGGTCTATCTGATCGCGCAGCGGCAACCATTCTGCCAGATCGATGCACAGTGACGGGCTTTCCGGGATGCCGCCGCCGGGACTCTGCCCTTTGTCAAACCGCGACATCCATATCCAGTCCCCCCAAAGCAAATGATTTGCCGTGCCCAGGATCGAACCAAAAAACGCTCCGCGCTCGCGGGTCAGTTCCTCATTCGAAAGTGCGGCAAGAAACCCCTTCAACTGGCTGTTTTGCCAGTGATTATATCGGGCCATTTCTTGCGCATAGGCGGCGGTGATCATTACTTTGGCCCGTGCCAATCGATTGGGCAGATTTCGGCAGATTTTCCGCCAAAATCCCAGACACGGCCGTAGTCGCGCACCTTGGACTTGGTGCCGCGGGCCACGATGATGTCCGGACCCATCCAATATTTCGAGTTTGACACCATGACAGGGTGTTCCGGGTCTTTGCCGCCCAGCATCTCAATTTCACCCTGAATTTTGCGGCCGATCGCGATGCGACGCTTGGTTCCGTCGCGCTCGATCTGAACCGGCGCGCGCTCGGCCCCGATAATCTCGCTGACCAGCATGGTAAACAAACCGGTGGTCCCGCCTGCCTGACCGCTAAAGATTTGCAACAGCCCGTTGTAGGCCTTGCCGCTGGCACGCTCATCGACATAAGCGGCCACTTTCCACTGTCCTTCACCCATTCGGCCCGGAATATCGACCAGCAGCCCGACATTCAGACCGGACAGGTCTTCGCCTTCATAGTGGCCCTCATCAACGATAATTCCCATCCACGCGTGGCAATGCCCCTCGGTCGGAGGATGCGCGCCCAATGATACCACGCAGGGGCAGAACACATCGCACGAGCAGTTCAGGATCAATTCGCCTTTGATCGCCCAATCTGTCGGGCTCATCTCACGCCGCTTGGGATTGGGCATACGACTGTCAATGCGCTGACTGATCGGCAACTTGTCGGCCTCGGGTTTTCTGTTCTTAGCCATAGGCTTATCCTCCGTAGCTTATTGGATAGAAGAGCAGAACAAGACCGCCCGCTATCAATGCAAATCCCATCGGTCGGGTCACTGCGTGTCCGATCTGGGGTAGTTTCTCCAAAACCATGAACAGGGTCGCTAGGCCCATCCACAACAGGCTCATGACACCGCCAACAAAGCCGAGCGCCATGAAGCCCCAGCAGCAGCCCACACAAAACGCGCCCAGTCCCAGCCCCATGCGCAATCCGCCAGTGAACCCGGTTTTCCAGTGCCCCAGGAAATAGGTCATAGGGGCGTGGCAGACGCCGTGGCAAACCTCTTTCGCGCGGGTGAACTGAAATGCGCCGACGGCGATCATCAAGCCGCCCGCGAAATATCCGGATTTGCCAATGCCCAGCATGTCTACGACCCCACCAAACAACAGCGCCAACTGAACACCGGTAATCAAAGCTGCAAAGCCAACCCAGACGACCAGATACCCGGACAGAACACCCAACCAACCTGCGCGCGAGCCATTGGCGCTGCGGATCAGATCGTCATAGCTGCGTAACGTCGGCACGAGCGTCGGCAGCATCATAGCCGCCATCATGATAGCCCACATCCAGAACAGCGGGCCAAACTCGGCCATGGGCATATACATGTCCATGCGCGGGTCCATGGCCGCCATGGCCTGACCCATTGGGCCGGGGCGACCGATCCAATCCAGATCCATGTCGCGGCTCATGGTGAACATGACCCACCACGCGGACAGGATCAGGGCATAAAACCCCAGCCAAAATGCGGTGCGTAGAACTGTGCGACTCACGCGCTCCTCCCGACTCAGTCCTTGCTTTTCAAATGTCAGACTTTTAAATGTCAGACAAATAAAAATTCACCGACGGTCCCCGGAATATGAAAATCGACCCAAAAAAACCTGCTGATCTGTCTGCGCAGATCGCTCAGGCCATTCGTGACGCAATCATCTCGGGCGAATTGATCGTGGATGAACGTTTGCCCTCCGAGGCGGAATTGTCCGAGCAATTCCAGGTGTCTCGCCCAACCGTGCGGGAGGCATTGAAGCGTCTTGCGGCGCAATCCCTGATCCGCACGCAACGCGGTGCAAGCGGTGGTGCATTTGTGAACCGGTTGAGTTTTGAGGGCGCGTATTCCCAACAGATCACGACCTCGACCCTGTTGCTATCGATGAATGCAGTCAGTTTCGACACCGCCTGCGAAGCGCGCTTCGCTCTCGAACGCGCCTGCGCCGCCTTGTCCGCGCAACGCCGTACAGCCGATCAGTTGGCCACCATGCGGGCCGAAGTTCACCGCCAATCCCAACCCGGCCTGACAGATGAGGCATTCTGCGCTTCGGACGTGGCGTTTCACCGGGCGCTGGTTGATGGTGCCGGCAATCCTGTACTGTCTTACCAACTGGCCGGCGCGGTCGAAGCCATGCAGCCATTGATGAACATGATCACCTTCACAGCGCGGTCCCGGGAAGCAATTATTGCCTTCCACAATCAGATCGCCGACGCGCTGGAAGAACGCGACTCGACCAAAGTGGACACGACGCTAGTTGAGCTTGAGAGCTACACAAGACAATTGGCGCAAGACGTAGCGCAGCAGCGACGTAATCCGGCGTAAGGAAGATGAAATGACCACCGCTTTGAACGTGATTGCAGCCCTCATGACCATTGGGTTCGGCCTGTTCGGGTTTCTGGCGCCCAGCTTTACTTTGGGCGCGCTGGATCTGAGCACCACCAACAGCAACATGGGGCTGAGCGAGATGCGTGCTTCGGTCGGTGGGCTTTTCGTCGTCACTGGCGTGGCTGTTTTGTTCCTCAACAACCCGATGGCCTACGCCATGCTGGGTGTTGTCTACGCGGGCGCGGCATTGGGCCGGTTTGTTTCAGTCTTTCTGGACAACCCACCGTTGGTCAAGGCGGTGACTTTTGGTGGAATCGAGCTGGTCCTTGCGCTTTGGCTGATACTGGCCAACATCAACAGGGCCGCTTAACCCACTGTAATTATTTCCAACGCCCGGCAAGATTCCCGGTTTGCATCTGCCCGCAGGCTCACCTATATAAGGTATGTCCTTCGGGACTATGGACATAAACGCGCTCGTAATAAGCGGATCGGACCCGGGGGCGGTACCCGGCGGCTCCACCAACATCCTTCATTTGGGGATCATGGGGCCGAAATAGGATCGACGAACGTCTAAAGGGGTTAGCTTTGTCTCGGCGGGGTGCCACCGTATCGGCCCGAAAAGTACAATTGCAAATGACAATCGTGCTCCGGTTGCAGTTGCTGCGTAAGCAGTAGCAAGACCGAAACTTAAGCCCTTGCGCCTAGCCGCGTAAGGCGGGGTTCGCAGGTACCTGGCAACAGAAACCTGCACTTTCCATTTAAAGTCTGAGTTTTTCGCTGAGCATGTTCATGTTCAGAGTTTTTTCACTATTTGGTCTCATGCTGACCCCAGCAGAATAAGGAGAGCTGGGATGTCGCACGCAGATCTACTAAGAGAGTGGTATTACGAGGTTTGGGAAAACGGCAATACAGACGCGATTGACCAGTATAAGCCATGGCTGAAGGGCTTATTCCGGAAATGCAGGTCGGTGCGGATGATTTCCGGGATCTGGTCATGGCCTTTCGCCACATCCTTGGCGACATTCAGGTCGACATGCCCAAAATCATCGAAAACGGCGATTGGGTATCCGCCATCATTCACCTGCGCACAACGCGCGCCGATAATGGTGCCCCGCTTTAAGCCACCGGCAGCGTCATGGGGCGGATTAAAAACGGGCGCATGGTTGAAGCGTATAACCAGTTCGATTTCATCTCACTCTTCGAACAGCTCGGCCAGTTCCCGCAAGACACATTGCCTGTGTGTATGACCGGTCAAAGGCTGGATTGGGCTTGACCATATAAGCAATCTTGACCCCCTCAGCGCTTACGCGGTAGCAAGTGCCATGGGGTAAGATTGCGAACACCCCGTGAGGCGTCAGCCCAAGTTTCGCATGTATCCGACAAAACCAGGAGACATGCTGTGCCCGCACCAAACTCGATCACCCCAAAGCAATTGTTAAGACTGATAGGCACGCCGCAATCCCCCATACTGATCGACATCTGTATGGATGCGGATTTTGAGGCTGACCCCTATCTTATCCCAGGCTCTATACGCCATCCTGCGAAGGATATCGAAGGGCTGGTCAACCTGATCGCTGACCGACCTGCAGTCGTGATTTGCCAGAAAGGCAAGAAGCTTAGCCAGGCCGTCGTTTCTTGGCTGCGGGGCGAAGGTGTGCAGGCCGAGTATCTGGAGGGCGGCATGTTTGCGTGGCGAGACATGCCGGACGCTCCGCGTGTGCCTGCGAAAGCGTTTTCGATGCTGCAGTCCAAAGGATCCCTTTGGGTAACTCGACACCGACCAAAGATCGATCGTATCGCCTGCCCCTGGCTGATCCGGCGATTTGTGGACCCGAATGCCCGGTTCCTGTTTGTTGCCCCGTCGGAAGTCGACGCCACCGCTGCAATATTTGACGCGACCCCTTTTGACATCGAAGGCGCTCATTGGAGCCACCGGCAAGACAAATGCACCTTTGACACCATGCTGGACGAATTCGCACTGCACACGCCCGCGCTGGATCGGCTTGCAACGATCGTTAGGGCCGCAGACACCAATCGCCATGACCTTGCACCAGAAGCTGCCGGGTTGCTTGCGGTCTCTGTCGGGTTGTCCCGGCAATACCGTGACGATCACGAAAACCTTGCTGCAGGAATGCACTTGTACGATGCGCTGTATCGCTGGGCGCGCGACGGGGTTGAAGAACAACACGACTGGCCAATGGACCGCAAATCATGACCCCGACCCTATCGGAGCTGGTCCGTATCTTTGGTCGCATCGGGCTTTTGTCCTTTGGGGGGCCTGCGGCGCAAATCTCACTGATGCATCAGGAATTGGTGGAAAAACGCCCGTGGCTGGACGAACAATCGTATCTGCGAGCGCTGTCTCTTTGCATGCTGTTGCCCGGCCCCGAGGCCATGCAACTTGCCACATATGCCGGCTGGCGGCTGCGCGGCGTGACCGGAGGGTTGATCGCCGGTGGCCTGTTCGTCATCCCTGGCGCGCTGATAATCGCAGTATTGGTTGGGCTTTACGCAGCTTTCGGGGACCTGCCACTGGTTCAGGCCGCTTTTCTTGGGGTGAAGGCAACGGTAATCATCATTGTCCTTCAGGCGCTTAGAAACCTGTCGCGCAAAGCCCTGACCGATGTGGAGCACCGGGCAATCGCCGGATTGGGCTTTGTCGCAATCTTTGCCTTTAACCTGCCTTTTCCCTTGATCATTCTGGCTGCAGCGCTTTGGGGGTATCTGAGCTTCAAGGGTGAGGCCAATACCGCCCAAACGCCCCCTGCCCCAAGTGCGACGCGCCCGCTGCGCACCTGTGCCATCTGGCTGACCCTATGGCTTGGCCCATTGGTGTTGCTGAGCGTTACTGGTCAGAAATTGCTGAGCGATCTCGGGTGGTTCTTCGCCCGCCTGGCTGTTGTTACGTTCGGCGGCGCCTATGCGGTTCTGGCGTATATGACCCAAACCGTCGTGGACAAATATCAGTGGATCAGCACGGATCAGATGATTGATGCGCTGGGGCTGGCGGAGACGACACCCGGTCCTCTGATCCTGGTCACACAGTTTGTGGCCATGCTGACAGGGCAGATCTCAGGCGGGATCCCTTTAGCACTTGCCGCTGGTGCGGTGGCCCTTTGGGCCACGTTTGTTCCGTGTTTCCTGTGGATCTTCCTTGCCGCACCTTATCTGGACCAACTGGCCGCCCGTCCACGGCTGTCCGCAGCCCTGCACGGGATTACAGCGGCGGTTGTCGGTGTGATTCTCAACCTTTCCGTGTGGTTTGCTCTTAACGTTCTTTTCGGAACAATCCCGGAATTGGCATGGGGACCCCTAACCATCCCATGGCCCGAACTTGCAACACTGAACATAAAGGCACTGCTTTTAACTTTCATGGCCGGGGTGTTGATATTCAAGCTAAAATTCGGCATGGGAATGACCTTGGCTCTGATGGCCATGGCCGGAGTTGGATTTCATTTTCTTTGAACAATCCACCAACTCCCGGTCTTTCGTTTCCGAACGAATCCCCTATGCTTGAGATAACCACTTTTGAGGATGAAACATGTCGCAGGACATTGACTATGGAACCCTGATGCACACCGCCATGCGCGGCCTCATTCAGAAGGTTCTGACCAACGTTTCTGAAAACGGTCTGCCTGGGGCGCATCATTTCTTCATCACCTTCGACACACGGCAGGACGGTGTTGAACTGGCCGACTGGCTGCGCGAACGCTACCCCGAAGAAATGACGGTCGTCATGCAGCACTGGTTCGAAAACCTTGATGTCGGCGACAACGGTTTCGCGATCACACTGAATTTCGGTGACGCTCCAGAACCGCTTTATATTCCGTATGATGCGATCAAAACCTTCGTGGATCCGTCGGTTGAATTCGGACTGCGCTTCGAAAGTCCGGAAGACGAAGAAGAGGTTGCGACCCATATCGTCGAAGAATCGATTGAGGTTGAGGAAACTCCGGTCCAGCAAGACGCGGATGTCGTTTCACTGGACAGCTTCAGAAAGTAGGCTCAGACTTACAAACCCCGCCTCTCGCGGGGTTTATTGTTTTTTGAGGAACGTATCGACCGAGCGGGATTTAATCCCGTTACGGAACCGCGAAAAAGACAGGTTAAGCCCACCGTCGGCCAGTGTGCGATCGAACTGCTGCAGTTCATAGCCACCGTTTTCATCAATGAACAACGAGAACACCGTCAGTGTCTCGCCCTCGATCCGGCCCCAGACGAACGGTTCACCCTGCATCGGGTCCAGGGGCACCTCGTGACCAAACACATTGCGCTTCATCGCCGCTGAATACACGTCGGACCTGTCAGATTGCTTGAAATCGATCGAGAAGGATTGATCTTTGACCCGGCCATCCGGCTTATAGGTCGTGGTCTTCCAACTGACGTTGAACCCTTCTTTCGTTTCATGGATCGAAACGCTCATATCGCGTGGTGTTTCGGTACCATCATCGTCAACTAAATTGGCCGAACCGACGTAATCCCCGATAAAGGGCGTGATGTCCCCGGCATGGGCCTGAAGATTGGCAAAGACAAGCCAGAATACGGTACCCACCGCGAATGCGATAAGCCGCGGCGGATTAACCCGGTTAAATTGCAGCACCTGACCCTCCAGCGTTTTGATCTTGCTATTCTACCCCAGTCACAGGCGCACACAATGGTCCTAGTACCTGTGTATCAAAGAAAAATGCGCCACCCCAACGCCTATACCTTTGGTCGGCTTACGCTTATGGTGCACGCAACTGGCCGATTGCGCGATGACGCCGTCACGGGTAAACGGCATACGACTGCATACTAGACGGAGTGACCGATGTCCCAGACCCGCACCGAATCCGACAGCTTTGGCCCGTTGGAAGTTCCCGCCGACAAATATTGGGGTGCACAGACTCAACGCTCGATCATGAATTTTCCGATCGGCTGGGAAAAGCAACCCGTCGCTATCGTACGGGCGCTGGGCGTCATCAAAAAGGCCTGTGCGATGGAGAACAAAGCCATCGGCAAGCTGGATGCCAAGATCGCAGACGCCGTTATCCAGGCCGCGGGTGAAGTGATTGAGGGTAAGTTTGACGACAACTTCCCGCTGGTCGTGTGGCAAACCGGTTCGGGTACTCAGTCGAACATGAACTCGAACGAAGTGATCGCCAATCGCGCGATTGAAATCATGGGCGGTGTGATCGGCTCGAAAGAGCCTGTGCACCCGAACGATCACTGTAATATGGGTCAGTCGTCGAACGACACTTTCCCGACGGCAATGCACATCGCCACCGCCATGAGCGTACGCGACGTATTGCTGCCCGGGCTTGAGAAATTTGCGTCGGCACTGGAAGCCAAAGCGAAAGAGTTCGCAGGTATCATCAAAATCGGCCGCACACACACGCAGGATGCGACTCCTTTGACCCTGGAACAGGAATTCGGCGGCTATGCACACCAAATCCGTCAGGGTATCGCCCGGGTCGAAGCCGCGATGCCCGGCATCTATGAACTGGCACAAGGCGGTACAGCTGTTGGCACCGGTCTGAACACGCATGATGGCTGGGATGAGGCCGTCGCAAAGAACATGGCTGACATCACCGGCCTGCCCTTCGTTACCGCGCCCAACAAATTCGAAGCGCTTGCTGCCCATGATGCTATGGTCTTCCTGTCAGGCGCGTTGGCGACGATTGCTGGCTCTTGCTACAAAATCGCCAACGACATCCGGTTCCTGGGCTCTGGCCCGCGGTCTGGCTTGGGTGAGCTGATCCTGCCAGAGAATGAGCCGGGTTCGTCGATCATGCCCGGCAAGGTGAACCCAACACAGGCCGAGGCACTGACACAGGTGGCCGCGCATGTAATAGGCAACGATGCGGCGATGAAGTTCGCTGGCTCGCAGGGTCATTTCCAGTTGAACGTCTACAATCCGATGATGTCGTACAATCTGCTGCAATCCATTCAGCTGCTGGGTGATGCCACCGACAGCTTTACCGAGCGTATGCTGCTGGGCATCAAGGCCAATGAACCACGCATCGACAAGCTGATGAAGGAATCCCTGATGCTGGTCACGGCGCTGGCCCCGACCATCGGTTACGACAACGCCACTACTGTCGCCAAAACGGCGCATAAGAACGGCACGACCCTCAAGGAAGAGGCCATTGCGCTGGGCTTTGTTGATGAGGAGACATTCGATGCGGTCGTGCGGCCCGAGCACATGATCGGCCCCAAGTGATCGGGTGGCGTCAGCCTGCCTGCCTGTGCCTGCTTATTGCAGGCACAGCGACCTCAGCTCAGGCTGACCTGTTCGACCTGATCGACTCCAGGCTGGAATGGATGCAGGACGTTGCTGCGTTCAAACACGCCAATGACCGCCCGGTCGAAGACCTTGAGCGTGAAAAAGTCGTGATTGACAAAACCTTGGAACAAGCAGCGCTTGCGGGCGTTGACCCGGACAGCGCTCAGCTGTTTTTTGAAGCGCAGATCGAAGCTGCGAAAGAGATTCAATCCTGTTGGATTGAACGGTGGACCGAAGACCAAACCTCTGTTCCCGAAAGCTATGCGGATCTGACGACCGAGGCGCGCCCCGCTCTGTTGGATTTGGGCGGGCGAATCCTTGACACATTGTCGGATCAACCACCGGTCTCAACTGCGTCGCAGGCTGATTTTCTGGACACCGTGAATGTCGAATGCCTTTCAGATGACAGCCGTGCGGAATTGTTCGATAGTCTGACCAAAGTGAGACATACGCAATGACGGAACCGGTCAATCTGAACAAATATCGAAAAGAAAAAGCGCGAACCGAAAACAAGGCCCGCGCTGATCAAAATGCCGTTGCTTTTGGTCGCACCAAGGCCGAAAAGGATCTGGCAAAAAAGCAGCAACACAAGCTGAACCAAGACCACGAAGGCCGTAAGTTGGATAAATGAGCGGACGCCCGGTCAAACGATCCCTGACGCTGAAAGGCCATCGGACATCCGTATCGCTGGAAGACGAATTTTGGCAGGCGTTCCGGACCATTGCCAAGGAAAAAAACCTACCGATCAACGCTCTGGCGGCCGAAATTGATGTCGAGCGTGACCCGGACATCGGACTTGCATCCGCCATAAGGGTTTTCATTCTACACTGGTATCAATCCAAGTAGATCAGTCTTGCTCTGACATCCTGAAACCGCTTACAGTAAAAGGAACAAAAGGAGTACGAAACGGTGGTTGATACAGTTCTAGGTCCAGACGGAAAACCACGCTGCGCGTGGTGTCAGGCCGCGCCCGAATTCTTTGACTACCACGATTCTGAATGGGGGTATCCGGTTGGCAATGACCAGCGTCTGTTCGAAAAGCTATGCCTCGAAAGCTTTCAGTCCGGTCTAAGCTGGCGCACGATTTTGTCCAAGCGCGAGAACTTTCGGAAAGCTTTCAAAACTTTTGATATCAACGCCGTCGCCGCGTTTGATGATGCAGATACAAAGCGCTTGCTACAAGATGCAGGAATTGTTCGACATCGTGGAAAGATCGAGGCCGTGATTAACAACGCACGCCGCGCGCAAGAGTTAATCGCTGCCGAAGGGTCTCTGGCCGCTTATGTGTGGCGATACGAGGCAGATACACCGCCTGCCCCGCAAACCGCTTCAACGTCGCCTGAATCTGTGGCGATGTCGAAAGACCTGAAGAAACGGGGCTGGAAGTTTGTCGGGCCGACGACCGTGTTTGCCTTCATGCAGGCAATGGGGCTGGTGAATGATCACGCCGAAGGTTGCGTCATGCGTGAAAAAGCGGCGCAGTTGCGCCGCGAATTCACCAAACCCCAATAGTGTTTAGACTGACGCGCGGAAAATCTTGTCGATGTTTCCGCCCAGGGCTGCATTGAACTCGGCGTCTGATTGCTTTTTTGACAATCCTTCGGTCAGCGCGCGCGAGAAGGACGCGATCATCTTACCGTTCTGGCCAAGCAGATCGCAGGCCTGTTCCGTCGAATAACCACCCGACAGCGCAACCACGCGCAGAACACGCGGATGATCGGCCAATTCGTCATAGAGGTTAGCTTGGTTAGGGATCGTCAACTTGAGCATGATGTCCTGTCCGTCAGCCAACTGATCAAGGTTTTTCAGGATTTCAGCCTTCAGGATGTCTTCGGCTTCGGCTTTGGTGGCGGAGTTGATGTTCACCTCAGGCTCAACAATCGGAACCATTCCGGAAGCCACGACTTCACGCGCAACGTCGAACTGCTGTGCAACAACCGCCGCGATGCCTTCGGCGTTTGCCTCATGAATGACCGAGCGCTCCTTGGTTCCGAAAACACCATCGGCTTTGGCCAATGTTGCGGCCAGACCCGGGATGGGTTTCATCATCTGAACGCCATTCGCTTCGTCTTCCAAACCTTTGTCAATCTTGAGGAAAGGTACAATGCCTTTCACTGACCACAAATAGTCGGCGACCTTCTGACCATCAATTTGCTCGCCCAGAGTGCGTTCGAAAAGGATCGCACCGATCACTTTGTCCTTGGTGAAATCATCCGCCAGAATGATCCGCGCGCGCATTTTTTGGATTTCACCGAACATCTCTTCGTCCGAGCTGTATTCAGATGCGTCCACGCCATAAAGCGCCAGCGCTTTGGGGGTCGAGCCACCGCTTTGATCCAATGCTGCGATGAATCCTGCGCCGTCGGACATTTGTGTGCGCTGTTCTGCTGATGACATAAGACTTTCCCGTTCAATATGATTCCGCGATTTCAAACCGCATACAGCAAGGCGTGAAAGGATGGTAGTTTGTTAGCGCTCAACCAAGCGCAACCAAATTCCGTCTTTCGATCGGACGGTCAAATGCGCGACCGGAACCGGCGTTTGTCCCGCGACCAACTCGAACCGGAAGTGTCGCAACAGAATGGATAACAGAAGCGGCCCCTCGATCATGGCGAACCCGGCACCGGGACATACGCGGGACCCTGTCGAGAATGGAATGTACGCGTTGCGCTGACAGGTCTTTCCATTTTCTGTTCCCCACCGGGTCGGATCAAATTCGTCGGGACGTTCCCAGAGCCTTTCCTGCCGATGCAGATGCCACGGGCTGATCACGATTTGCGACCCTTCGGGGACATCCCTGTCCCGGAAACGTTCAGGGCAAGCCGCCTCGCGCACCACCATCGGCACAGGCGGATAAAGCCGCAGCGCTTCGCGAAACACATCCCGGCTAAGTTTTAGCCGCGACATTACAGAAAAATCGGGCGTGTCGAGCGCCGCAGCTTCCTCGGCCAGCCTGTCCTGCCATTCGGGATACATGGCCATCAAGTACAACGTCCAGGCCAGTGCGGACGCGCTGGTTTCATGCCCGGCAAGAAAGAAGATCGCCACCTGATCAACCATTTCCTGCGTGTCAAACCCACGCCCGGCTTCGGGATCACGCGTGGTCATGATCTTGGTTGCCAGATCATCCGGCGCGCCACCACGAGCGATCAGTTCAGCCCGATCCGCCGTAAGTCGCTGGATTAGCGCCCTGATATCCTTGGCATTCTTCTTGGTGCGTCTTGAATGCAATCGCGGCAACCATTTTGGTAGAGGGACAAAGGCCGCAATGTTCAGAATGGGTTGTTCGCGCTGATAGCTGCGAAACTTGTCAAAAACCTGAGCGGCAATTTCGTGTTCGATGGGCACCGAATACAAGGTTCGAAAGATGACATCCGCCGCGATATGGCTGGTGACCTCTTCAAACTCAACGACACCACCTGACTGCGGACGCAACCGATCCACCGCTGCTTGACCAGCCGTGTGCATCGCCGGAAAGGTATCTTTCAAACGGCCGCCTTCGAACGCCGGATCAATGATACTGCGCTGCCTCTTCCAGGTGTCCCCATTGGTCAGGAAGACAGAGTCCCCCAGCAACGGACGCAGCCCTTCACTTATGCGGTTTGATTTGGGAAAATCATCAGGGCGTTTTTTCAGAACTGTGTCGATCAATTCTGGCTGATTTACCAAATATGATCGAAAGAACGGCGTGCGAAATTCGGCCATCCAGGCGCGGTACAGCCTATGGGGTTGAGCTGACAGAATGTCCTTGCGAAACAACCTCAGATACCGCCAAAGCGATACTTTATCAGGGCGCGAAGTTGGCTTGGGCGGCGTCATGCCTTCACCGTCGTGTGTTTTGAGACCGGCTTATCCATCCGCGATTTCGACGGTTCCCGCCCCTCAAACCTCTGACCTAAGGTTTGAGGCCCGGCGGTGATACGAAAATAGTCATACCGATCGGGCTCGTCGAAGGCGCAGAGATACTGGAAATGCAAACGGAAGAATTTCCATCGCAAGTTCTTCCAGCGTTCGGGGGACAGGGTCTGTGTGAAGGCCGCAGACAGAACCAGAGGCCATTTCTTTTCGGCGGTGGCGACACCGCTGACGGAAACCGGATCGCACAACGCAAAAGAACAGCCATCGCCGGGGGCCGAGACGTCGACCCAGGTCAGGCCTTCCTGCGTGGACAAGAATTGCAAATCCGCCCTCAAACCCTGCGCCTCGGGTAGAAATGACACCATGGGCACGACCTGCCCCAATGTCAGGAACGAAAACGCGGGGCCGTTATCACGTTGACTGTTGTCGCGGATAACATCGGCCAGAACGCTGACACCCAGATGGGCCCCTGAGCTATGCCCGACGACCAGCACCTCGTCTGCGTCTGAATTCAGCGCCTCTTGGATCAACGCACCGAATGCACGCAGGCGATTGCGTAATTCAACAGGCGTCGCCCCTTTGAGTTTTGCGGAATAGGCGTAATCATGCATCAGGTAATAGGCAAAAAGCTGGCCGTCTTGCTGGCGAAACCAGCGCATCAGACCGTAGGCGGCACCAACTGCCAGGACTACGCCCAGCCAATCGATAAACGGCATCAAAACCCATGTCATGGCCCCGGCTAGCAGGATCGCCAACAGCAGTTGAGCCACCAACATTCCAACCGGGTACAGTGCGGCAATCACCGGTCCCTTGCGCAGCTGCATCAGGCGCCACAGCGTTCCGGAGGACATATAGGTCCATGCGGTCTGCACCAATTGCAGATAGGTCGCCGGGATCGAATTGGACATACTGTCACGCACTAGATCCGACCAGACCAAAACACTCACATCGGCCTGAACTTCATCATCATCCTGCCGGGAAGTGACGTGCCATCCATATGGGCCATCGTCTGACTTGGCGGATACCAAAATCTCATAACCGGATATCTCCGCCTGCAGCGAGCCTTCGGTACGATAAAGTTCACGATACCGCCGCGGCGGAATCGGGTCGTAGCCGGGAATATAGAATACCCGGCGTTTCCGCACCCGAGGATGATTATTCTGACTGCTCATGGCCTTACCTTCTGCAGCGCAGATTAACGCAGCCTGAGCGTCAAGGTAAGTCAGATCAACAGATCATCCGAAATTTGCCAGTGCCGGGAATGTCTCTAACAGCCACCAGCTGAACTCCGTGAACAAGCCAGTAATCAGCATGATGCCTACGAAGAGCAACAAGCCCCCCATCACCTTTTCGATCGTGCCCATGTATGGCTTGATCCGATTCATCACCGACATCGACCGGTTCAGGAACATCGCGGCCAGAAGGAATGGAATACCGAGGCCCGCCGCATAGACGCCCAGCAACAGTGTTCCCCTTGCGACCGAGGCCTCAGACGCGGCCAGCGACAGGATTGCCCCCAGCTGCGGCCCAATGCAGGGTGTCCAGCCAAATGCAAAGGCCAGACCAAGGATATAAGCGCCAAACACTGATCCACCGGAATCACCGGTTTCAATCCGGGCCTCGCGATCCAGAAAGGGGATGCGGAAGACGTTCAGAAAATGCAGGCCAAAGACGATGACCACAGCGCCAGAGATCTTTGCGAACAACACCTGGTTCTGCAGGACAAACACCCCGAAGGCAGAAGCGGTGAAACCCAGCAACAAAAACACCGTAGACAGGCCCAGAACAAAGAACAGAGCGGCCAAGGTTGCCTTGCGGCGTGCTTTCGCCTCATCCTGCATTTCGTTGATCGTCACACCGCTCATATAAGCCAGGTACGGCGGAACGATGGGCAAAACGCAGGGCGACAGAAAGCTGATCAGCCCGCCCAGCATCGCGATGAACATGGCAGGCAGCAGGCCCGCGTCTATGATATCTATTCCGAACATGTTCAAGCACATATGGTATGAGGCGGCCAACGTCACGGGGCCAATCGGTCACATCCTCGTGGTTGCACGCTGGACACCCCGCCAAAGTGGAAATATCTGAACCTTATGTCAAATCCATCAGAAACACTCGATGCGCTAGGTCTGTTGTGCCCTTTGCCCGTCCTGAAAGCGCGCAAGCGTTTGAAATCCATGCCTGTCGGGGCCGTTCTGCGCGTGCTGGCAGATGATCCTGCCGCCATAATTGATGTCCCGCATTTCTGCTCTGAGAGCGGGCACCAATTGTTGTCGCAGGAAGACGCAGACGGCCATCAGATCTATTTGATCCAGAAATCTCACTAAGATCGGCCAAAAGAAAAAGGCGGGCACATGGCCCGCCTCTTCTTGTTACTGACCCAGTGACCACCAACCACGCCGCTTGGGTTTGGCCGGCTGCTCCGGTTCTTCGGACACGACCTCCAGAACCGGCTCAGGGGCTTCTTCAACCATTACGTCCGCTAGTTCTTGCGGGTCTTCTGCGGCCACTTCGGCCACAGGTTCGGGTTGTTCGGCCTCTGCAGGTTCAACCTTTTCTTCAACGACGCTTTCCGCTTCGGGCGTGGGCAGTTCCGCCACCGCTTCGGCCTGTTCAACCTTCTCGGCGGTTTCGACAGGAGCTTCAACAGGTGCATCTGTCACACCAGTTTCCTTGGCCGGTGCTTCAGGGCTTGCGGCCTGGGCATCCTTGCTCACAACAGCTTCAGCAGCGACTTCTTCCGTAGCTTCAACAGGTTCGGCGTCCTTCTTCTTGCGGCGCGGTGCACGGCGGCGCTTGGGCTTGGCTGCTTTTTCCTCTTCGGCAGGCTCAGATGCTTCACTCTCGGGTTTTGCGTCATCTGCCGCTTCGGTTTTGGCTTCATCCGATTCCTCGGCCGCCACCACGTCACCCTCTTCAGCGTTCACCTCAGGAGTTTCGTCAGAACCATTGCTCTTTTTCCGACGGCGGCGACGACGCTTGCGCTTGGGCTTGGCCTCCTCCTCAGCCTGAACGGTGGTGTCCTCTTCGGCCGGCTCATCCTCGCTGGCGTCGACAAGATCCATCAGGGACGCATCCACGGAAACAACGGGCGCGCTGGCTTCGGGAACGATCCGGCTTGCCGTCTTGAATTTCTCCATCGAGAAATCAGGGCTGACCAGATGTACGTCGCCTTCAACACGTACAGACAGGCCATAACGGGCCTCAATCTGTGCGATATGCTCGCGTTTCTGGTTCATCAGGAAGTTGGCGATGCTGACAGGGCAACGAACAAGTACTTCGCGGGAACGACGGCGTGTGCCTTCTTCCTCGATCTGCCGCAGGATCGACAGCGCCATGTTGTCGTCCGACCGGATCAGACCTGTTCCGTGGCAAGCCGGGCATGGCTGAGTCGTGGCTTCCAACATGCCGGGACGCAGACGCTGGCGGCTCATCTCCATAAGGCCAAAACCCGAGATACGGCCAACCTGAATACGCGCACGGTCTGTTTTCAGCCGTTCTTTCATACGCTTTTCGACGGCGAGATTGTTCTTGCGCTCGTCCATGTCGATAAAGTCGATGACGATCAGACCGGCCAGGTCGCGCAGACGCAGCTGTCGTGCCACCTCTTCAGCGGCCTCAAGGTTGGTCTTGAGCGCGGTTTCCTCGATCGAGCCCTCTTTGGTCGCCCGACCCGAGTTCACATCAATCGCGACCAGCGCTTCGGTCACGCCGATCACGATGTAACCACCCGATTTCAGCTGAACGGTCGGGTTGAACATGCCCGCCAGATAGCTTTCGACCTGATAGCGTGCAAACAGCGGCAGCGCATCCTCGTACCGTTTCACGTTCTTCGCGTGTGACGGCATGATCATCTTCATGAAGTCTTTGGCGATGCGATAACCGCCTTCACCTTCGACCAGAACCTCATCAATTTCGCGATTATAAAGATCACGGATCGACCGTTTGATCAGATCGCCTTCTTCATAGATTTTCGCCGGCGCAATCGATTTCAGTGTCAGCTCGCGGATCTGCTCCCACATGCGCTGCAGGTATTCATAGTCTCGCTTGATCTCGGATTTCGTCCGCTTGGCACCGGCTGTCCGGATAATCAGACCCGCACCGGTTGGAACGTCAATTTCCGCAGCAATTTCCTTGAGCTTTTTACGGTCAGGTGCGTTGGTGATTTTGCGGCTGATCCCGCCGCCACGAGCCGTGTTCGGCATCAAAACGCAGTATCGTCCTGCCAGAGACAAGTAGGTTGTCAGGGCAGCGCCTTTGTTGCCACGTTCTTCCTTGACGACTTGCACCAGCAAGACCTGGCGGACCTTGATAACCTCTTGAATCTTATAGCGACGTGGCCGCGGTTTGCGCACCGGGCGAATGTCTTCGCTGTCATCCTCGTCGGCGACGGATTCAATCGAATCGTCCTTCGCGGTGGCATCGGCTCGCGCTTCTTCTTCAGACTTGCCCTCGTTTTCTTCGGTCGTGTCCTCCGAAGGTTCGGGTGCATCTTGTGCTTCTGCTTCGCTAACCGCGTCATCGGACTTGTCGGCGGCTTCCTCATCTTTGGCTTCCGTCGCCTCGATTGCAGGCGCATCAGAGCTATTAGCTGCCTCGCTACTGTCTTCCGACGACGCACCTTCTGCTGCACCATCAGCGTCGGTTTCAGACGCCCCCACATCATCACCAGGCTCTTCTACCGGTGTTTCAGCAACGCGATCTGCCGGGGATGTGCCCTCAAGGTCCGGGCCATCAGCGCCGTCTTCGCTTTCGTCCAGATCAATGGTTTCCATGCCGGTGGGTTCGTTCGATACTTCAATCGACTCAACCGCATCGTCAGACTTAACGTCCGCAGCCTTCGACCGCGACCGTGACCGGCGTTTCTTCGGCTTGGCCTCTTCGGCTTCGTCACGCGCTTTCATTGCCTCAGCATAGGCGCGCTCTTCTTCCATCAGCGCTTCGCGATCGGCCACGGGGATCTGATAGTAATCCGGATGGATTTCCGAAAACGCCAGGAACCCATGCCGGTTCCCGCCATAATCGACAAAGGCCGCCTGAAGTGACGGTTCGACCCGGGTTACTTTTGCAAGATAGATGTTGCCAGCAAGCTGGCGTTTGTTTTCGGATTCAAAATCGAATTCCTCGACCTTGTTTCCGTCAACCACCACGACGCGGGTTTCCTCCGCGTGGGTGGCATCGATAAGCATTTTCTTAGCCATGTGTCCTTGGTGCACCGCGCCAAACGCGTTGTCCTTACCCGTCCGGGGGGACAGGCGCTTTTGGGGTGGTGTCTTGTCAGGGCGATTTCGGACGGCGCGCGGCAGGGTCTGGCGCTGTGGCCCCCTGCCCGTATACTCAATCGTTGCGCGCGCGTCATCGCGGTTCTTCTCCGACAGGCGCAGATCTAACCGCCGCCTGCCCATTTATTCCTTTCGCCCGCTGATGCGGGCTCAGGCGTTCATCTGCCCCTATGGGGCATAATCGGTCTGCTTTGCCTTGCGGGATTGATCACCATCAACGGCAGAGCAGCGAAACTCAAAGATTCGGGACTTTTGGGCGCAAATTAGCCCTGCCCGTCCAGATACAATAAAAGCAGTCCTGTGGAAAACACAATGGGCAAACTGCGAGAAGAACAATACAAAGCCCCGGGATCACTTCATCTGGCCAGAAATATCCCGGGGGTAATTTGAGCCGCAGGCTCAAGAGGGGGCTGGCCCCCTCTCTTTCTCACAAATAGTCCGAGCGCTGCAGCCCGTATTTCGCCATTTTCTCGTTCAAGGTCCGGCGTGGTAGGCAAAGTTCGTCCATCACAGACGCAATCGATCCCTTGTGCCGCCGCATTGTATTGTCGATCAACATCCGTTCGAACGCCTCAACATACTCCTTAAGCGGTTTGCCTTCGGTCGTCATGACGGGCTGCATTTCTTCGTGATCGGACATCAACAGCGACGCAATCGTCCCCGACCCACGCCGCGATTGCAGAACTGCCCGTTCCGCGATGTTGATCAACTGCCGCACATTTCCCGGCCAAGGCGCCTGTAACAACTGCGCCGCTTCTTGGGCACTCACCTGCGGCGCTTCGCAGCCGTACTCTTCAGAAAACTGCTCGCTCAGACGGGTGAACAGCGTCAGGATGTCCTCGCCACGCTGACGCAATGGCGGCATCGTGATCCGCAGTGCCGCAAGGCGATAGAACAGGTCCGGGCGCAGAACGTCTTCGCTGGTCTTTCCTGCTTCCTGAAGGTTGGAAATCGCTATGATCCGCGTTTCAGCCGGGGTGCCCTGATCATTCATCACGCTCAACAGGCGGGCCTGCAGCGTATCGCTCAGTGCTTCTACGTCTTCCAGCACAAGTGTACCGCCCCGCGCCTCTTCGATCGCAGGCAACTGCGCATCTTCCGGCATCATTGGGCCAAACAGGCGTTTCGACAGCGCCTCTTCCTCAAGCGCGGCACAGGAAACCAGTACAAACTTCTTGCCAGCACGGCTGCCAACCGCGTGCAACGCGTGAGCCACGAGTGTCTTACCGGTGCCGGTCTCACCATCGATCAGTACATGGCCATCGGCCTGGCCCAGATCGAGGATATCTTCGCGCAGACGCTCCATGACCGGGCTGGCCCCGATCAGTTTGTTCATGATCTGGGTTCCACCTGACAGTTCGCGCCGCAGGGCACGGTTGTCCAAGGTCAGTCGGCGCGCGTTGCTGGCGCGTTTGGCCAGTTCCGACATTCGATCAGGGTTAAAGGGCTTTTCTAGGAAATCAAACGCCCCAACGCGCATCGCTTCTACCGCCATCGGCACATCGCCATGACCGGTGATCATGATGACCGGCAACGTACTGTCGGCGCCCATCAGCTTTTTCAGGAGTTGGATGCCGTCCATGCCGGGCATTTTGATATCCGAGATCACGATACCCGGATATTCCGGTCCCAACACTTTCAGCGCATCCTCAGCGCTGGCGAAGGTTTCCGTGTCATATCCCGACAGTGCCAGCCATTGGCTGATCGACTGGCGCATGTCCTGTTCGTCATCCACAATGGCGATTTTCATGGCCTGTGCCATAGTCATTCCTCGTTATTCCGCGGCCTCAAGGCCGTCGCTTCCCAGTATCGGCAACTGCATCTCGAACACGGCCCCGCCTTGCGGGCTGTTTCGTGCTGTCAGGCGTCCACCATGGTCGTTTACGATCCCGGATGAGATGGCAAGCCCCAGACCGACCCCGTCGCCGGGCTGTTTCGTAGTATAGAACGGTTCGAACAGGTTTTCGATGTTCTCGATTCCATAGCCGTTGTCGCGCACTGTCAGCACCGCCGTATCGCCCGCTGCCAGTATGATTTCGACATCCGGTTCGGATACTGATTTGGTGGCGTCCAGAGCATTGCGCAAGAGGTTCACCATCACCTGCTCGATCCGCATCCGGTCCCCCATCACAGACACCGGTTCGTCGGGCAGTATCTGGGTGATCTTGACGTGACGCTGGCGCAGCTGCGGCTCCATCATGGAGAGGGACGCTGCCAGCGCTTCACTAAGGTTTACTGGGGAAAACGTATCCGCACCCTTCCGCGCATAGGATTTGAGCTGACGGGTAATCGCCCCCATCCTTTCGATCAAACCATCGATCCGACCAAAGCTTGCCAGCGCCTCTTCCGGCCGGTTCCGACGCAGCAAAAGACGTGCGCCAGCCAGGTAGGTTTTCATTGCAGCCAGAGGTTGATTTAGCTCATGGCTCACGGCCGCCGACATCTCGCCCAAAGCGGCCAGTTTCGAGCTTTGCGCCAGCGTCTGTTCGGCAACTTCCAGTGTTTTTTCAACCCGTTCCCGCTCAGCAATTTCCCGCTTTAGCCTTGAGTTCAATGCGCGAAGCTCTGCCGACTCGCGTTGGAACAACGCCATGCGGAACGTGGCTCGGCGGCTAAGCGCGTAGAAGGCCAAGGCCAGAAGAATCGCAAAACCCATGATCTCAAGCGCGATAACACTGTTCACTTTTTCCCGAATCGACTCGTAGGTGGTGAACGAGGTCATTTTCCAACCGCGAAACGGGATGCGCGTTTCCATCCGCATCACTGCCTCGCCCTGCAGGTAGGCGTCTGGCGGCAAGGCGGTCCAGTCGGTCGTGGCACGAATTGCACGCTGGATAGCACCTTGCGCCGGCTGGCGCAGCAATGCGGCGTTTTCTTCAAGCCCGCGCCATTGCGGTTCAGTCGACAGAATGATCGTCCCGGTGCTGTCCGTCACCATCACAGCGTCGGAAATACCTGCCCAGGCGCGCTCGAATTTCTGCAGGTCAACTTCGACCACGATAACGCCAAGAACCTCGGCGTTCGCCTCCATTCGTCTTGAATAGACAAAGCTGTAGCCGCCCGAATCTTTTTCAATCACCGTGAATATTGTCGAATTCGCCCGCACCGCATCAATGAAATACGGCGAACTCCGGTGTGGCTCTCCCAAACGCGCGCGATCAGTGGCCGCAACAGTACGGCCATCACCGTCCAGCAACATCAGCGAGGCCGCGCCGATCTCTTCAACAAACGAGATCAAACGCTGGGTGGACAGCGAATAATCACTGGACTGCAGCGCGGAAATCAATGTGGGGTCGCGCGCTAAAAGCTGCGGAACAATTGCATTTCGGCGCAGTTCGCTCAGCAAGTTGCCTGAATACAGCGCCAGTCGCACTTCGGCCCGGTTTCGTGTGGATTCGGTAAACCGGTCCGTCAGTAGACGGTTGGTTACATAAACCGTGGTAACCGTTGCGATCAAAAGAAAGATAACCGCCAAGCGCAGCCGCCAACCCAATGGCGCACCACGAAACGGTTTTGTCAGAAAGGACCAGCCAGAGCGAACTTCGGAACTCATCCCGGAAAGTTACGCGGGCTGGATCGTAAGCTCAAGTCACGCCGGAGCAAGAACGCCAGACAATGCGCGGAACAATGCCGTTCCGTCCGTTCCGCCATGGCCGTCGTCTGCCGCACGTTCAGGGTGTGGCATCATTCCCAGCACCCGACGGTTTTCAGACAGGATACCGGCAATATCTCCGACCGAGCCGTTCGGATTCTCGGTATAGGTGAACGCGACCCGATCCTGATCCTGCAATTTGGCCAGTGTGGCGTCATCCGCAAAATAGTTACCATCATGGTGCGCGATCGGAATACCGATCACATCGCCCGCATTGTAACCTTCGGTGAACGCGCTGTCGCTGGTTTCCACCTTCAGGTCAACCGTGCGGCAGATGTATTTCAGACCGGCATTTCGCAGCAACGCACCCGGCAGGATGCCGGTTTCTGTCAGGATCTGAAAGCCATTGCAAACACCAACGGCATAACCGCCACGTTTGGTATGATCGACCACGGCCTTGCAGATCGGCGACTGTGCGGCGATGGCACCGCAGCGTAGGTAGTCGCCGTAGGAAAAGCCACCCGGAACACCGACGATATCCACACCTTCGGGCAGCGCGGCGTCCTTGTGCCAGACCATATCGACCTGAAAACCAGCCTGTTCGAAAGCGACGGCAAGATCCCGATCACAATTGGACCCTGGGAATACGATGACAGCTGCGCGCATGGCGGGGCCTCCGGGGATAAGGTTCAGACCAGTTCGATTTCGTAGCGCTCGATGACCGTGTTGGCCAACAGCTTTTCGCACATCTCGGTGATGTCCGCCTCGGTCGCGCCTTCGGCCAGCTCAAGGTCGATCACCTTGCCCTGCCGCACACCTTCGACCTGATCAAAGCCCATGGCACCCAATGCGTGACGCACCGCCTCACCCTGAGGGTCGAGGACCCCGTTCTTGAGCATCACATGCACACGTGCTTTCATTCTCGCAACTCCAGCTGAGGACCGATGTTGTCGGCCCGTTCCGTTGCGCGGGGGATAACGCGCTGGAAGGCGTTCGACAACCCTTCTTGAGGTGGGCAGATGACCGCACTTACACCCGCTACCCGCCACCACCGGAATTCAAACCGGGATAGTGCGCGTCGATTGCATTGAACGTGCCTGTCAAAACCATCTCGATTGCGACCGCCACCAGTATGAGAGCCATGACCCGGGTGATGACATTAATCATCGTCATACCCAATAGGCGCGAGATCGGATCGGCGAACAACAAGCCAAGGCCAACGATCAAACAGGCGATCACGATTGCCGTTCCAAGGGTTACTACTTCGGCACCATCGCTAAGCGTATGAGAGTAAACGATTGTTATCGCAATAGTGCCAGGCCCGATAGTCAACGGAATAGCAAGTGGTACAACGGCGATGTTGTCTTTTTTCTTATGCCCCTCCTCAACGGCTTGCTGATCCCCTTGTGACCTGTCCGAAGCGTTCAGCATCGACATACCAATTCCGAAGATGATTAGCCCCCCGGCAATACGGAACGACGGTATGTCGATCCCGAACACAGCCAGGATCTCTTCTCCGATCACAACCGCTATCAGACCGACTATAATCACCGTCCCTGTCACGATAAACGCTACCCGCCGACGTTCGGGGGCCGAATATCCTTTTGTCATGCTAAGAAAAATCGGGATTCCGTAGAGCGGGTTGAAAATAGCCAGAAGGGCTGCAAGGAATTTTAGAAAAACTGCCTGATCAAACAATTCGGCCATGTATAGCGCCACCCTCGTTTTCGAATTTGCCCGACAATGCCGGACAACCGGTAACCCTGTCAAACCGCCAGATACAAAGAAAAAAGCACCGCTTTGGGTAAAGCGATGCTTTTAACAATATGCGGTTCGCCGGTGTGATCAGTTGATCAACGTAGGCTTAGCGACGTTACTTTTCGGCAAAACGCCCAGCCGGCGTGCGACTTCGGAATAGGCATCCGTCAGACTGCCCAGATCGCGGCGGAATACGTCTTTGTCCAGTTTTTGACCGGTTTCGATATCCCACAGACGGCAACTGTCGGGGCTGATTTCATCGGCCACGATCAAACGCTGGAAATCCCCATCATAAACACGGCCAATCTCGATCTTGAAATCGACCAGACGAATGCCGACAGCCAGCATCATGCCGCTCATAAAGTCATTGACGCGCAGCGCGAGGCTCAGGATATCGTCCATGTCCTGTTGGCTGGCCCAGCCAAAGGCAGCGATGTGTTCCTCAGTAACCAGCGGGTCACCCAACGCGTCGTCTTTATAGCAATATTCGACAATCGGTCGCGGCAGTTGCGTACCTTCGGCAATGCCCAAACGTTTCGACATTGTTCCCGCGGCATAGTTGCGAACGATAATTTCAAGTGGAACAATCTCGCAATTGCGCACCAATTGCTCACGCATGTTCAGGCGACGAATGAAATGGGTCGGAACACCAATCTGGTTGAGGCCGTTCATGAAGAACTCGCTCAGACGGTTGTTCAGCACGCCCTTACCGTCGATGACATCTTTCTTTTCCGCATTGAACGCGGTGGCATCATCCTTGAAGTACTGCACAATGGTGCCAGGCTCTGGGCCTTCATACAGAATTTTGGCCTTACCTTCGTAGATCTTTTTGCGACGCGCCATGAGCGACCTTTCCAGTCCGGGGCGAGGGAATGAGTCCCTTCGCGTTGGCGCCCTCATAGTCCAAGCCCCCCTTTCCCGCAAGTTCAGCGGACCGAGAGGCTTTGACGCAGCGCAATTCCCTTGCACAGGCGCTCAGCTATAGTCATATCATCAATTAAGAAGATGTAAGCTATGAGGCCCGCAAACAATGACCACTTTTGACGAACGCGAAAACGCTTTTGAAGCAAAATTCGCTCATGACGAAGAAATGCAGTTCAAAGCACAGGCGCGCTGCAACAGATTGTTGGGCCTCTGGGCCGCAGAAAAGATGGGCAAGTCCGGCGAGGACGCCGAAGCCTATGCCAAAACCGTAGTAATCGCCGATTTCGAAGAGGCCGGGCACGAGGATGTTGTGCGCAAGGTTTCCGGTGATTTGGGCGCGCTGTCGTCCGATGAGGAAATCCGCGCAAAAATGGCCGAGCTATTGCCTGAAGCCAAAGCGCAGGTCCTGAGCGAAACCGAATAAAAAACACTCGGCTCATGATCTTCATGAGTTTTATGAATTTGATTTGATGCCCCGGTCATGAGACACGGGGCGTCTCTATTTTTAACGGCCCTATTCGGCTATTTGGGAATACCCCCATGACAAATGCGCTCAATAAACTTCTGGAAACAAATGATGCTTTGCTGGCCGATGGTGCCACGGGCACGAACTTGTTCAATATGGGCCTGCAATCAGGTGACGCGCCCGAGCTGTGGAATGTCGAAGCTCCGGACAAAATCCGCGCTTTGTACCAAGGCTCTGTTGACGCAGGCAGCGACCTGTTTCTGACCAACACCTTCGGCGGCACATCCGCGCGCCTGAAATTGCACGACGCCCAGAACCGGGTTGGTGAGTTGAATCGGATCGGTGCCGAACTGGGCCGTGAAGTGGCGGACAAATCCGGGCGCACCGTTGTTGTCGCAGGCTCGGTTGGTCCGACCGGTGAGATCATGGAACCTATTGGCAGCCTGTCCCATGCCGGCGCTGTTGAGATGTTTCACGAGCAAGCCGAAGCGCTGAAAGAAGGTGGCGCGGACGTTCTATGGGTCGAAACCATCAGCGCACCAGAGGAATTCAAAGCAGCGGCGGAAGCTTTTGCGCTGGCCGACATGCCCTGGTGTGGCACCATGAGCTTTGATACTGCCGGACGCACCATGATGGGCGTAACCTCCGCAGATCTGGCTCAATTGGTCGAAACCCTGCCCAATCCGCCGATTGCATTCGGTGCCAACTGCGGCACGGGCGCGTCGGACATCCTGCGCACGGTTCTTGGATTTGCGGCTCAGGGAACCGAACGTCCGGTGATTTCCAAAGGCAACGCGGGTATCCCGAAATATGTCGATGGCCATATCCACTATGACGGCACGCCTGAATTGATGGGGCAGTACGCCGCGATGGCACGGGATGCGGGCGCCACGATCATCGGCGGGTGCTGTGGCACCATGCCAGATCACCTGCGCAAAATGCGCGAGGCACTGGATACAACCAGCCGCGGCACGCGCCCGACGCTGGATCAGATCACGGATGCTTTAGGCCCGTTCTCATCAGCTTCGGACGGTACCGGAGACGATGCGGCAGTGCCTGAACGGCGCAATCGCCGCCGCCGCCGCGCTTAAATCTTTCAGCGCCCCTCGAATTTCGGGGGGCGTTTTTCCATGAAGGCCACTACCCCTTCGGCAAAGTCGCGCGAACGGCCACAGTCGCCCTGCAAATGCGCCTCCATCTCCAGTTGCTGCGGCAGAGTGTTGTCGTAAGTTCCGCGGATTGCCTGTTTGATCGCGCCAAACGCGGTGGTCGGTCCGTTTGCCAGATAGGCAGCTCGCTTGCGCCAATGCGCGTCGAAATCGTCGTCAGCCACCGCTTCCCAGATCATTCCCCATTCGTCCGCCTGTCTGGCACTGACCTTGTCGGCAAACAGCGCAGCGCCCATGGCCTTGGCGAACCCCATCTGGCGTGGCAGGAACCATGTTCCGCCCGCATCTGGCATCAAGCCGATACGGGAAAACGCCTGCAGGAAATACGCACTTTCAGTCGCAATCACCACATCTGCGCTGAGCGCAATGTTCGCCCCGGCCCCGGCAGCTGGTCCGTTGACGGCTGCGATAGTTGGGACCGGACAGTTGTAGATGGATTCCAGCATGGGATCGTATTCGTCGCGCAGTGTGCGTTCCAGATCAATCCGGCCAGTGCTGGAAGAATCGCCCAGGTCCTGACCCGAGCAGAATGCGCCCCCTGCCCCTGTCAGCACGATTGCCCGCGCATGCCGGGCCGCATGCGTCATCGCATGGGTGACCTCGGCCCGCATCTGTGCGGTCAGCGCGTTCATCTTGTCGGGCCGGTTCAGGGTTACCACTGCCAGATTGTCAGTGATTTCCAGCAGTATAGCCTCATAGTCCATGTAGTCCTCTCCCCATGCTCACGGCATTTGGGAACCCTGACTCAATTCAAGACGAAGGGAAAGAAATACGGTGGGTCAGTCGTCAAGAATCTGGCGCAGTCGTTCTTTCTCAGCTTCGCTGAGGCCGTCCTTGACTTCAGTGCCCACCGCCTGAGATCGGTTGCGTAAAAAACTCCAGCCTATCACGGCGGCGATCAACAGCATGATCGGACCGGCCAGCCAAAGCATCAGGTTCGCCCCCGTAACCGTAGGCTTTAACAGAACGTATTCACCGTAACGATCCACGATAAAATCGACCGCTTCCTCATCCGTATCGCCCGCGACCAGCCGTTCGCGCAGCAGCAGGCGCAGGTCGCGAGCAAGTTCGGCATTGCTTTCGTCGATGCTTTCGTTGCGGCAGACAAGGCACCGCAGGCCGGTGCTCAGGTCACGCGCGCGTTGCTCCAGGACCGGGTCCTCCAGTACCTCGTCTGGCTGCACCGCAAACAAGGGCGATGCGATCAGGGCGAAAATCAGGATCAGACGCTTCATTCCGCCGGTACTCCGCCCGAGGGTGCTTTGCGCGCACCCGCTGCCACCCGGAACCTGCGGTCAGTCAAGCTCAGAAGCCCGCCTAATGCCATCAGGATACATCCGCCCCAGATCCAGTTGGCCAGAGGTTTGATGTAAGTCCGCATGACCCAACCACCATCGGCTTGCTGGTCCCCTATCACGACATAGAGGTCGCCCCAAAAGCGATAGTCGATCGCCGCCTCGGTAGTAGGCATCCGGGCAACGGGGTAATTGCGTTTCTCGGGATGTAGCGTGCCCATAGACCGACCGCTCTTTTCAACCTGAACATCCGCAGTGGTTGAAAAATAGTTCGGCCCTTGCACGTCGCGGACATTTTCAAGCGTCAGTGTGAACTGCCCAACTTCAAACGGCTGACCGGGCTGCGCAACGCGGATATCTTCAACCTCCCACGCGGTCAGACCGGCAATGGCAAAGATGGTCACGCCAAGCCCGGTATGAGCCACAGCTTTACCCCAGTCCGCGCCAGGTAAGCGGAACAGACGTTGGATACTGCCCTTGCGACCGGTGCGGCTCCACAAGTCCACAGCCGCACCTAAAGTGATCCAGGCCCCAAGAAACAGTCCGATTGGCCCAAGGGCGCTGCGCCCGGTCTGCATAACCCAGACCAACAGGGCCAACGCGACCGACAAGATGAACACATAGCGCAGGGAATAGGCCGTCTTGCCCAATTTGCCCCGTTTCCATGGCAACATGGACCCTATCGGCAAAGCAATTCCCAAGGCCACCATGAAGGGCGTGAAGGCCGCGTTGAAGAATGGCGCCCCGACCGAGAGCTTACGGTCAAACGCCATCTCGGCCACCATCGGCCACATCGTTCCGAAGAATACCACGAAACAGCTGACCGCCAGCAGGATGTTATTTAGAATCAACGCGCTTTCGCGGCTGACCACGCTGAACACACCCTTTGCCTCCATCGCTTGTGCGCGGGCCGCGAACAGGGTCAATGCGCCACCGATGAAGAGCACCAGAATGATCAGGATAAAGACGCCGCGTTCCGGGTCATTTGCAAAGGCATGCACAGAAGTCAGCAAGCCCGACCGCACGATGAATGTCCCGATCAGCGAAAAGCCAAATGCGATGATGGCCAACAGGATGGTCCAGCTTTTCAACGCTTCGCGTTTTTCAACTACGATGGCGGAATGCAACAGGGCAGCGGCCAAAAGCCATGGCATGAACGAGGCGTTTTCCACCGGGTCCCAGAACCAGAAACCACCCCAACCCAGCTCGTAATAGGCCCACCATGATCCCAGAGCGATGCCAATGGTCAGGAATATCCACGCGGCCAAGGTCCACGGACGCACCCAGCGGCCCCATGCGGCATCAACGCGCCCTTCAATCAGGGCCGCCACAGCAAAACTGAATGCCATGCTAAGCCCCACATAACCCAGATAAAGGAACGGCGGATGGAAAGCCAAACCGGGATCCTGCAACAACGGGTTCAGGTCGCGACCGTCAAACGGGGCAACGATCAGCCGATCAAAGGGGTTCGAGGTAAACAGGATGAACGCAAAAAACGCCACCGCAATCATCGATTGAACCGAAAGAACGCGCGCCTTCAACGTTGGCGGCAGGCCACCTCCGAAAAACGCAGCCATCGCTCCGAACAATGACACGATAAGAACCCACAACAGCATTGAGCCCTCGTGGTTTCCCCATGTCCCGCTGATCTTGTACAGCATCGGCTTGGCCGAATGGCTGTTCTCGACGACCACACGCAGGGAAAAGTCCGAAGTCACGAACGCCCAGACCAAGGCTCCGAACGAGAAAGAAACCAGCAAGAACTGGAGGATTGCGGCGGGTTCCGCGACCCCCATCCAGCCGACCCAGCGTTTGGCTGCGCCGATCAAGGGAACGATCGACTGCACGATTGCGACGAGGAAGGCGAGGATCAGGGCGAAATGGCCAAGTTCTGTAATCATGCCCCGGATATAATCCTGTTGCGTGACAAGCACCAATCACTTTCGCCCTCTTGCCGCGAACATAGTGTCGCGGGTCAGCCGGTCCTTTTACGCCGCCATGTCTCTAACGCTGGGTTTTCGTCGGATTTTATTGTGTCTGCTGTCAGTGCCGCGTCCGGGTCGGCATTGGCCACACCCACGCTGTCGCTACGCATCGACGCCAGCGCCTTTATGTTCCCAAGTACCTGCGGAGTGCGCATCATTGTGGCGGAAATTTCGCATTGCAATTCTTGCACCTTGGCCTGATGCCGCGCGCCGAAATAAATGGACACAATCACCCCCAGCAACCACCACAACGGCTCGGGTACCAAGGCGCTCCCCTGCTTACGCGCCGAAAACCAGATCGGATCGACCATGGCCGCCACGAAAAGACCAAGCGTTCCCAGTGCCATCGCGGGCCTCGGCAGGCGGTTAAGACCGTCGATAACCCGATCAAACGGAGCTTTTCCAGCGCCATGGAATTCCGCCCCGAACTGACTGACGGCTTGCTGTCGAACCTGCAAACCCCTCTCGGCGCCGCTTTCGGCATTTTCCCGAAAGACTTCGACGGTTTCACGTATGATGTTGCGCTCGTTTCCAAACTGAAAACCCAAAATACCCGAGATCAATCCCATCGTGAAACCCTCTTTTGAAACTCTGCATCCGTTAGGTGGTAGGGCGGTGAAACAAACTCTTCCGCCCGCCGGATCCAGCCCCCTTTACCGCCCGCCCTGCTACGCGCGTATTTTCGGGACGCGGGCCTTCGATCCGCGAGACGGAAGTAATAGTTGCGACGCGCGACCCCATAGGCATCTGCGAACGTAACCGGGTCAGACTTGGCCGCGCTTTGGCATGCCCGAGCTGTCTGTGGCCCGACAACACCGTCAACGACTACGTCGAATCCCATTTCGCGCAACAATCGCTGCAGAATCCGGACTGCCTGCGCACCAGCATTGACGTACATGTCAAACACCGAGGGTTGAACCACCTTGGGCAACAGCCTCAGGCGCGGAAGCTCAAAATAATACCGGACGAAAATGTCGGTGGCCTGTGCTTTGCTGAGCCTTCGCACATCCGTTCGGTCCACCACTCCATCACCGGACAAATCCAGACCCAGACGCCGCATGGCATGAACCGTCACACCATAGTTTGTTGCGCCGCCCGGATCATCCGGATCATCTACGAACCCACCCTCTCGCCCCACGATCTCAGTCGCAATTTGCCGAACTGTCTGCATCGCACCCTCCGCCTGTGATTGCGCAAAGGCTCGGGCAAATTCGTTAACACGTGGCAATTAAAAAGGGAGCAGAGTGTCATGTGCACGCAACGCCCTTGTTTTCAAACTAGAATTCGGTCCTGGATCAGCCTCCGTCGACCTCCTTATAGACACCCTGTTCCTTCAAGGCATCTACGACCTCTTTCGGCATGTAGGTTTCATCGTGTTTGGCAAGAATTTCAGTGGCTTCGAAAACGCCGTTTACGTAAGATCCGGTACCGATCATTCCCTGATTTTCTGTGAACAGGTCCGGCAGAACGCCGGTAAAGGCTACGGGAACACTATCGCCACCATCGGTCACGACGAAGCGTACCGTCTTGCCCTGCCCCCGCACGATCGAGCCTTCTTCGACCAGCCCGCCAATCCGAAATACTTCGGTCGGCTTGGGGGGCTCGGCGATCACCTGGCTGGGTGAACGGAAGAAATTGATGCCGTCCCGCATGGCATACCCAATCAACGCCGTCGACAGCGCCAAAGCGACAGCTGCCAGCACAATAACCTGAATTCGACGACGTTTCTTGAGCGTTTTCATACCGTCCTCACGGGAACAAGGGGGCCATCATAAGGCCCCGGGTTTCATCCTCACCTAACATCAGGTTAGCGTTCTGCAAGGCTTGCCCACTGCTACCTTTTGTCAGGTTATCCAACGCGCCAATCACAATGGCCCGGCGTTCTATCCGATCTGCCGCCACACCGATATGGCAGAAGTTCGATCCCCGCACATGGTGGGTCGAGGGTGCCTCGCCAAAGGGCAGCATCTGGATAAAGGGTTCGTCTACGTAAGCCTTTGCCAGCGCCTCATATACGCTGCTCGGATCACCCTTGACATAAGTCGTTGCCAGAATACCCCGGTTGGCCGGGATCAGGTGTGGTGTGAATTGCACATGAACGGTCCGCCCGGCCAGAGCCGAGAATTCCTGATCAAACTCACCCAGATGTCGATGCGTGCCACCAACCGCATAGGCGTTGTAACCTTCGCTAAGCTCTGCATGCAGCAGGTTTTCCTTCAGCGACCGCCCTGCCCCGGACACAGCGCATTTCAGATCCAACACGATATCGTCCAGATCAATGACGCCGGCCGAAATCAGCGGGCGCAGCACGTACTGACCAGTCGCCGCATTGCAACCGGTTCCGGCCACAAGGCGCGCATTGCGGATCTCATCCCGATAGAACTCGGTCAGGCCATAGACAGCCTCTTCCTGCTGCTCCATTGCCACATGCGGGTTTCCGTACCACTTCTCGTACTCTTCGGGGTCGCGCAGCCTGAAATCCGCAGACAGATCGACGATCTTCAGGGTCTTGGGCAAGTCCCGAATGACCTCTTGGCTGGTTTTATGCGGCAGCGCGCAAAAACACAGGTCGACTTGCGAAAAGTCGATCTCGGAGATTTTGCACAGATCCGGCAAGTCCATGTGCCGCAGATGCGGAAAGACCTGCGCCATCGACTGACCAGCCTTACGCTCGGCTGCCAGCGCGACGATGTCCATATTCGGGTGCTCGGCGATCAGCCGCACCAGTTCAGCGCCGGTATAACCAGATGCGCCCAAAATTGCGATTCTATGGGTCATGTGAGACCTCTTGTTTCAGTGTGTCACAGGATACGATCGCCGGTGTGACGGTCGTTGAACTACGGAATCAAACAGGCTGCGTCCTTGACCTAAGTCAGGCAGCCTCGAAGGTGATTTGTCGTCGGAGGAATTGCGTCGCCCTGTCGCTGACAAACGCGGGCTTGCCGGTGGTTAAAAATCCACCGTCGCCGTTACCTTGCATTTTTGGGTGTCGTTGCAGGTAATCCGCAAGGCTTTCGGCCACCAAATCACCCTGACTGTACACCTGTACATCCGACCCCAGCGCCTTTTGGAAGGTCTCAGCCATCAACGGGTAGTGGGTACAGCCTAGAATCGCGGCTTGCGGTTCCGGCATCTTGCGCCTTAGCGCGTCCACATGGGACCGAACCAGCGCTTCTGCCAGGATCATGTCGCCGTCTTCAATCGCGTCTACGACGCCTCCACAGGCCTGCGCCTCGACATCTACACCGATGGCTCGAAATGCCAATTCCCGCTGAAAGGCCCGACTGGACACTGTGGCGGGCGTTGCGAACAGGGCCACGTGTTTGACGGCGACTTCCCGCGGCGGGCTGTTATCGCCCCATTGCCGTTCCGTCAGCGCTTCGATCAGCGGAACAAACACGCCAAGCACGCGCTTGCCTTCGGGCACCCCCTCTTCCTGCATCCGGCGTAACGCCGCAGCACTAGCAGTATTGCAGGCCAGAATCACCAGGTCACAGCCCCGGTTCCACAGATCGTTTACCGCCCTGCGTGTCAGGTCGTAAATATTTTCAGCGTCCCGCACGCCGTAGGGCGCGTGTTCGCTGTCCGCGAAATACAGAAAATCCACGTCCGGCAGACGTTTCTGCGCGGCGTTCAGGACGGTCAAGCCGCCCAACCCGGAATCAAAGATGCCTACTGCCATTTGCCCCTTCAGGCGCGATGCCGTTCCTCAAATTCATAGCCATAGTCATAAGACTTCAGCGGCTTCGGGGACAGCTCATACGTGGCTTTGCGCAAGAAATCCATCATCTTGCGTTTGTCAGTGGATAACGGGTCCAAAACGTCGCGGGAAATCGGCTCTCCGATGACCACTTTAACCGGCGTATCGACGCGTTTCTTGAACTCTTTGATTAGCAATCCCATACGCAAAGTGTTGTGCAGATGGCTGGCAATCTGGAACAGGCGCGAGGTGTGTCCGTCAAAGAAAACCGGCACGACAGTCGCGTTGGATTTAGCCACCATTCTTGCGGTAAACCCGCGCCAGCCCGGATCCATCGGTTGAGAGAACGGTTTTAAGCCAGTGCTGACCGTTCCACCCGGGAATATCCCAATGGCACCGCCATCACCAAGATAGTTCAGCGCGGTTTTGCGCGTTTCAATATTCTGCTTCATCGCCTCTTTCGTTTCTTCAAACGATATCGGCAAGACAATGTTGTCCAAGTCTTCAGCCTTGCGAAACACATGATTTGCCAGAATGCGAAAATCGCCGCGCGTTTCGGACAAAATGTGACCCATCATCATTCCGTCCAAAATGCCATAGGGATGGTTGGCAATCAGGATTAGCGGCCCGGTTCGGGGGATGTTCGACGACGATCCGCCGACCACGTCCAGCGAAAGCCCGTACCTCTCAACCATGACCGACCAGAAATCACGCCCGTCGGCCACCTCTTTTTCATACCCATCTGCACGCTTGATCAGGCGCATGCGGCCCGTTGTGTTCTCCATCAACTTAATGACCATACGCCCGCCTTTGGTTTCGGCAGAATAGGCATAAGAGATGTCACGAGCTACATGGCGGCGCGAGGGCATTTCGAACTCCGATACTTGGCACCTGCTAGATAGTGCCAAGTAACAATTTTGCCTAGCTATCGTGACAGGCTTGTGACGGATTATTCGGCCGCCGCTTGCATTTCTGGACCGCCATTTTGAATGGTCGCCAACAGTTCTTCGCGCCTTTTTGCGGCCTTAGCCTCGTTTTCAAGTAGAACCGGGCCAAAGCCCTTAATCTCAAGCGGCAGCTTGGCCAAAGCGACAACCGCATCGTGAGTTTGTGGTGTAACCAAGGGCGTTATCTCTTTGAGATCGTGTTCATATTGCCGGATCAAGGCGCGCTCCATCCTTCGCTCGGTGCTGTAGCCAAAGATGTCCAATGGAGTACCACGCAGGCCTTTCAACCTGGAAAGCAGCTTCAACGGACCCAACATCCACTCTCCGAATGTCCGCTTGCGTGGCCGACCCTCTGCGTCCTTGCCACCCAAAATCGGTGGCGCAAGGTGCAGGGTCATTTTGAAGTCGCCGTCAAACTCGGCCGCAGCCTGTTCGCGACTACGCAGCAACAGACGCGCAACTTCGTATTCGTCCTTGTAGGACAACAGCTTATGATACCCTCTTGCGACGGCCTCTTTGACGGATTCATCCTCGAAGCTATCGACAAGCTTACGATAACGTTTTGCCAGACGGGCGCCTTGGTAGTCGGTCAGGTGCTGCACACGGAAATCAATCAGCTGTTCTAAAGTTTTTGGCAGCTCAGTCACCTGAGGGCTCAAAATCGCGGTGACGTCCTGCGGATGCAGAACGGCCCAACGGCCGATATCAAAGGCGCGTTTGTTGCGCTCAACCGCGGTCCCGTTCAATTCGATCGCCTGCAGCATTGCTTCATGGCTAATCGGTAATAGACCACGTTGCCATGCGGCACCCAGGACCATCATGTTCGAATAGATCGAGTCGCCCATAACCGCGCGCGCCAGATCAGTGGCGTCAAATAGCGACAGGCCCTCTTTCAGCCGTGCTTGCAGCGCAAGCTCTAGTCGATCACCGGGGATCTGAAAGTTTGTGTCGCGGGTAAAGTCGCCCGTGACGGTTTCATGGCTGTTAACCATGGCACCGGTTTGACCCGTGCGGGTCAGACCCAGGGTTTTGGCCCCAGCGGACACAACAAGGTCGCCCCCGATCAGCGCATGCGCCTCGCCGGTAGCCACACGAATGGCGCTGATATCTTCGGGTCGGTTGGCCAGACGGCAGTGGATGTGCACTGCGCCACCTTTTTGGGCCAGACCCGCCATCTCCATCATCCCGGCGCCCTTGCCGTCGATCTGAGCCGCTTGCGCCATCACAGCGCCCAGAGTGACCACTCCGGTCCCGCCAATACCGGTAATGACCACGTTATGTGTACCGTTGATCGTCGGCAGAACGGGCATCGGCAAGTCGGGCAAATCGATCTCGGTCGTAGCTTCTTTGCGAATCTTGGCCCCTTCCAACGTCACGAAAGACGGGCAAAACCCTTTCAGGCAAGAGAAATCCTTGTTGCAGCTGGATTGGTCGATAGCGCGCTTGCGCCCCAGTTCAGTCTCCTTCGGAACAATCGAGACGCAGTTCGACTGAACCCCGCAATCGCCGCATCCTTCGCAAATGTCCGAGTTGATGAACACGCGCTTGTCTGGATCCGGGAACGTACCCCGCTTGCGACGACGACGCTTTTCTGCCGCACAGGTCTGAACGTAGACGATGACCGATACACCCTCGATTTCGCGGAATTTCTTCTGCACGTTCATCAGTTCGGCGCGCTCAAAGGTTTCCACGCCTGACGGCATCGCCCTGAAGTTCACGTCTTCTTTTTCATCGTAAACCACAGCCACATGCTGAACGCCCATCGCCTTGACCTCGGCCACGATCCGCTCTGCGCTCAGATCACCTTCGTTATCCTGCCCGCCCGTCATGGCGACGGCATCATTGAACAGGATTTTGAAGGTGATGTTGGTGCCTGCCGACAGCGCCGCTCGGATCGATTGAACGCCCGAGTGGTTGTATGTCCCGTCGCCCAGGTTCTGAAACACGTGATGGGTCGTCGAGAACGGCGCTTCGCCGATCCAGTTTGCACCTTCTCCGCCCATCTGGGTGAACCCGGTGGTTTCCCGATCCATCCACTGCACCATGTAGTGACAGCCGATCCCTGCATAGGCCCGGCTGCCGTCGGGCAGTTTGGTCGAACTGTTATGTGGGCAGCCTGAACAGAAGTACGGCAAACGCGTTGCAATCTCTTCTGCATTATCCGCCCGGCGCGCCTCGGAAAGCTTAGCCATCCCGGCGCGCACCCCGTCAGTATCGCGCCCTTCCTCGATCAGGATATCGCCCAGCTTTTCGGCGATCATGATCGGATCCAGCGCGCCGCGTGTCGGGAACAGCTCTTCCCGATGCAAGGTCCCGGCCCCACCCTTGTACCAGCCGTAGACGCGACGCCCGCGGCGGTCGTCAAAGATGGCCTCTTTGACCTGAACCTCAATCAGCTTTCGTTTTTCTTCAACGATTACAATCAGGTCCAAACCCTCGGCCCAGTCATGGAAGCCTGCCATATCCAGCGGGAATGTCTGACCAATCTTGTAAGTCGTAATGCCTAGGCGCTCGGCCTCGGCCTCATCGATATTCAGTAGTGACATGGCGTGCGTCAGGTCCAGCCAGTTCTTGCCGGCCGCTACAAACCCGATTTTCGCACCCGGCTTACCCCAGACACGCTTGTCCATCTTGTTCGCACGCGAGAACGTCTCGGCCGCGAACCGCTTATAGTCGATGACCCGTGCTTCCTGAAGGTGCGGTGTATCACCCAACCGAATGTTCAAACCACCTTCAGGCATGTCGAATTCGGGAACCACCACATTTATGCGATCCGGGCTGCCATCCACGACCGAAGTAACCTCGATCGTGTCTTTCATCGTCTTCAGGCCTACCCAGACGCCTGCAAACCGGCTGAGTGCGAACCCGTAGATGCCATAGTCCAAGATTTCCTGTACACCAGCGGGGCTAACCACAGGCATGTACATGTCGACCAAAGACCATTCGGATTGATGCAACACGGTCGAGCTTTCGCCGGTATGGTCATCGCCCATTGCCATCAGAACGCCGCCATGTTTGGCGGTTCCGGCCATGTTCGCGTGACGCATCACGTCGCCGGAACGGTCCACTCCCGGACCCTTGCCGTACCAAAGTCCAAAGACGCCGTCGAACTTGCCGTCCCCGCGCAACCCGGCTTGCTGGCTGCCCCATAGTGCCGTGGCGGCCAGATCTTCGTTCAAACCGAACTGAAAGGTCACATCGCTTTCAGCCAGATGTTTTTGGGCTCGCATCATCTGTTGATCTACTGCCCCAAGGGGCGAGCCGCGGTATCCGGTCACAAGACCCGCAGTATTCAGGCCCGCCTCATTGTCCCGTGCCTTCTGCATCAGCATAAGACGCACCAGCGCCTGTGTGCCGTTCAAAAGAACGGGGTTTTTCTCAAGATCGAACCGGTCGTTTAGCGATATTTGTGGCTGACTCATCAGACGCCTCCCCTCGTCAGATCAGTGTGCTTCATTCATACGCATTTTAGGTCAAAAAAGCTGACCTGTATAGGGCCTACCAGTCTGTTATTGTAACGTTTCAACAGTTTGAATGTAGAACTTGTTACCTATTTCATATAGGGCTTCGGAAGGATAACGAAAGTTGCGGCGATGGATTGGGACAAGTTAAGGATATTTCACGCGGTTGCGGATGCGGGCAGCCTGACTCATGCGGGAGACAAGCTGAATCTGTCCCAATCCGCGGTCAGCCGGCAGATCCGCGCGCTTGAAGAGTCGCTTGATTCGACACTTTTTCACCGCCACGCCCGGGGACTGATTCTAACCGAACAGGGTGAGTTGTTGTTCGACGCAACTTCGGCCATGTCGAAACGTCTGGACGCCGCCGCTGCCCGCATTCGCGACAGCGAAGAAGAAGTGTTCGGAGTTCTGCGCGTTACCACCACATTTGGCTTTGGCACACTCTGGCTAGCACCGCGCCTGCCGAAACTATACGAGCAATACCCCGATCTGAACATCGACCTGATGCTGGAGGAGCGTGTCTTGGACCTGCCGATGCGCGAGGCTGATGTAGCCATCCGCATGAAAGAGCCCAGCCAGGCCGATCTGGTGCGAAAACGCCTGATGACCGTGCAGATGCAGCTTTATGCTACGCCGGAATACCTGGAAGAACGCGGCAGCCCGGAAAGTCCCGAAGACATCTCGAAACACAGGTTGATCTGCCAGACACCCTCGGCCCCGCAGGTCGGCGCAAGCGCGATGATGGTTCGGCACCTGATGACCTACAATCCGACCTCGCTGTTGACGGTGAACAACTATTTCGGTGTTTTGCAGGGTGTTTTGCACAACCTTGGCATCGGTGTGTTGCCGGACTACGTGACCCATGACTTTCCGCATCTGCAGTCGATCCTGTCGGATATCGAAACCGCCGATGTCCCGGTTTATCTCGCCTACCCCGAGGAACTGCGCCATTCCAAACGCGTCGCGGCATTCCGCGACTTTGTTCAGGATGAGATCATTGCGCAGCGCAAGCAGTTGAAGCAGATGGGAAAACTGTAGCTATGCGCCAGTAGCATAGCGGCAATGATCTGCGATCAGTCTATAAAACCTTGATAGTACACAAACCGCCCCCTAAATGAGCAATCGAAGGCGGTGATGCTGTAACGCTCATCATCTTCACCTCCCTGTTGGACTACGGCCGAGCTTAGTGCTCGGCCTTTTTTTTGCCCGCAACACTAAATTCATATCTGAAATGGGTGAAACATCTGGGAAAATCCTGCACTTAAGCCTATGATCACGAAAAAATCATCAAGACTTATGGTCGAGGACAGATTCGATGTTTCACCTCACTCGCCTGTTAATGGCGTTCTTCTCCATTGCGCTATTATCTGGGCCAGCACTTGCCCAGGTCACTAGTACCTCTAGTGCACCGGCTACCGTCACAATCCCCGAGGATCTGACGCCCGAACAAGTCGATGACATGGTGGCACGAATGTCCGACGACCAGGTCCGCGCGATCTTGTTGGAGCGTCTGGACGCAGTTGCGGAAAAAAACGCCGCCGAAGCGGAAGAGCGCGAAGACCCAATCACGGAAATCAATGAGATCTGGGCCGAAATGGTGGCGTCGTGGACTCAGGTTATCGTCACGGTCCCGAACATCTTCAGTGCGCAAGCCGACGCTTTCAAAAACTTTTCGGCAACCTTTGGTACGACCGGCGCGTTTACCCTGCTGGGCCTGATCCTCAGTGTACTTGTCGTCGGCTTCCTCGCGGAAAAGCTGTTCGAATTCCTTACTCGCCGGTGGCACGAACATGCTGAAGTTGGGGATGAAAATGACCTTTGGGGCGCCGTCAGGTACCTGTTTCGCCGTTTTTGCCGCGAGATCGCAGGATTGGTCGTGTTCTATGTCGTCATCCGCGCGGTCGGGCGTGGGCTTCTGACTCCGGAACAAATCACCTACGCGGCACCCTTCGTTTTTTACCTGATCTGGATTCCGCGCCTGGGCGCAGCGGCCTCGCGGTTCGTACTTGCACCAAGCAAACCACACTACCGGCTGGTAAACATTGATGATCACTGGGCGAAATACCTACACCGCAACCTGATCGGTCTGCTTATTTTGGTCGGTTTCACGCTGTTCCTGCTTCATTTCAACAGGCTGAACGGCATTACCGGCGGCGAAACACGCATTGGTTTCTGGCTGAACGCAGCGATCCATATCTATATCGGCGTCATCGCCTGGACCGCGCGCGAAGGCCTGTCTCAGATGATGTTGGGTACCGACCCTGATCACTCCAAATTTGATGAGGAAGTCGCCCACTACTACCCCTACTTCGCAATCGGCGTGTCGGCGGTAATCTGGCTGCTGGTCGAGTTTATCGTAGCGCAACGCAATCCTTCGTCCTTGGCGCTGCTGGTCAAGGGGGCGCATTTCACCACCATGGCATGGCTGCTGATCGCACCTGCGTTGGATACGCTGATACGTGGGCTGGTTCGCCATCTGCAACCGCCGATGCTCGGCGAAGGACCGGTGGCCGAGCGCGCATACAAGTCCACTAAACGCAGCTATATCCGGATTGGTCGGGTTTTGGCCGGCATTCTTGTCATCCTGATGATTGCCCGGGCATGGGATCTCGACCTCAGTGAAATCGCGGGTGGTGGGGATGAATCCGGTAGCAAGGTCATCCAGTTCTTCATCATCATTGCTGTTGGCTACATCCTGAACGAGGTCGTTTCGCTTTGGATCAACCGTCGGCTTGCGAAAGAGCAAACTGCGGTTGAACAAAGTGCCGATCAAGAAGCGGGCGAAGGCGGCGGTTCCGGTGGATCACGTCTGGCGACGGTTCTGCCCCTGCTACGTGTGACCGCTCAGGTCGCGATTGCGGTGATCTTTGTCCTGCTCGCGCTTGGCGCGCTGGGTCTGGATATCACGCCGCTGCTTGCTGGTGCCGGTATTCTTGGCCTGGCCATCGGCTTTGGTGCGCAAAAGCTTGTTTCGGACATTGTCGGCGGAATCTTCTTCCTGATCGACGATGCGTTCCGGGTTGGTGAATATGTTGATATCGGCGGCACCATGGGAACGGTCGAAAAGATCTCGATCCGCTCGATGCAATTGCGCCACCACCGCGGTCTGGTTCACACCATCCCCTATGGTGAGATTCAGAAGATCACCAACTTCAGCCGCGACTGGGTCATCATGAAGCTGAAATTCACCGTGCCCTTCGATACCGATCCGAACAAGGTGAAGAAAATCTTCAAGAAGATCGGTGCCGAGATGATGGAGGATGAAGTTCACAAGGACGGCTTCCTGCAGCCCTTCAAATCTCAGGGCGTGTTCGACTTTGACGATGTCGGCATGATCATCCGCGGCAAGTTCATGGCCAAACCGGGTAAGCAGTTCACCCTGCGCAAGGAGATCTTCAACCGGGTCAAGGCCGCCTTTAAGGAAAATGGCATCGACTTTGCCCGTCGCGAAGTTCGTGTCGCCATCCCGGGACTGGATGAAGCTGAAAACCTGACCGAAGAACAAAAAGCAGCAGTTGGCGCTGCGGCTGCAGATGCGTCCAGAAAGGCGCAGAACCCAGCTTAACGATAATGGATCATCCGCTGACGCGTCAGCGGGTGACACCCGCACGTTCCAAACAACAGACGGAACCGGCCCAATTGGCGGTTCCGTTTTTTACTTTCACAATTGGCCTGCGCTGACTTGACCCTTTCCACAAGCGGCACCTTGCCCTAAAAGGCCCGCAATCCCGGCCAACCTGGACAAGGACATACGATGCAAGAGCCCGCCATCACCCCGGATCTGATTGCCGCACACGGGCTTAAGCCCGAAGAATACGATATGATCCTTGAGATCATCGGGCGCGAGCCGACTTTTACCGAACTCGGCATCTTCTCGGCCATGTGGAACGAACATTGTTCCTACAAATCGTCCAAGAAATGGCTGCGCACCCTGCCCACCTCTGGGCCTCAGGTGATCTGCGGGCCAGGTGAAAACGCCGGCGTTGTGGATATCGGCGACGGTCAGGCGGTGGTGTTCAAGATGGAAAGCCACAACCATCCCTCTTATATCGAACCCTATCAAGGTGCGGCCACAGGTGTTGGCGGCATTCTGCGCGACGTCTTCACCATGGGTGCGCGCCCCATCGCATCGATGAACGCGCTGTCATTTGGCGAGCCCGGCCACCACAAGACCCGCCAGCTGGTCAACGGTGTGGTCGAAGGCATTGGCGGTTACGGCAACTGCTTTGGTGTCCCTTGCGTGGGTGGCGAAGTTCGGTTCCATCCCGCCTACAACGGCAACTGCCTTGTGAACGCCTTTGCTGCCGGTCTGGCCGACAGCGACAAGATTTTCTATTCGGCGGCCTCTGGCGTCGGTATGCCTGTTGTGTATCTGGGGGCAAAAACCGGACGTGACGGCGTTGGCGGCGCAACCATGGCCTCGGCCGAGTTTGACGACACAATCGAAGAAAAGCGCCCCACTGTTCAAGTCGGCGATCCGTTCACTGAAAAGCGCCTAATGGAGGCGACGCTGGAGTTGATGCAGACCGGTGCCGTGATTTCGATCCAGGATATGGGTGCAGCGGGTCTGACCTGTTCTGCCGTTGAGATGGGCGACAAGGGCGGTCTGGGTGTGCGTCTGGATCTGGAGAACGTTCCCCAGCGCGAAGAAGATATGACAGCCTATGAGATGATGCTGTCTGAATCACAAGAACGCATGCTGATGGTATTGAAGCCCGAGCTTGAAGCCGAAGCCCGCGCCGTATTCGAAAAATGGGACCTGGATTTCGCAATCGTCGGCGAAACCATCGCCGAAGACCGCTTTCTGATCCTTCACAACGGCGAAGTCAAAGCCGATCTGGTCCTGTCCAAGCTTTCTTCGACGGCACCGGAATACGACCGCCCATGGGAAGCCACGCCGGAAGCCGAAGAGCTGGCCGAAGTCCCGCAAATCGACCCGATCGACGGTCTGCGCGCCTTGCTCGCTTCGCCGAACTATGCAGGCAAACAGTGGGTTTATGAGCAGTACGACACCATGGTCATGGCCGACACCGCCCGCACGCCGGGTCTGGGCGCAGGCATGGTCCGCGTGCACGGCACTGACAAGGCGCTTGCCTTCACCAGCGACGTAACCCCGCGCTATGTACGGGCAAACCCCGTTGAGGGCGGCAAGCAGGCTGTGGCCGAGGCCTACCGCAACCTGACCGCCGTTGGCGCCAACCCATTGGCGACCACCGACAACCTGAACTTCGGCAACCCCGAAAAGCCCGAGATCATGGGCCAGTTCGTCGGCGCGATCCAGGGCATCGGCGAAGCCGTAGCCGCGCTGGATATGCCCATCGTGTCGGGCAACGTCTCGTTGTATAACGAAACCGATGGTCAGGCGATCCTGCCGACCCCGACCATTGGCGCCGTAGGCTTGCTGACTCACACGGACGAGATCATCGGCAATGAGGTCCGAGAGGGCCATGTTGCTCTGGTGATCGGCGAAACCAACGGCCATCTTGGGCAGTCCGCTCTGCTTTCTGAAGTGTTCAACCGCGAAGACGGCGACGCGCCGCATGTCGATTTGGATGCCGAAAAACGCAATGGCGAATTCATCCGTGCCAACCGCGAGATGATCAAGGCCTGCACCGATCTGGGTGACGGTGGTCTGGCGCTGGCAGCCTTTGAGCTGGCGGAATCCGCAGGCGTCGGCGTTCACCTCGATGAAGCCACGACCGAGTTCCTGTTCGGCGAGGATCAGGCCCGTTATCTGGTTGCGTGCAACTTTGATCAGGCCGAAGCACTGATGATCGCTGCTGGTCAGGCAGGCGTCCCTCTGGTGTCCGTAGGACGGTTCACTGGCGACAGCATTCGGGTTGGCAACTCTGAGGCCGCGTTAGAGGATTTGGCTACCACGTTCCGCACCAGCTTTGCTGAATCCGTCGCCTAATACCAAAGCAATCTTTGCAACATGAAACCTGCGCCTGTCCCGGCGCAGGTTTTGTCGTTTCAAGGCCTCTATCCTCCCCTTGCACGCCCCGTCTGGGCGCTCTACATCTTGAGAAAGACCTTCAGGAGAAACCTACATGCCGATGAGCGCCCACGAAATCGAAGCCCTACTGCGCGAAACCTTTCCGGATGCGGAAATTCAGGTTGGCGGCAGTGATGGCGTGCATATGTCCGCAATGGTCGTGGACGAGAGCTTTCGGGGGAAAAACCGGGTGCAGCAGCAACGCGCAGTCTATGCGGCCCTGAAGGGCAAGATGGACGGCGCGGACGGAGAGTTGCATGCGCTGGCGTTGACCACAAAAGTGCCTGAACGGTGAATGAGCCGATTGGATGGATTCTGCTAAGGTTGACCTTTCTGGTCTTTGATATTGCCAACTTCGTAGCGATCTTGTTTTGTGATCTGCCAAAGCTACTGAAATACGGACCCAGATATTGGCGTGTTACCAGGATAATGAGGCGCCGCGACTACAACCTTCGCCAAAGCTGGATGGCAAAAAATGAGTAGTTGGCTGTTCTGGATATCAGTAATCGCAACGTTGATTGTTGCCGCCGCTCTGATCGAAGCCTATGTGAAGCGCAACAGAAAGCGTAAGCTGGCCGACATGCGCCCGGACCCGGACAAGATCAGCAAGGTCGGCGGCATTGAAAGATACGGGCTGGATCCGCTGGCCCTGGCACAGGCCGAGCATCGGCGACTAGAGGAAGAAGGATGGGTCCCGGACCCGTCAAAGGATGAAACGACCGCCCCCGACGCGGGTGAAAAGGACAAGCAAGATGACCGACGTTAAGACTCAGATCGACGAAACCGTCAAAGCCAACGATGTGGTACTCTACATGAAAGGCACCAAAGAGATGCCCCAATGTGGTTTCTCGTCCCGCGTGGCCGGCGTGCTGAACTACATGGGCGTTGAATATGCCGATGTGAATGTTCTGGCCAACGAAGACGTTCGTCAGGGCATCAAGGATTATTCTGACTGGCCGACCGTGCCACAGCTGTACGTCAAAGGTGAATTCGTCGGCGGTTGCGACATCATCACCGAGATGACCCTGTCGGGCGAATTGGACACGCTGTTTGACGAAAATGGTGTCGAATTCAACAAAGAAGCGGCTGACAAAATTCGCGAAGCAAACGCCTGATCAGCGACTGCTGCAATTCTCCAGAACAACCTGCTCACTGGTGGCCCCACTGGCCGCCAGAAAGCTGACGGTCGCATCCCACCCTTTTGACCGAAGGATATACGACCCGGTCTCTCCTTTGGATTCATAGCGAATACCTGATCCGCTGGGCACTTGCTGCAAGGCAACCAATTGGTTGTCTACCATCATCGCCGCCGCACCGGAGCCGTCGGACGCATTGAAATACGCAACCTGCAACTCAATGCCATTCTGGCAAGTGAAGCTAACCGGCAGGATATCCATGTCCGCCCAGGCCAAGCCCCCTGGTAGACCGAACAATCCGGCCAACGCTACCGTTTTCAACGCATTCATTTCGCCGTATTCTCCTCAACCACCGAGGCTAAGGCCTCAGCGCGTGCGGCCAGTTCGGCCAGTGTGTCCGTGACCGAAGGCGGGACGACCGCCACTTCAATCCTTTCAGGCTCGGGCTCTGGCCGGTTGCGCAGGCTTTGCAATTCGGCTTCAACCTCGGCCAGTTTGGCCTCTGCCCGTTTGAGCTTGTCATCTGTCGCGGCGGTCTTATCAGCCAGCATCAGCCCGGCCATCAACAGCATGCGTGCTTCGGGCATCCGACCGATCTGATCAGACAAAACCTGCGCTTCATCATCCAGCATTTTCGCCGCAGATTGCAGAAATGGCTCTTCACCGTCCTGACACGAAACATCAAAACCGCGGCCACCGATATGAATGGTCAATTCGGGCATTACTCCACCTCTCCCTCAGCCAGCTTTGCCTGCGACAGCAACGGTTCCAGCCGGGCTAGTACAGCTTGAGCTTCGGCAGCGTCCGTCGCCTGTGCAGCCTTCGTCGCCTCAAGCTCGGCCACAGTCGCGCGGTTCAACAGCTCGGCATCGGCCAGACCGTCCTTGCTGGCCGCCCGCAACTCGTCCACCGAGTTGCGCAGTTGTTCGTTCGCCTTGCGCATACGTTGAAGATCATCATCCAAACGCGACATGGCCGCGCCGTGGCTGGCACGTTCCGCACGCAACATCTCGAGCTCTGCGCTTAACTCCGCAACACGCTCGCTGTCGGCCAATTCGGACCGCAACTTTTTATTCTCATCTTCAAGCGACTGCGTTTTGCTCACAACCGCTTTAAGTTCATCGTTTTCTGTCTTGAGAACAACCAGTTCGTCCTGGTTTTCCAATGCAGCTTTAGCCTCTGCCAACTCGGCCCTGGCCGCTTCGACCGCCACCAATTTGGCAGTGGCCTCTGACAGCTGCTGACGCAAAGCGCCGTTTTCAGGATCTTCGGCTGGCGTTGCTTTCAGCGCATCCATGTCGGCGCGCATCGCGTCGACTTCTTTTTCGTGCCGTTCCTTGAGGGATTTCAGCCGCTCTTCCAGCTGCGCATTGGCGACGCGCTCGTCTTCCAATGCCGTGTGCAAAGCAGTGTCATCACCGCCACTTGCGGGCACCGCGTCACGCAGGGCGTCGACCCCGGTTCCGATCCTCTCCATCGCGGCAACGATACGGCGCTGTAATTCTTCGATCTGGCTCATGCCCCTGCCACCTCTTTACCAAGGTTCACTTTTTCGCGGCCCGTCCGAATCAATACAGGCCGGGTATTGGCCTAGTCTAACCGAATGAAACGGAAAATACCCACTGTTTGCTTTCAATCACTTGGACAGCATTCTTGAACCACGAACGCGACGCAATCCCCGGTTCCACTTGCACTTTGGGGGGCGGATGGTATTGAGCGCCCCATCTGCCTGTAATCCAAAGGAACAACGCCCGTGGACCTGACTGCGCTGCGCAATGCCAATCCTGAACACTGGAACAAGGCTGCGGCCATCCGCACCCTGACCCTTGACGCCGTCGCCGCCGCTAATTCCGGCCATTCCGGTATGCCGATGGGCATGGCCGACGTTGCGACCGTGCTGTTTGAAAAGCACCTGAAATTTGACGCCTCGGCCCCGAACTGGCCCGACCGCGACCGGTTCATCCTGTCCGCGGGGCACGGCTCGATGCTGGTTTATTCTCTGTTGTATCTCACTGGTCATGCGGACGTGACACTGGATGAGATCAAGAACTTCCGCCAGCTGGGTGCAAAAACTGCGGGTCACCCGGAAAACTTCCTGGTGAACGGTATCGAAACCACCACCGGACCACTGGGTCAGGGCATTTCCAACGCAGTTGGTTTCGCCATGGCCGAAGAAATCCAGCGTGCGCATTACGGCAAAAAGGTCGTCGATCACTATACTTATGTGATTGCGGGCGACGGTTGCCTGATGGAAGGCGTTAGCCAAGAGGCCATCACACTGGCTGGCCGTCATGAGCTGAGCAAGCTGATTGTTTTCTGGGACAACAACAACATCACCATCGACGGCACCGTGGATATTGCTGATCGCACCGATCAGGTGCGCCGCTTCAAGGCCTCGGGCTGGAACGTGATTGAAATCGATGGCCATGATCCGATCGCGATTGATGCGGCCATTGTGCAAGCCAAATCGTCCAACAAACCATCCATGATCGCCTGCGAAAGCCACATCGCGCTGGGTCACGCCGCACAGGATACTTCCAAAGGTCACGGCGCATTGACCGATCAGGATCAGCTGAAAGCCGCCAAAGACGGCTATGATTGGCCCCATGATGCCTTTGTGGTCCCGACTGACGTCAAATCGGCTTGGGAGGCCATCGGTGCCCGTGGCGCGGCTGAACGCGCCGAATGGGAAGAGCGTTTCGCGCAGATTTCCGAACGCAAACAGGCCGAATTCAACCGCGCCTATGCGTTTGATGCACCTAAGAAACTGGCCGGTGCCATCCGTGCGTTCAAAAAGCAGATGTCGGAAGATCAGCCGAAACTCGCCACCCGCGCGTCTTCGGAAAAGGTTCTGAACGTAGTGAACCCGATCATGACCGAGACCGTTGGCGGTTCCGCCGACCTGACCGGGTCGAACAACACCAAGTCTGCGGATATGGGCGTGTTCCTGCCGGAAAACCGCAAGGGTCGCTATATCCACTACGGAATCCGCGAACACGGCATGGCCGCAGCGATGAACGGTATGGCGCTGCATGGCGGTATCCGCCCCTATGGCGGCACGTTCATGGCGTTCACCGACTATGCCCGCCCCTCGATGCGTTTGGCCGCCTTGATGAAGGTGCCGACGGTCTTCGTGATGACCCACGACTCGATCGGTCTGGGCGAAGACGGCCCGACCCACCAGCCTGTTGAACATCTGGCCATCTCGCGCGCGACGCCGAACACTTATGTGTTCCGTCCCGCCGATGTGGTTGAGACGGCTGAGGCATGGGAACTGGCGCTGACGTTCAAGGACAGCCCTTCGGTTCTGTCGCTGACCCGTCAGGGCGTGCCGACGGTGCGTAAAGAACACAGGGCCAAGAACCTGACCGCGCAAGGCGCATATGTTCTGGCCGATGCCGAGGGCAAGCGTCAGGCCATTCTGATCGCCACCGGGTCCGAAGTGTCGCTGGCGATGGAAGCCAAAGCGATGCTCGAGGCTGAAGGCATCGGCACCCGCGTCGTCTCCATGCCGTCGATGGAGCTGTTTGCGCAGCAGGATGAAGCCTATCGCAAGCGCGTCCTGCCGGGCGGCCCCGTCCGCGTCGGTATCGAGGCCGCCGTTCGCGCCGGTGGCTGGGATCGCTGGTTGCTGGGTGAACGTGGTCGCGAAGCCAAAGCCGGTTTCATCGGCATGTCCAGCTTCGGTGCGTCGGCCCCAGCCGGTGAACTGTACAAGCATTTCGGCATCACCGCCGAGGCGACAGTGGCCAAGGTCAAGGAACTGCTGGGTCAGTAAACGCTCTGCTCATCAGCCAGATACAAAAAGGGCGGCTTTGGCCGCCCTTTCCTATTTTGGCTGCTTTAGCTCGGCCTTCAACGCCGTATAGGCCCGTTTCGCATAATCCAACCGCAACTCATACCGTTCTGCTGGCACAATCCCATCGGGCACGTTCTGCACTGCAGCAGACAAAACCTGCCTAACATGCGTTCCATATAGCGGAATGAATTGCGCCGACTGGCCGCTGAGCAGGTTAAACAATCGCCCCCCTGCCCACTTGGCGCGTCGGGCCGCAGTCTCCGCCGTGTCGATCCGGAAATGCAGTACCTGGTAAAGCCTGAGCGGTTCAAACGGCATTTGTTCCGCGCCAAGGTTCATGGCCGACAAGGCCGCCGCTTTGCGTTTGGCTGCCCGCCCCTTCAATTGTATGCGGACCCAACTCTGAACCGGTCTAAAAGTCGGTAGATGGCTCAGGTCACTCATTTCAGGATTATAAATTTAATGCGCATCAGTCTTCTTTGAAAACATCTCGATCATCGGCCCGACCACCTTTGTCGCCACCGGGATCAGAACAAACCCCCATGCCAGACCGAACACACCGTCCATCGTCGCCTTGGATACCCATTCAACAACACCGGTCCACTGCTCAGACACTGAATGACCAATGGCATAGGCCCAGTCGTGGATGTGGTGTCCCAGCCACCCAAAGCCCAGAACCTCCATCCCGTGAATGATGATGGAACCGCCGACCCACAACATCGCGGCTGTGCCGACTATGGACAGGATTTTCATGACAACCGGCATGGCTTTGACCAACCCGCGCCCAAGCCCTCGCCCAATCGGTGTCGGTGCGTTTTGCGCGAGGTACAGCCCGACATCGTCCATCTTAACGATCAGGGCAACTGACCCGTAGACCGCCACGGTGACACCGATCCCCACAACCGCCAAGGTCGCGGCCTGCATCCACAGGTTTGGGGCCTCAATCGCAGCCAGCGCAATCGTCATGATTTCAGCCGAAAGGATAAAATCCGTCTTGATCGCGCCTTTGATCTTTTGCTCTTCCAGATGGCCGGGGTCGCGAATGGCCATGTCTTCGTCGATAACGTGACTGCCATGAGGGAATAGGACATGAAATATCTTCTCGGCCCCCTCGAAACACAAGTAAGAGCCGCCGATCATCAGCAAAGGCGTGATCAACCACGGAGCAAAATTCGCCAGTAGCAAAGCAACCGGCAGCAGCAGGATAATCTTGTTGAATATGGAACCACGCGCGATGCGCCAAATGATGGGCAACTCGCGCGCCGGGGCGAATCCCTGAACGTATTTCGGGGTTACGGCGGCATCGTCGATGATCACACCAGCGGTCTTTGCGCCCGCCTTTCCGGCCGCTGCGACCACATCGTCCACGGACGAGGCCGCAACCTTTGCAATACCTGCTACGTCATCCAACAGGGCCAACAGACCGCTCATGGTGTTTCCTTTCACTTCACCTGCCGCAACCGGAGCCTACCCGATCCGACGGCTAGCGCAAGCGTTAGCGCAACCGGCGCAGGTTTGCGCTAACACGTTAAAAATATGTCACTTTTGGTCTTTTGAGAAAGCGCTTTGACAGCTATATGGCGTCCAACGCAAGCGCATTTGGAGACAGCACATGACCATCAAGGTCGGTATCAATGGTTTTGGCCGCATTGGCCGCTGCACGTTGTCGCATATCGCGGCATCCGCCCGCAACGACATCGAAGTGATCAAGGTCAACGCAACCGGCCCGCTGGAAACCACAGCGCACCTGCTAAAGTATGACAGTGTCCACGGACGTTTCCCCCGCGATGTCGCAATCGATGGCAAAACCATGGATCTGGGCCGCGGCCCGATGGAGATGTTCTCGACCTATGACATGAACGAACTGGACTGGGATGGCTGCGATGTCGTTCTGGAATGCACCGGTAAATTCAATGACGGTCTGAAAGCCAAAACGCACCTGGATCGCGGTGCACAAAGGGTACTGCTGTCTGCCCCGGGCAAAAACGTCGATAAGACCATCGTCTATGGTGTAAACCACAACAGCCTTGTGACCGATGATAAAATGGTCTCGAACGGCTCGTGCACCACGAACTGCCTTGCTCCGCTTGCCAAGGTACTGGACGAGGGTATCGGCATCGAGAACGGCATCATGACCACGATCCACGCCTATACCGGCGACCAGCCGACCCTGGACCGCCGTCACAGTGATCTTTACCGCGCCCGTGCTGCCGCGATGTCGATGATTCCGACATCGACAGGTGCCGCGAAAGCCTTGGGTGAGGTTCTGCCCAATCTGAAAGGTCGCCTGGACGGTTCGGCCATCCGTGTCCCGACCCCGAATGTTTCTGCGGTTGACCTGACATTCCGCGCTGCTCGTGATGTAACGGTAGAAGAAGTGAACGCCATCGTACGCGAAGCCTCGCTGGGGTCGATGCAGCGTGTTCTGGGCTATGAACCCGCACCGCTTGTTTCGACCGATTTCAACAACACCGAAGAAAGCTCGATCTTCGCACCCGATCAGACCCGCGTTGTCGGCGACCGCATGGTTCGCGTTCTGGCTTGGTACGACAACGAATGGGCGTTCTCGGTCCGCATGGCAGACGTTGCAGTTGCCATGGGTCGCCTTAACTAAGGTTGCTTTGAAATCTTGAACCTTTTCGCCCGCTCAGGTTAACTGGGCGGGCGTTTTCGTCCGGGGCAAGCATGACAAATCAAATCGCCATCTGGCTTGCCCTGCTCATTCTGGGCTTGTTCGTTGTCAGCTATGCCCTCTTTGGAACCGAACAATTCGTGTTCCTTGGCAAGAAACTCTACACCTTTCTGGACTGGCTCGCCTTCTGGCGGTGACAGAGGTTTTGCTTGACTTTTCCTCTGATCTGGCTTTGTTAGCGCTAACTTCACATTAGCCGCATTTCGGACGGAGCAGGACATGACACTCAAACTGGCAATCAACGGATTTGGACGGATCGGACGCGGCGTGCTGCGGGCGGTCATGGAATCCGGGCGTACGGATGTTGAAATCGTTGCGATAAACGACTTGGCGAAGCCGGAAATGAACGCGCATCTGTTCGAATTCGACAGCGTCCATGGCCGGTACGGCAAACCGGTCACTTTAACCGAGGCAGGCCTGGACGTTGGAAACGGTCCAATCCGCCTGAGCAGCGAGCGTGAGCCGGAAAAACTGGATTGGTCCGATGTGGACGTCGTTCTGGAATGCACTGGCGTATTCCGCACACGCGAAGCTGCATCCCGCCATTTCACGAACGGATCGAAGAAGGTATTGATCTCGGCCCCCGCCCGCGGCGATGGCGCTGTGAAAACGATCGTGTTTGGCGTTAACGATCACGAGCTTACGGCCGAAGATAACGTGGTGTCCAATGCGTCTTGTACCACCAACTGCCTGTCACCGGTGGCCGCAGCGCTGGACGCAGGGCTAGGCATTGTCCACGGCAACATGACCACGGTTCACGCCTACACAGCCAGCCAACCGGTTCACGACACCGCCGGTAAAGACCCTTATCTGTCACGCGCGGCGGCATTGTCGATGATCCCGACCACTACGGGCGCGGCCTCTGCCGTTGGCCTCGTCCTGCCGCAACTGGCCGGCAAACTGACGGGTCAGGCCATTCGCGTCCCCACACCGAACGTGTCCGTGGTTGATCTGGTCGCCGAGGTCTCACGCCCGACAACCGAGGAAGAAGTCAACGCGCTGTTTACCGAAGCCGCAGCCAGAATCCCCGGGGTTCTGGCGGCAGAGAACCGCCCGCTGATCTCGGTGGACTTCAACCACGACCCACACAGCTCGACCGTTTCGCTGCCGGAAACCAAGGTGACCGACGGCACACTGGTGCGTGTGCTGGCGTGGTATGACAACGAATGGGGTTTCTCGAACCGGATGCTGGACACCGCCGCAGCGATGGGTGCCCTAGCCTAAACGGTCACGCAGCGCGGCATTAACGCGGGGCGTGACGAATTTCGACACGTCCCCGTCCAACCTGGCGATTTCCTTAACCAATTTGGAGGCAATGGCCTGATGCCGCGCCTCGGCCATCAGGAAGACCGTCTCGACCGTGTCGTCCAACGCCCGGTTCATCCCGACCATCTGGAATTCATATTCAAAATCCGCAACAGCCCGCAGCCCGCGGACAATGATCTGCGCCCCAACATCACGGGCGCAGTCGATCAGCAGGTTTTCAAAGGGATGCGCAACGATTTCGGTTCCCGTTTGCTCAGTCAGATGGGCGCATTCCGCCTCGATCATCGCAACGCGTTCCTCGAGCGAGAACAAAGGCCCCTTGTCTCGGTTGATTGCGACGCCAATGACGAGCTTGTCCACCAAAGCAGCCGCACGGCGAATGATATCGATATGACCCAAGGTGATTGGATCGAATGTTCCGGGATATAATCCAACCCTCATCGCGGCCTCCTGCGCAACAAAATTTCTGCGCAAGCAAACATAACTTCGCCGCAGGTGCAAGAGCCAGCTTTGGGGTTCAAGGGCCTCAATGCCCCATGATCATGCCTTGCAGCGCGTCTTTTTCCATAGCCAGTTCTGCCAGCTGCGCCTTTACCACGTCGCCCAGTGTGACGATCCCCACCAGCTTGCCATCTTCGACAACGGGCATGTGGCGAAAGCGCCCTTCGGTCATGCGGGTCATGATATCCTGAACCGTGTCCTGCTGAGTGGCTGTCACAAGGTTACGGGTCATATAGGCGCTGACTGGCTGCGCCAGGCAACCACTGCCGCTTGCGGCCAGCTCTCTTACGATGTCCCGCTCGGAAAGGATGCCAGATGCCGTTTCGCCGCCATCTTCTGATACAACAACCGTCCCGATCCGTTTTTCGGCCAGGATTTTCGAGGCGTCAGCCACAGTGATTGTCGGGCTGACTGTCTCGACCCCTCCGGTGGCCTTGGATTTCAGAATGGCCTGAACGAGCATAAGCGTAACCTCCGAAATAATGTCCTGTTTTCCAAAGCGTTGCCGGAATGCTTAAACCTGTCAAGGTGACACTTGAGCCTCAAGCCGCTCAACCTCTTCCCGAATACCCTGCGTCAAGGCCTGCGCAAACCGGTTCAACCTTTCATTCCGCTGATCGCCCTGATGTCGCACCAGGTGAAAACTCCGGGTCAAACTCACCTGATCCGTCAGGATTTTCTGCAGGTTGGGATGAAACGGCAAGGTGAAGTCATGCGCAACACAAACCCCCGTCCCAAGCGTGGCCTGCCGCAGCTGAACCGACACCGAATTCGATGCAAGCGCGACACGGTCAACGCCGATATCCACTAGATAATCCAGCTCGCGGTCAAAGATCATATCCGGAATGTAGCCAATCATGCGATGGCCACTCAGGTCCTGGATCGAACGGATTGCCGGGCAAAAGGCCAGATAGTCGCGCGTCGCAACAAGGTGCAGTTTGTAATCGGTGATTTTCTGGACCAGAAGGCTCCCAGCTGTTGGTGCACTGACCGTCACCGCCATATCAGCCTCGCGCCGGGACAGGTTGATCACGCGCGGCAGGGCCAGGATCTGAATATCCAAATCGGGGTTTGCATCACTGATTTTCGCGCAGACCTGCGGCAAAAGGTAATTGGCCGACCCGTCCGGCGCGCCAATCCGTATTTGTCCGCTGAGCGTTTTCGACGTGCCCGCCATTGCACCCGCCGCCGCGCGCATCGCCTCTTCGGCTTTTAGCCCGTGTTCCATCAGGCGCTCACCTGCAGCGGTCAAAAGGTAGCCTTGTTGCGACTTGGTAAACAGGGGGGCTTCCAATGAGGCTTCTAACCGGGCGATCCTGCGTCCAACCGTGGCGGGGTCGATCTTCAACTGCCGCCCAGCAGCCGAAAGGCTTTCTTCGCGCGCGACGGCCAGAAAGACCCGCATATCATCCCAGTTTGGTGTCACGCCCTGCCCTTTGCATTTTTGCAAAATATCTTTGGGACATTGCCTCTGTTCAAGCAATTTATGCAAGCCTATTGTGCGCACAAACGCATCGGAGGAGATCTGCAATGACCGAGCTGTCCCATTTCATCAACGGCGAGAATGTCGCCGGAACCTCAGGACGATTTGACGACGTCTTTAACCCCGCCACTGGCGAGGTTCAGTACAAGTGCCCGATGGCAAGTGCTGCCGAAACCACGGCGGCAATCGAAAGCGCAGCCGCTGCGCAGCTTGCCTGGGGTGCAACCAATCCACAGAAACGCGCACGTGTCATGATGGCCATGGTTCACCTGATGAACCGCGACATGGACAAGTTGGCCGAGGCGCTCAGCCGCGAGCATGGCAAAACCATCCCAGACGCCAAGGGCGACTTGCAGCGCGGTCTGGAAGTGATCGAATACTGCATCGCCGCACCGCAGATGCTGAAGGGTGAGTTCACCGACAGCGCAGGCCCTGGCATCGACATGTACTCCATGCGGCAGCCGCTGGGTGTTGTGGCCTCGATCATGCCGTTCAACTTCCCGGCAATGATGCCGCTGTGGCACGTAGGCCCTGCCCTAGCCTGCGGCAACGCCGTGGTTCTGAAACCGTCCGAGCGTGATCCATCCGTGCCGTTGATGCTAGCAGAGCTGTTTGTCGAAGCCGGCTTGCCCAAGGGCGTCTTCCAGGTCGTCAACGGCGACAAAGAGGCCGTGGACACTCTGCTGGACAGCGATACCATTCAGGGCGTGTCCTTCGTTGGGTCGACCCCGATCGCGCAGTACATCTATTCCCGCGCGACTGCGAACGGTAAGCGCGCGCAGTGTTTCGGCGGCGCCAAGAACCACATGATCGTCATGCCTGACGCGGATCTGGATCAGGCTGCCGACGCGCTGGTCGGTGCCGGGTTTGGCGCGGCGGGCGAACGCTGCATGGCCATCTCGGTTGCTGTGCCCGTTGGCGAAGAAACAGCCGACGCACTGATCGAAAAGCTGATTCCGCGCGTAGAAAAGCTGAAGGTCGGCCCCTACACCGCCGGCGATGACGTCGACATGGGCCCAGTTGTAACCGGTGCTGCCAAAGAGCGTATTCTTGGTCTGATCAACTCGGGCGTAGAACAAGGCGCGAAGCTGGTTGTTGATAACCGCGACTTCAGCTTGCAGGGCTATGAGGACGGCTTCTTTGTCGGCCCGCACCTGTTCGATAACGTGACGCCTGAGATGGACATCTACAAGCAAGAGATTTTTGGCCCAGTTCTGTCGACCGTGCGCGCAGGCTCTTATGAAGAAGCGCTGAAACTGGCGATGGACCATGAGTACGGCAACGGCACTGCAATCTTCACGCGCGATGGCGACACTGCGCGCGACTTTGCCAGCCGTGTGAATATCGGCATGGTCGGGATCAACGTTCCGATCCCGGTTCCGCTGGCCTACCACACCTTTGGCGGCTGGAAGAAATCCATGTTTGGTGACCTGAACCAGCACGGTCCGGACAGCTTCAAATTCTACACCCGCACGAAAACCGTTACGGCCCGTTGGCCGTCGGGCATCAAAGAAGGTGGCGAATTCAACTTCAAAGCGATGGACTGATTTCCCACCCAAACAAATTCAAAAGGCCGCCCCGTTGGGCGGCCTTTTTCGTTGCGCGGCGAGGGGTCAGTTCTGTAAAAATTCGCGCAATGTGACTCTGCCATCAAAATCCGCGTCAAACTCGGCCATGACCATCCGAAGCTCGTGCGCATGGATACAAGCTTTGGCAATGCCTTCGATCTTGTCGCTTTCAACCATGGTCAAGCATTCGGCCGACAGCGGCTCATCCATTTCCGGATCGGGGAACTCGATGAGATCCCGCACTTCCATGGCCACAAATTCATCCGGGGACACCACGCCATTTTCGTCGGCATCATATTCGAGAAACTCCACCGCCCGCTCTGCAAGATAGAAGATTTCGAATTCAGAATATTCGACGTGTCCGTCTGCGTTGGAATCCGCCCGATTGATCTCCTCAGCTGCAATAGCTTCTGGTGTGCAGGATTCTTTTGCCGCTTCACAATCATCCCCGACGATGAGGCCCTCATCTTCCGTCAGGAATTGGTACAATTCCGGTTCAGTAATCACCCCATCCCCGTCGCGATCCAACTCGGCAAAGAAGATCCGCGCCATAGGCGTTGCTTGTGCAGGTGTTTGGGCAGACCCCCAATAAAGACCAGCCAGTAACAGGACCGGCAGCAGATAGAGCGTCTTGGGGGCAAAACGGCTGAGCGTTCGAATGGGCATTTCATCTTCTCCAACTGTGTCTGGTGAAGGCCCTGCCAGCTCGCGGTCGATCACACCACGCACGAGTTCGCTCATCGACGATCCGCGCTGTTCGCTCAGATCTGCCAACTTGCTTTTCAACTCATAAGATACGCGAATTTCCAAGGTTTCCGATTTCTTGGTCATATCGTGCGGTCTCCGAACATCTGTGGGCCTGTCCCCTGGAATTGGAGCAGACATGCCCGAAAAAATACCCCAAGCCGTGTCCCGCAAACAGCAAAAACCTGTCCGGACACCGAGTATTCCCCCGTCCGGACAGGCAATAAACTGCGTCAAATGTGTAAATCTCACGGAAAATTTAAGCCAAGCATCTGGCCCTGAGGGAAAGCAGTTACTAAATTGCCCGAAACCATAGAGCATTCCTTCAGGAGGCATCCGTGTCCAGTTCCCGTATTAATCGTCGTACCGCCTTGCTGGGTGCTGCGTCCGTCCTAGCGACGCCGACGCTTCTGCGCGCCCAAAGCTCAGATGCTTTCCCAACAACAGAAGAGGCGATCAGCACGCAACTGCCGGTGCGCCGCAATGTCTCGTCCTTCTCGCAACAGAATTGGCAGGACCATTTTGACCAGCTGGGCGCAGGGGCTTTGCTGGCCGATATCACAAGCCGCGCGGTGCACTATTGGGGGCCCGATGGCACCTACAAACTGTACCCCAGTTCGGTACCGATGAGCGAAGAGCTGACGAAGCGCGGTTATACCAAGGTTGTGCGCAAAGCCGAGAACCCAAGCTGGACACCGACCGCATCAATGCGCGAGCGTGATCCGCTTTTGCCAGTGCGTATGGAAGGTGGTGAACCAGGCAACCCGTTGGGCACCCGTGCAATGTATCTGGGCTGGCCAGCCTATCTTGTGCACGGCACCCACGATACGCGAAAAATCGGGCGCCAAAGCTCGTCCGGGTGCATCGGCCTGTACAATCAACATGTCGAGGAATTGTTTCCTCTTGTCCAGGTCGGGACCCAGGTCAGACTGGTTTGACGACAAAGCCCCGGCCATGAGGACCGGGGCTTTTTCATGAAACAAAAATATCTTATTCCGGCAGGATCACAGCGTCGACAACGTGGATCACGCCATTGCTGGTCTCAATATCGGCCTGAATGACTTCGGCACCGTTCACTTTCACGCCGTTCTTTGCATTTACGCTCAGGCGATCGCCTTGCACGGTCAGAACCTTGGCGCGCTTGCCAGCGATGTCACCGGACATCACCTTGGCGGGAACCACGTGATAGGTCAGTATTTCGACCAGTTGGTCTTTGTTCTCCGGCAACAGCAGTGTTTCCACCGTACCGTCGGGCAGTGCCGCAAAAGCTTCATCAGTTGGTGCGAACACTGTGAACGGTCCGTCACTTTTCAACGTGTCGACAAGACCCGCAGCCTGAACAGCGGCGACCAATGTGTTGAAGGAACCGGCTGATACTGCGGTATCCACGATATCTGCAGCCTGTGCTTTTACAGGCAGTGTCAGTGCAATTGCGGCGGCGGCGCCCATAAACGTACGACGAAACATGGCTGTCATCTCCTCTCCAGCTAGTTATGAAAAGGGGTACGGGCTCTTAGTCGCGCCGGATCACTAACAGATCAATTTTCTTTGACCTGAACCCATATGCTTTGGGCGCGACCGTCTTTCAAAAATTGCAAGGATTCGACCGCATCGGGGCGATCCTGTTGAAGGTAGTATCCGGGCCAAAGCATTGAATATGCACCAGATTGCAGGAGTGCATGCAGCATGTACTGCTCACCCCAGCCCGGGCAATCATAAAAGAACCGTTTGGGATATTCATAAGGCAGAAAAACATCGTGCACATGAATGACCACACCGGGTTTGAGCGCCGGAATGATGCGGCAAAACAGGTGCGCGACGTCATTGCTCATGCGAACAACGTGGCTGGAATCGATGAACAATACGTCACCGGATTCGAGTTGCTCGAACAGCGCCGGATCGACTTCTTCCAGACGTTTTTGTTCGAACTCATCCACCACATGCGCGATATCTGCCCGTGGATACGGATCGATTGCGGACACCTTTGTCTGAAATCCGCCGTCAATTATCGCCTGCCGGGTCACACGGGTCGAGTTTCCGCAACCTACCTCGATCACCCGCTTGGGTTTGAACCTGCGTATCATCAGATACAGCGCATCCGCGTCCGGGCTGTCGTAATACCCATTGTTGATACGATAACCGGTCTTGTTGCGCGCCGGGTCTTTAAGAGCTTCCAGAGAAGTAGAGTGTTCTTGGTATTCCGACACCAATTGAGTGATATCGAACCCTTCCATCCCCGGAGACAGAGCATAGGCAGGTCGGGTCAGACCCCCTGCACGTTCAAATGCCTCAAGGCGCGCGCGTTCGTCCCGTTCGGTCACTTTGTCGATCAGTTTCACACCAAACCGATCAAGCGCGGCGTTCAGCCGTGGGAATTTCCTTGGTTTCACGGGGGGGCTCCGGGTTTGCTGACGGTCTAGACGCCTCCTTACCTGTGCGCATGGGGGCTTCGCAAGAACCCAGCTGGCAAACACTTGGCAAAAAGACAATTTCCGTATTCACTGGTCAGAACACAGTTGCGAGGGCCGGAATGCAGCAGGAATTTACGCTGGGCATCGAAGAAGAGTATCTGTTGGTTGATCGAGACAGTCTGGAACTCGCCGAAGCGCCTGCCGCGTTAATGGAAGCCTGCCAGGCCGATTTTGAAGGACAGGTCAGCCCCGAATTCCTGCAATGCCAGATCGAGGTCGGTACGCGGCCGCATGTGACCATCAGCTCTGCGCGCGAGGATCTGAAACGCTTGCGGTCCTGTGTTTCGAAACGCGCCGCCGAGCACAACCTTGCCCCAATCGCTGTATCCTGCCACCCCTTTGCCGACTGGAAAAAGCAGCAACATACGCGCAAAGACCGATATGACGCGCTCCAACACGCGTTGGGCGGAGTGGCGCGGCGTATGCTGATCTGTGGCATGCATGTCCATATCGGGGTGGCCGATTCAGCCTTGCGCGCCGACCTGATTCCGCAGCTGTCCTACTTTTTGCCGCATCTCTTAGCCTTGTCGACGTCATCGCCATACTGGAACGGTGAGGACACAGGTCTGTCTTCGTACAGGTTAACGGTATTTGACAACCTGCCCCGGACCGGTCTGCCCCCGATCTTTTCCGGCTGGTCCGAATATGAACGTACTACGGGCGTTCTGGTCGAACTGGGCGTGATCGAAGACACCACGAAAATTTGGTGGGATTTGCGACCGTCGCACCAATATCCAACGCTGGAAACCCGGATCATGGACGTGCAGCCCCGCATGGAGCATGCACTTTCACTGGCCGCAATGGTGCAGGCGTTAACGCGCATGCTTTGTCGCTTGAAAGACCGAAACCTCAGGTGGCGACAATACGATCGGTTCCTAATTGGCGAAAACCGCTGGCGTGCGCAGCGCTATGGCGTTGGCGAAGGGATGATTGACTTCGGTGATCGCTCGATCAAACCTATGCCGGAACTCATGGGCGAACTGATGGGCTTACTCGCGGAAGATGCCGAAGCTCTGGGCACCATGACCGAGTTGGCCAAACTACATCAGATTGCCCAGAACGGCACCTCGGCCACCCGCCAGCGCCGCGTACATGCCGAGGCAGCGGCAAAAGGCGATGACCCTGGCAAGGCTGTTGTTCAGCACTTGATTGACGAATTCCATCAAGACCTCTGAACCTTGGCACGTTTTCCCACACAAGAATGTGCCAGTGATTGCTGGCCGTGCAAAATTTCTGTAAGGATTGGGAAATAAACACTCGTTCAATTCATCGGGCAGCATGGGAGGCAAGCCATGGATTTCGCAACGACCGAAGAGCAGAATGCGATCTTCGACATGGCCCATGATTTCGGGCAGGAAAACATCGCTCCATATGCCCGCCAGTGGGAGGCTGAAGGCACCATCCCCAAAGACCTTTGGCCGCGCATTGGTGAGCTGGGTTTCGGCGGCCTTTATGTTTCTGAGGACAGCGGCGGTTCTGGCCTGTCTCGTCTGGACGCTACGCTTGTGTTCGAAGCTTTGTCGATGGCCTGCCCCTCTGTCGCGGCCTTTCTGTCGATCCACAACATGTGCGCCAAGATGCTGGACAGCTTTGGGAGTGACGAGCTGAAATCCCGCATCATGTCCAATGTTCTAAGCTTGAACACCGTGCTCAGCTATTGCCTGACCGAGCCCGGCTCAGGTTCTGACGCAGCCGCTTTGAAAACCCGTGCTGAACGCACGAACGAAGGCTATACCCTGAACGGCACCAAGGCTTTCATCTCGGGTGGCGGGTATTCGGATGCCTATGTCTGCATGGTGCGCACCGGTCAGGATGGGCCCAAGGGCATTTCGACAGTTTATGTCGAAGATGGCACCTCCGGCCTTAGCTTTGGCGCGCTTGAACAAAAGATGGGGTGGAAAAGCCAGCCTACGGCGCAGGTGCAGTTCGACGATTGCAAGATCCCTTCCGACAACCTTGTCGGTGTCGAGGGCGACGGTTTCAAATACGCGATGAAGGGGTTGGATGGCGGGCGCCTGAACATCGCGTCCTGTTCTCTAGGTGCCGCACAAACCGGGTTGAACATGACACTGCAATACATGTCCGAGCGGAAGGCTTTCGGGCAGTCCATCGACCAGTTTCAGGCCCTTCAGTTCCGTCTGGCAGATATGGAGATCGAATTGCAGGCCGCCCGGACATTCCTGCGTCAGGCGGCGTGGAAACTGGATCAAGGCGCGCCGGATGCAACAAAGTTCTGCGCTATGGCCAAGAAATTTGTGACCGAAACGGGATCGAAAGTGGTGGATCAATGCCTGCAATTGCACGGCGGCTATGGTTATCTGGCCGACTATGGCATCGAAAAACTTGTACGCGATCTGCGCGTGCATCAGATATTGGAAGGCACGAACGAGATCATGAGGGTCATCGTTGCCCGCCAGATGGTCTCTCAGCGCTGAGGACTTTATGTCAGACGTCTATATTCGCACAGCAGGCCGTGCCGGTCGTATCACCCTAACCCGGACCAAGGCGCTGAATGCGCTCAGCTATGATATGTGCCTGGCTATCGACACCGCCCTGCGCAATTGGCGTGAGGATGACGCGGTGGATCTGATCATTCTGGATGCCGAGGGCGACAAGGCCTTTTGCGCGGGCGGTGACATTGCCGAGCTTTATGAGACCGGAACCAAGGGCGATTTTGAATACGGCCGAAAGTTCTGGCGCGATGAGTACCGCTTGAATGCTCTGATCTTCGAATACCCAAAGCCAGTAGTCAGCTTTCTTCAGGGATTCACGATGGGTGGTGGCGTCGGCATCGGGTGCCATGGCAGCCATCGCATCGTGGGTGAAACGTCGCAAATCGCCCTGCCCGAATGCTCGATCGGTTTGGTTCCGGATGTCGGCAGCACGCTGATGCTGGCACTCGCACCCGGACGGTTAGGTGAATACCTCGGCACAACCGGGCATCGCATGGGGCCAGCCGATGCCATTCTGGCCGGTTTCGCAGATCATCACATTCCGATCCAGCAATGGTCTGATCTGATCGACATGCTTGAAGCATCCGGCGACGCCAGCATTCTTGAAAGCCATTCCGACACGCCGCCCGAAGGTTCGTTGGTCGCAATGCAAGATGCAATTGAGACGGATTTCGGGGGCGAAACGCTTGGAGATATCCAGAACAGCCTGCGCAACTCGAACAATGACGCCGCCACTTACGCGCTGAAATTGATCGGGCGCAATTCACCACTCTCCATGGCCTGCACGGTCGAGATGCTGCACCGTCTCCGCACTCCAAACCTGACCATGCGCAAGGCGTTGGAGCTGGAGTATCGCTTTACCTATCGCGCGATGGAACACGGGGACTTTCTGGAGGGTATCCGGGCGCAGATCATCGACAAGGATCGCAACCCGAGCTGGCGCCATCAGAACCAAGACATACCGGCTGTCGCTGTTTCAAAGATGCTACAACCTTTGGGCGCGAACACGCTGACTTTTGAGGAGGATTAAGGAATGAAAATCGGGTTTATCGGTCTGGGCAACATGGGCAATCCGATGGCGGCCAACCTTGCCAAAGCAGGGCATGATGTCAGCGGCTTTGATATGGCGGATGTCACCGTGCCGGGTGTCACTATGGCCAGCTCCGGCCCTGAAGCCGCGGCCGATGCCGACATCGTCGTGACCATGCTGCCGAACGGACAGATCCTGCGGGCGGTGGCAAATGAGATCATTCCCGCCATGAGACCCGGCGCGGTCTGGATCGACTGTTCGACGGTCGATGTAGACAGCGCCCGCGCCGTTGCCGAGCAAGCCAAGGAAGCGGACGTTCTCGCAGTCGACGCCCCGGTGTCGGGCGGCATCGGCGGTGCGGCAGCGGGTACGCTGACTTTCATGGCCGGCGGTAGCGACGCGGCGTTTGAAAAGGCATCGCCGCTGTTCGACATTATGGGTCAGAAAGCCGTGCATTGCGGCGAATCCGGTGCTGGTCAAGCGGCCAAGATTTGCAACAACATGATCCTGGGCGTAACTATGATCGCCACCTGCGAAGCCTTTGCGCTGGCCGACAAGCTTGGGCTAGACCGGCAAAAGATGTTTGATGTGGTCAGCACGTCTTCGGGCTATAGCTGGACGATGAACGCCTATTGCCCTGCCCCAGGTGTCGGCCCTGCAAGCCCCGCGGACAACGACTATCAGCCCGGTTTCGCGGCCGAGCTGATGCTAAAAGATCTGCGGCTCAGCCAGCAAGCGGCAGAAAGCTCGGACGCAGACACGCCCATGGGACAGGTTGCAACAACGCTTTATGAGAAATTCGTCGAATCCGAAGACGGGCTGGGCAAGGATTTTTCCGCCATGCTGCCACGTTTTGAAAACCGTACCCGGAGCTAGTCGCCACAGGGTGGCGACTTCCTGCCCATCGGGTTGACCGGCGGATAAACAGCGGCCATCTGTTTCCTAACCGCGCTTTAACGCGAAAGGAAACACGATGTCGCGAATTCTGTCTGTTACTTTGACCATTGTCGCGCTTTCATTGAGTCCGGCTACTGCAATGGCTGGGAACGGAAAGAGTAAGGCGGGTCATTGCCCGCCAGGCTTGGCAAAAAAAGCAGTGCCCTGTGTTCCGCCGGGTCAGGTAAAAAACCTGTACAACAAAGGCGACTATATCACGCGTGACTATCGCTGGATCAATGATCCCTACCGCTATGGTCTGAATCGCGGCGGATCCTACATTCGCGCCGGCGATTACGTTTATCGTGTCGACCCCGAAACGCAAAAGGTGCTGAACCTGATCGGCGCAGTGGCAGATATTCTTTACTAAAGAACGGCACTATTCCGCAGCAACGCGCGCACCGTCCAACATCGGCTTGAGATACCTACCGGTATGGCTGCGGTCGACCTCGGCCACATTCTCGGGTGTCCCGGTTGCCACGATCTCACCACCGCCATCGCCGCCTTCCGGGCCGATATCAATGATGTGGTCGGCGGTTTTGACGACATCCAGATTGTGTTCAATCACAACGACCGTATTGCCCTGATCGACCAGTTCATGTAGCACCTCCAACAACTTGCGCACGTCTTCGAAATGTAGGCCAGTGGTTGGTTCATCCAGAATATACAAAGTCCGCCCGGTCGAGCGTTTGGACAATTCCTTTGAAAGCTTAACGCGCTGCGCCTCGCCACCCGAAAGTGTGGTCGCCTGCTGCCCAACCTTAATATAACCAAGCCCGACCCGCGCCAGTGCGTCCATTTTATCGCGGATCGACGGCACGGCCTTAAAGAACTCCTGCGCGTCTTCGACGGTCATATCAAGGACATCGGCGATAGACTTGCCTTTGAACTTGATCTCCAGCGTTTCGCGGTTGTATCGCGCGCCCTTACAGGTTTCGCAGGTGACGTAAACATCGGGCAAGAAATGCATCTCAATCTTGATGACGCCGTCACCCTGACAGGCCTCGCAACGACCACCCTTGACGTTGAAGCTGAACCGTCCGGGCTTATAGCCGCGCGCCTTTGCCTCGGGCAGACCGGCAAACCAATCGCGGATCGGCGTGAAGGCCCCGGTGTAAGTCGCTGGATTTGAACGCGGAGTTCGCCCGATAGGACGCTGGTCAATGTCGATGACCTTATCCAGATGCTCCAACCCTTTAATGGTTTCGCAGGGCGCCGGCGTTTGCCGCGCGCCATTCAGACGCATGGAGGCAGTTTTGAACAGCGTCTCAATCGTAAGCGTCGATTTTCCGCCGCCCGACACCCCGGTAACGCAGACGAACTTGCCCAACGGGAAATCCGCGGTCACGTTTTTCAGGTTGTTCCCGGTCGCTTTGACAACCGTCACCTTCTTTTTGTTCCCTTTGCGTCGCTCAGCCGGGACCGAAATCTCGCGGGTCCCCGACAAATATTGCCCGGTCATTGAGGCCGCATCAGCCGCGATCTGGTCAGGCGTTCCCTTACTGACAACTTGACCGCCATGCACGCCAGCCCCTGGCCCAATGTCAAAAACATAATCCGCCTCGCGGATTGCTTCCTCGTCATGCTCGACGACAATCACGGTGTTACCCTGATCACGCAGATTCTTGAGCGTTCCAAGCAAGCGGTCGTTGTCACGCTGGTGCAAACCGATGGACGGTTCATCCAGAACGTACAAAACTCCTGTCAAACCAGATCCGATCTGGCTGGCCAGACGAATGCGCTGGCTTTCACCACCAGACAAGGTACCACTTGAGCGGGACAGCGTAAGGTATTCCAAACCAACGTTATTCAGAAATCCCAGCCGCTCGCGGATTTCCTTGAGAATGGCGCGTGCGATTTCGTTCTTCTGGACACTTAGATGGTTCGGTGCATCTTCGATCCAGGTCAAGGCCTCGCGGATCGACATCTGAACAACCTGCCCGACATGCGCGCCTGCGATCTTAACCGCCAGCGCCTCGGGACGTAGGCGATAGCCTTCACAGGCACCACAGGGTCGGTTGTTCTGATACCGCTCAAACTCTTCACGGATCCACGCGCTGTCGGTCTCGCGATAGCGGCGTTGCATATTCGGGATCACGCCCTCAAAGCTGCGGGTGACCTGATAGACCCGCCCGCCTTCATCATAGCGGAATTGGATTTCTTCGTCGCCGGAACCGCGCAGAAACACTTGCTGCACCTTTGGCGGCAGGTCCTTCCACGGCGTGTTCTTGTCGAACTCATAGTGTCGGGCAATCGCTTCGATGGTCTGCAGAAAGTAAGGCGACTTTCCCTTGCGCCAGGGCGCCAACGCCCCGTCGTACAGTTTCAAGGTCTGGTCCGGAACCACAAGGCGTTCGTCAAAGAACAGCTCGACACCCAGACCATCACAATCCGGACACGCCCCGAACGGAGCGTTGAACGAAAACAAACGGGGTTCGATTTCAGGAATGGTGAAGCCGCTGACCGGGCAAGCAAAGTTCTCGCTAAACGTGATCCGTTCCGGATCGCCCTCACGCGGCGCGGTTTCGAGAACGGCGATACCGTCGGCCAAGTCCAAAGCAGTACGCAAACTGTCGGCCAGCCGGGTCTCCATCCCTTCGCGCACGACAAGGCGGTCGACAACGACATCAATGTCATGGCGATACTTCTTGTCCAGCGTGGGCGGTTCATCCAGCTCGTAGAATTCTCCATCGACCTTCACGCGTTGGAAGCCCTGCTTGCGCAGTTCGAGGAATTCCTTTTTGTATTCGCCTTTGCGGTCGCGCACGATGGGGGCGAGCAAGTATCCGCGTGTCCCCTCCTCCATCGTCATGATGCGGTCGACCATGTCCTGAACCTGCTGCGCCTCAATCGGCTGCCCAGTGGCCGGGCTGTACGGCGTTCCGGACCGGGCGAATAACAAGCGCATATAGTCATAGATCTCGGTGACCGTTCCGACGGTCGAACGCGGGTTCTTGGACGTTGTCTTCTGTTCGATCGAGATGGCTGGTGACAGGCCGCTGATGTGATCCACATCCGGCTTTTCCATCATGTCCAGAAACTGGCGGGCATAGGCTGACAAGCTTTCAACGTAACGACGCTGGCCCTCGGCATAGATCGTGTCGAAAGCCAAAGACGACTTACCAGACCCCGACAGCCCGGTGATCACCACAAGCTGATCACGTGGGATGTCCACGTCGATACCTTTGAGGTTATGTTCGCGCGCACCGCGCACTTCGATATTCTTCAGCTCAGCCATTTTTGGCCCCCAACACACAAGTGTCTTAGAAATAGGTGAACGACGCTGGAACTCCAACAGAAAAGTTAGAACAAAGCAAGAACTGTCATCTATTCGCCGATCCGACAAAGCAGCATCGCATTTGACACGCTGAAGCGTGGCATAAATAATGAATTTACCGCTGACTTTAGGGAAAATGGCGCGGTTGACGGGGCTCGAACCCGCGACCCCCGGCGTGACAGGCCGGTACTCTAACCAACTGAGCTACAACCGCGCATCTATTTTCGTGATCCCTTAACCCGGATCCAGGCGGACAGCAGTGGCGCGGTTGACGGGGCTCGAACCCGCGACCCCCGGCGTGACAGGCCGGTACTCTAACCATCTGAGCTACAACCGCCCGCTGTCTGTTCATCGCTGAACGTTTGGGTGTATTATGGCTACGCCCCGACATCGTCAAGCGGCGTTTTGAAGTTTTTTCGAAGAACCTGATTTTTTCCGATTGTGCCACCCACCCCCGAGGCCGGAAAACCAGCTTTTCATGAGCTGTATCGAATTCACCACCGGCCATCTTGCCAACCAATCCGAGTCGCTGTAACAGCAGTGCCTACGGGTGATTAGCTCAGTGGTAGAGCGCTTCGTTCACATCGAAGTTGTCAGGAGTTCAAATCTCTTATCACCCACCATTCCACTTCCTCAGAATCAACGCATTCTAAGGCCTTGAAATTACATTACTTGCCAGCTTGCATTTCAGCTGCGTATCGTTCCTGCATCTGCCGTGTGATCAACCGGCGCTGAGGCATGGGGTTTCGCATGGCCAAATTGAAACGGGATATTGGCCTTGTCGGCCTGACCTTCATTTCGGTCGGTGGAATTATCGGTTCCGGCTGGTTGTTCGGTCCCCTCCTCGCAGTTCAACACGCAGGTCCTGCCGCTATCCTTTCGTGGATCATTGGCGCGGTGGCCATGTTCGTTCTTGCGATAACCTTCGCCGAGATTTCGGCCATGCTGCCCATTCCCGGGGGGATCGCCCGCGTCCCCCAGTTTTCGCACGGGAATATCGTTTCGATGGCAATGGGGTGGACAGCCTGGATTGGGTACAACACCACTGCCCCGATTGAGGTCGAGGCGATGCTTAAATACCTCGGGCCTTATGCTCCCTGGCTGCACACAGCCGCTACGGGCGATTTGACCGGCGCGGGTATCGCCGTGGCGTTGTTTTTCATGTTGTTGTTCGTTGTCATTAATGCGTTGGGGGTAAAATTCTTTACGCAAGTGAACGCAACGCTGACATGGGCCAAAATTGCCATTCCGATCGTTCTGTCGATTCTGCTGATCGCAAGTCGATTTGACACCGGGAACTTCACCCAACCGGGTGGTTTTGCGCCGTACGGCTTGCAGGGCATCATGGCGGCTGTTTCAACCGGAGGCGTCATCTTTTCCTTCATCGGTTTCCGCCATGTGGTCGATATGGCTGGTGAGGTTCGAAACCCCAAAGTAGCCATTCCTGCGGCACTGGTGCTGTCCATCATTCTGTGTGCAGCCATTTACGTCGGATTACAGATTGCGTTTATCGGCGCTCTTGGCCCGGAGATGCTGAAGAACGGCTGGGCAAGCCTGAATTTTAGCGGTCAGGGGCCATTGGACGGGGTCATCCTATCCGTTGGGATCGTCTGGTTCCTGAGCGTTTTGAATGTCGGCTCGGTCATTGGCCCCTTTGGCAACGGTTTGGTGTCCACCGGCTCGAACGCGCGTATCGCGCTGGCCTTGTCACAGAACGGTTTCCTGCCAAAGCGTTTGCAAATACTGTCTTCATTTGGGGTGCCCTTGTGGGCCTTGTCTCTGAACTTTCTGATTGGAATTCTGTTCCTTCTTACGGTCCCGTTCACCACCGTTATTGCCCTGAATGGCGCCGCCATAGTCGTATCTTTTGCCGTTGGGCCAATCGCCGTTGTGTGCTTGCGCCGCCTGATGCCGGACCACCCGCGTTCCATTCGCATCCCTTTCGTCAAAGTGGTGGCCATCACGGCATTCGCTGTCGCCACGCTCATCGTTTATTGGAGCGGTTGGGACACCGTTTGGCGGCTTGGCATCGCGTTGATCGTCGGATTTGTTCTTCTTCTGGCACGGTTCCACAATCGGCTGGACGAAATGGACGTGACCGAGGCCCTGTGGCTGGTTCCCTATTTCGGAGGGATCGGCCTGATCTCGTTCCTGGGACAGTTCGGGGAAGGTGCGCTTAAGCAAATCCCCTTCGGTTGGGATATTTTGCTGTGCGTCCTGTTTTCAATCGTCATTTTCGGTCTGGCGGTCCGATCCTCCCTGTCCGCCAAAAAGTTTCAGACTTACATCGCCGAGGAAGAGGTTCTGGACCCGAAGAAGCCTGTTATCGGCTTCTGAAAAGGAAAAAGGCGGGGAAGACCCCAAGCCACTATAGGTAAATGTTGACGAGCTACCGACCAGCAGTTAGGCTGCTGGTCGTTTTCGTTTAGAAATATGAGCTTGTGACGTGCCGGAACCCAAGAAGGCTTCGCAAAAATCTGCGAACAAAATGAGAACTCGACTTCCTCGCCTGCCTGGAGGTTTCTCAGTCAATTTTTGCCGCAATCCACTTTGTGACCTTTACGGCGTATTACCTGACCCACGAGATGGGCGCGGCCGACCAGCTACTCCTGGTTCGAATTTGGCGCGGGGCAAGGTCTCCGGATCCGGAGATCAGCGCACCTATGTTTGCCCAAGTTGCGGACGGTCTAGCATCCTCAAATCCAACAAGGCATTGGCGGAAGAATACGCAAGGCTCTCCCGCCTGAATAGAAGAACAAAACGTGAAAGTTGTCCGAGTGTTGCATGTAGCAATCATGGAGCGACCGTTGGGCTCATGCCGAGCCGGTATCGAAAGTTCGGTACGACGGCCAAAGGAGATCCAAGATATCAGTGCAAAGCGTGTAAGAAGACCTTTTCGATTGGTCGCTCAACGAGGCGACAAAAGCGTAGCGATCTAAATGGTAAAGTCTTTAGATCGCTGGTTAATGGCGTGACACTTTCAGCTATCTCACGATTACTCGATACATCACTTCCGGAAGTCTATTCAAAGATCGACTTCATCCATGAGCAATGCCAAGCCTTTGCAGCAGATCGGGAGAAGCGACTGCCCGAAGTTTTTGAAGGTGACTGTCCTCACTTCGCCACGGACACACAAATCCTTCAGGTGAATTGGCCCGACAAAGGTATTCGTAAACTTGTAGAAGTGCGCCACATGTGCACCGTCCACAGTGATAGCAAGTATGTCATCGCATCTACAACAGATGTTGATCCCGACGTTCACCCGCTTGCCGTCGAAAGGGCGATGGACATTGTCGGTGACAAAGACAAGCCTCGTTCTATGCGGGAGAACGCTCGGATTTGGTTTGCCAGTGAGTACATCGAGTACATTTGCAAACGACACGAGGCGACCAACCCAAAATCAAGTAGGTGGCACCGTAACAAAAAGCCAAGAGAGCTTGATGACGATATCAGGCTCCTTGAGATGGCCGCGAGGGTTCGACAAGACGCGGCCGAGTTTGCGCATATCATGCTGCTCAAGAAGAAGATGGGTCGGAAGTATCGGCTGCTGAACTTTTCAGTTGACCGCGATACGGGTGTCTCTTCAGCCTTTTTGGCTGTGTTCAAAAATGAAGTGCAGAAGAGAGTGGTGCGGATTGCAGACGTCACCATGGCAAAGAATGAAAGCCATCCGCGGCGCCTGGGGTTTGTGGCTGATGGTAACAGGGAATTAGAGCGCGTGGAGTATTTGATGCGTCAGGCAGGGTTCTTGCCTGGAGGTGGTGATCAGGCTGTCTCCAGGCCACAGGACGGCGCCATGGAGTACCTTTTGGAAGCCTCCTTTGGCAATATGGCACTCTCCGATATCAGGGAGCTCCTAATGGATCATACCGGTCAGTCTGAAACGGCCGGCATTCACTATCCGTTCCACTTCATTAATGAGCCGCATAAGCGGGTGATTTTCCGCACTGACCCGACACGATTAGACTATGCCCAGATGGCCCAGTTCGCAGTTCGGGCGGGAACGCATCCGGTAGACATGTATCACGCTCGGGCACGGACCAAGGTCATGGGATTTGAGCGTGGCTTGTCAACCTCGGGCCGCAAAAGCCTGTGGTACTACAAGCAGTACTACAATCCGGTTATGGTCATGAAGCTGGTGGATATCCTGAGGTTTGCCCATAACTACACCGACCTCATGGTAAAAGAACACAAGAGCCCAGCTATGAAGCTCGGTATTGCAAAGGGCTTTGTGTATGATCGGGATTTATTTAGCTTTTAGAAAATCTGTCCAAAATGACTTCTCTACAATCACCCTCAAAACTGTGTATTGAAGCCTAGAAAAACTTGCCACTTCGCTTGTCCTGGTCCCTTGCTCGCAACTGAGTATTGGGGTTCGACAAAGACGTTGTAGGTTATGTCATTCTTCTTGAATACCTGCCCGATGCCTAAGCCAATTGGCACATTGAAGCTGTCCGCTTCAAAATCGTAGGTCATGATCGGGGCTGATCTCAGGTAAGTACCTCCTCCTAGCTGGTAGAACAGGAACGGTTGGAATGCTCCGGTATTTACGTCGCTCGCATTACTGTCACCGGCAAAACTGGCTTGCCAAGTCAAAAGGTAACCGTATTGGAATTTGGGAGAAGACGCATTGAACAATACATTTGCGATACCTGCCGACCATTTTTCAGACCCCGAACCGTCAGTAGAGCCAGTTGGCGCGGTTAACTGAGGCCCAATACCGAAGCTCACCGCCGGATTTCCAATGTCAATTAGATATGCCGCAAATACATTGAGATCTCCAACGCCCGTAGTTTTCCCGCCTGGCCTCGGGAAAGAGTTTATCGGTAACGAAGCCCGCAAGATCCAGTTCGTGTCACCTAAACTAACCGGCTGCGCATACCGTAACCAAAATTGATTGCCCGTTTCGCGTGTTCCCGTAATTTCGCCGATATAGTAATTCTGGACATTGACTGCTTTGAAATTGGCAAGCGGATTATTCGCCTGCGCTGCGGACGATGCGGCATCTTGATCTTGAGCAGTAGCCGGATTGCCCAGGGTCGCGAAAACAACAAGCGTCAGGATCAAGTTGGCAAAGTTTCGAGCAGCGCGTACCCAACTCGGATCCGATCCTGAATGAAAAAAGTTAGCAACGGTTGTCAATTTTCGCTCCTTGATCCGCAATATTGACGAGCTCCAATCCAAATTTCCGCATCATTGTGGGAGCCCGATTTCGCTTGCCGAACTCACTTTGAAAGTAGGTAATAGCCCGCGGTGCCAATCAATATTTCAAGCGCCATATAGACATGCAAAAGAAAGTGCACGCGGCCTTCCGCAAATAGGCTTAGCACCCGCCCGCCGGCCAAACCGAACATAAAAACCACGAGAATGATCAGGGACGTATCGGTGAATGCCGGATTAGCAATACCTATTATCCAAGAGGCAATAACCGCAAAATAAAGACCCATTACGGCACGCAGTATATGCGCAATATTGTCGTTAATGTCGGCACCATACAGGAGCTTCATCGTGAGTTTGGGTTTTGCGCCATAGCTTAGAGCTATAGGGACTAGACCGACGGACGATATGAGAAGCAGTAATTGAGCGAGAGACAAGGCACACCTCAGACATTGTGGAAAAAGCCGCCGTCCAAAGCAATGTCAAGGACAGCGGTCGCTAACAAATCAGTTTATTTACCCACGACGGTCCACGGGTTCCAATCCTCCGCCACCGGAACAATACCCATCTCGTCAGCATAGCCTTGATAGATTTTTTTCAACTGTTCGAGCTTTCCTGGAAACTGTTCCTCAATTGGTGTAGTCTCACCCGGATCAGCGACGATGTCGTAAAGATGCCATTCGCCAGATCCAAACATACCAGTGCGAATGCGAACTGCTTTATGATTTCCTTTGATTACATATGTGTTTCCAAAAAGCTCAAAGGCGACCCACTGATCTTCATTTCGAACATAGTTTTGTTTGCCTTCAACGAAGTCCCTCATTGAGACACCAGAGGGTTTCACCATATTGGGGGCGTCGTACCTTGGGCCATCAGCCTGAACACCGGCGTAATCCAAGATTGTCATAGGAACGTCCTTGATGCTCGTAACAGCATTTGTGCTCTGACCTAAGTGGGCAAATTCATAGCCCAAAGGTGGTTTGATCATGAAAGGAACTCGCACTCCGCCTTCGGAAACATAGGCTTTCCAGAAAGTCAAAACACCCGTCGTAGAGTTCGCCCACGTTGTTCCGATTTGCCAAAGTGCGTCGGCCGATCCTATGGCCTTAAGACTTTGGTCAAAGTTTGCTTCTACCCACTTGCTCAATAGTGGATTGCTTAACTTGCCGCGGAAGTCCGTCCCTTCCGGTCCATTGTCGGTAAGGTAAATGATCAGGGTGTTATCGAGCTCGCCGATGGAATCGAGGTAATCGAATAGTTTCTTGATGTGCTGATCCTGCGAGTCAATCATTGCGGCGTAGGTCGCCATGATCTTTGCTTGGTATTTTTGCTGCTCATCCGACAGTGATGACCAAGGTACAACAAGATTATCAGAATTGTCTTCTTTACCATCATGGTACTTTGAGGACGGAGAGATCACGCCATGCTTTATAAGCGAGTCATAACGTTTTTCCCTCAATCCTTCGTACCCCAGCTCCAGATACATTTCGTAGTATTTATCGATAAGCTCTGCTGGTGCTTGGATTGGGAAGTGGGCCGTTGTGAAAGCCATATAGGCAAAGAAAGGTTTGCCAGATCCGCGACCACCCTCCAAGTATTCGATCATTTTTGAAGTGTATAGGTCGTTTGAGTACACCCCGTCAGGGCGAGTTACCAAACGGTCGTCTTCATGGAATTCCTCTTGAGATATTTTGGGAATTTGCCCCTTCTCTACTGCTTCTGCTGTTGCAGGGTCTTTTTCATCAGGAAGCATGACCTCTTGGTTCCAATGATTGGAGCCGCCGACGTAAATCCCGTAGCTACGATCAAAACCCCAGGATTGCGGACCTTTGCCGGTGTTTCGGGTGGGATGCCCAAGGTGCCACTTACCTGTGGTGTAGGTGTTATATCCTGCGTCCTGCAATAATTGAGCGATAGTGACAGCATTGTCGGTCAAATAGCCTTCATAGCCTGGCTTTCCTTCAGCATCCGGGTAAACGGCATAGTCAAAGGCCGCCAAGCCAACCTGAATGTTGTTTGCACCTGTCAGGATCTCAGAGCGCGAGACGGAGCAAACAGGAGTCGCGCGAAAGTTAGTAAACTTGAGTCCTTCCGAAGCAAGTTCATCCAGCGTCGGTGTCTCAATCTCGGAGCCGAAGGGCCCAATATCTGCGAAACCCATGTCATCGCCTAAGATCAATAGAATATTGGGGCGCTCATCCGCCATTACGATTTGCGTTGAAAACACAGTGAAAATAAGTGGCATCAGCTTTGCCATACAGCGTGTCATGATCTGATGTTCCCTTCGTTGGCAAAAGTGGTCAGCGACCCATAAAATCGATGTTGATTGGCCATCGTTCCTTTCAACCTTAGCGTTCTGAGCAAAAAAATCATTGGCAACTGCGCGCGTTTCAAGTTTTTTGACAATTGTTGCAAATTGTGAAATGGACGCAAGATGTATGACGACCGAACAATAAGTGCACTGTTGAGCCTCTCCAGAACACTGAACTTCAAATCCACCGCAAGAGAACTTGACCTGTCACAACCTACGTTGACGAGGCTCATACAGAAGGCCGAACGGGATGCAGACCTGGTCATATTTAAGCGTTCTGGTGCAAGGATTGAGCTGACTAACGCCGGACAGAAGGTTGTCGAACTTTGTAGGCAACAGAAAATTTCGAACGATCAGTTTCGCAAGAATATCGCGCGGGCGGCAAGCGGTGTAGATCGCGTAGAGATTGTATGCGGGCCTTTAACGACCCTGTCACTTGTTGCACCGGCGCTAAAGATGGCTGAAGAGGATATCCAAAAAGTTCAGGTGTCTGTCAAAGTTTCAGCAGATACGGACTCTGAGGAACTGTCGTCAGGCGGCAGTGTCGACATATTTGTCGGAGATCTGACTCATACAGCGTCCACAGATGGGTTAGAAATCGTAAAAGTATCATCAAAGGAATTGGTCGTTGTGGCGCCCCCTGGACACCCCATCACAAAAAAGGGGCCGGTATTATTTGCAGAGGCATTCAACTATCCCATTGCATCGCCATTCCTACACAAACACTGGAAATCTGAATTTGAAGCAATCTTGGTCAAAGCCGGAATTGATCCAAGATGGAGAGAGATACCTGCCATAGAGACAGATGACTTTTCGCTCATTGAGAACTTGGTTCGGTCAGGTGGATACTTGAGTGGCGGCACAAAAGACTTGTTCTCCGACGCCATCAAGGCTGGCAAGCTAGTCCAGGTGAACGTCAAAGGAGCTCCAAGTTGGAACATATGCATCGCTCGCAAAATGAACAATGAGAGGTCGTCTGTAGAGGCAATTTGGAAAAATCTGGTGCAGGCAGCTCTTGAGATCTCCAGGTCCGACTGACCGAAGGAAATGCTCTTGGAGCACTAATTTAATCTGAGGTGTGAAGTGCACTCTAAAGAACGAGCTTTCATCAGGGAGCAGACTTTTGAACTTAAAAAACCCAATGCTTGCCTTGGACTAAAAGTGTCAAATCCGCTCATCTAAAATAAAATTGCAAAAGAGGCTGAACTCTCAGCCTCTTTCAACATTTACCTGTAGGGCCTTGGGGAAGACCCCGCCTCTTCTTTTTCTATTGCCTATCGCTTAGTGCGTTGTGGCAGACGGGCTTGCGCTTTCAGTGGCCTTTGCAGCGGCTGCGGCAGCCTCTTCGGCGGCCTCATCCCACTCAATCGCTTCTGGCTCACGTACCAGTGCCAGCTTGAGAACTTCGGACACGTGCTCTACCGGAATGATCTTCAGACCTTCTTTCACGTTGTCCGGGATCTCGGCCAGGTCCTTTTCGTTCTCTTCCGGGATCAGAACAGTCTTGATGCCACCGCGCAGGGCCGCCAGCAGTTTCTCTTTCAAACCACCAATCGGCATCGCGTTGCCACGCAACGAAACCTCACCCGTCATAGCGATGTCCTTGCGAACCGGAATACCGGTCAGCACGGATACGATTGAGGTCACCATGGCCAGACCAGCCGAAGGCCCGTCTTTCGGAGTCGCACCATCCGGCACGTGCACGTGGATGTCTATCTTGTCGAACTTGGGTGGCTTCACCCCAATCTGAGGCGAAATTGACCGCACATAAGACGACGCCGCATCGATGGATTCCTTCATCACATCGCCCAGCTTGCCGGTGGTCTTCATCCGGCCCTTGCCCGGCAGTTTCAGTGCCTCGATATGCAGCAGATCACCACCGACCGATGTCCACGCCAGACCGGTGACGACACCAACCTGATCGTCCTGTTCGGCCAGGCCATAGCGGAACTTTGGCACACCCAGGAACTCATCAAGATTTTCTGGCGTCACCGTTACTGATTCCGCCTCTTTTTTGATGATCTTGGTCAGCGACTTCCGGGCCACCTTGGCGATTTCACGTTCTAGGTTCCGAACGCCAGCTTCCCGCGTGTAAGTGCGGATGATCGAATGCAGCGCGTCATCGGTCAGTTCGAACTCTTTGGCCTTCAGGCCATGGTTCTTCACCTGCTTGCTGATCAGATGCTGCTTGGCGATCTCGCTTTTTTCGTCCTCGGTGTAACCGGCCAGCGGAATGATCTCCATCCGGTCCAGCAAGGGCCCTGGCATGTTGTAGCTGTTGGACGTGGTCAGGAACATAACGTTCGACAGGTCATATTCCACTTCCAGGTAGTGGTCCATGAACGTGCTGTTCTGTTCCGGATCCAACACCTCGAGCATCGCCGATGCTGGGTCACCACGGAAGTCCTGCCCCATCTTGTCGATCTCGTCGAGCAGGATGAGCGGGTTTGTGGTCTTCGCCTTTTTCAGCGCCTGGATGATCTTACCGGGCATTGAACCGATATAGGTCCGACGGTGTCCCCTGATCTCGGATTCGTCGCGCACACCACCCAGCGAGATGCGGATGAACTCACGCCCCGTCGCACGTGCAACCGACTTACCAAGCGAGGTTTTACCCACACCCGGAGGGCCAACAAGGCACATGATCGGGCCCTTCAGCTTTTTCGACCGCTGCTGAACAGCCAGATATTCGACGATCCGTTCCTTGACCTTCTCAAGGCCATAATGATCGGCATCTAGAATGTCCTGCGCGCGGCCCAGATCCTTTTTCACGCGGGATTTGGTGCCCCACGGCAAGGCCAGAATCCAGTCCAGATAGTTGCGTACGACGGTGGCCTCAGCCGACATCGGGCTCATGTTACGCAGCTTTTTCAGCTCGCCTTCGGCCTTTTCACGGGCCTCTTTCGACAGCTTGGTCTCTTCGATCTTGGCTTCCAGTTCGGCAACTTCATTGCTGCCGTCTTCGCCATCGCCAAGTTCCTTCTGAATGGCCTTCATCTGCTCATTCAGATAGTACTCGCGCTGCGTCTTCTCCATCTGGGTTTTGACGCGGGTCTTGATCTTTTTCTCGACCTGCAGAACCGACATTTCGCCCTGCATCAGGCCATAGACCTTCTCAAGTCGCTCGCTGACGCTTAGGGTTTCCAGCAGGTCTTGCTTTTGTTCGACTTCAATCCCCAAATGACCCGACACAAGGTCAGCCAGCTTTGCCGGTTCGGTGGATTCTCCAACTGCGGTCAACGCTTCTTCGGGGATGTTTTTGCGCACTTTTGCGTAACGCTCGAATTCATCCGCAACAGTGCGCTGCAGTGCTTCGGTTGTCGTAACGTCGCCCGGAATTTCGGTCAGATACTCGGCGCGGGCCTCAAAAAATTCTTCGTTTTCAAGGAATTCCGTGATCATCACACGGGCTTGGCCCTCGACCAGCACCTTCACGGTGCCGTCCGGCAATTTCAGCAATTGCAGTACATTGGCCAGCACACCGGAACGGTAGATGCCGTCCTCGGTTGGATCATCGTCGCTAGGGTCGATCTGGCTGGACAACAGAATCTGCTTGTCGTCCTGCATCACTTCTTCCAGCGCCCGGACGGATTTTTCCCGACCGACGAACAGCGGCACGATCATATGCGGGAAAACCACGATATCGCGCAGCGGCAGCACTGGGTATGAGGAGTTCAGGGGCTCTTGCATGCTCTATCCTTATCATTGGCAAGACGGCTCTGGTCCCTCATCGAGGCAACGCCCGGCCGTCTCCTGTCTTGGACGATAAAGGTGGGGCAGTTAACGCCCTATTTCAACCTTACCGCCATCTCTCATGGTGAGAATGACCTGAGGTGTTCGGGACTGCAAGGCACCTGATGGACTATTCGGTGATTTTGATCACCAAAACGCCAAGCGCCTATCAAACAGGCTCAATATCGCCTTGCGCGCGCTGCGCATGGAACTCGACCTGCCACGCATCGAATGTTCCGGCAGCGATGGCGTCACGCATCCCCTGCATGATCTCTTGGAAATAATGCAGGTTGTGCCAGGTCAGCAGCATGCCAGAAATCATTTCATTCGAACGGAACACGTGGTGCAGATAAGCGCGGGAGTAGTTTGTACAGGCAGGACACGTGCAGTGTTCATCCAACGGGCGCGGGTCATCTGAATGACGGGCATTCTTGATGTTCACCACGCCGTAGCGCGTAAATACCTGCCCTGTGCGCCCCGAACGGGACGGCAGCACACAATCCATCATGTCAATGCCACGCGCAACGGCACCGACGATATCATCCGGTTTTCCAACGCCCATCAGATAACGAGGTTTGTCGACCGGCAGCATATCCGGCGCAAAGTCCAGCACGTCGAACATCGCTTCCTGGCCTTCACCCACGGCAAGACCACCGACGGCGTAACCTTCGAAACCGATCTCTTTCAGCGCCTCGGCCGATTCCTTGCGGAAATCCTGCTCAAGCCCGCCCTGCTGAATGCCGAACAAAGCGTGACCGGGACGATCCCCGAAAGCGTCACGCGACCGCTCGGCCCACCGCATCGACAGGCGCATCGACTCGGCAATGCGATTCCGGTCAGCGGGCAGCGCCGGGCACTCGTCGAAACACATGACGATGTCGGACCCCAACAGGCGCTGAATCTCCATCGATCGCTCAGGCGATAATTCGTGGCGCGAGCCGTCGATATGAGATTTGAAGGTCACACCCTTTTCGGTCAGCTTGCGCAACCCGGCCAGCGACATAACCTGAAACCCACCGGAATCCGTCAGGATCGGCCGTTCCCAATTCATGAACCTGTGCAATCCGCCCAAACGATCGATCCGTTCAGCGGTCGGGCGCAGCATCAGGTGATAGGTGTTGCCCAGCAGGATGTCCGCCCCTGTGGCGCGTACGCTTTCCGGCATCATCGCCTTGACCGTTGCCGCAGTGCCAACCGGCATGAAAGCCGGCGTGCGAACTTCTCCGCGCGGAGTGTTGATTACTCCGGTACGGGCCTTGCCATCCGTGGCCTTCAGGTCAAAAGAGAAACGGTCTGTCATGTAGATGCCTCAGGGTCGCTGAACCGGGCAGCAATTGCCCGATCTTCGCTGGTATTGCAAGCCGTCAGGGCAATGACGCAACGCGGTCAGTGAACAGGCTGACAACCCCTGCCCCATCCACATCCCGGCAAACGCGCACCGTTGGTCTGTTGCCATCCGGTTGGGTTGCCCCGATTTGCGGACCATCCACCACAACCTGAAGCCCGGTTTCGACTATCTCGAACATGGGTTCGTGGGTGCAGGCAATCACGGCCGTCGAGTCGTGCAGGCCACACCCCTCCAAACCGCCGATATCCTTGTAGAACTTCAGATAAAATTTCGAGATGTCGCGCAGGAAACCGCCCATGTCAGCAGAGCGAGCGGCCAACGCATCAAAATCCGCAGTCTCGTACAGAGTTTTCAGCGTGACATCCAAGCCAACCAGAACGGTATCCGGCGGAGCTGCGAACACTGCATCCGCAGCCTGCGTATCGTGATAGATGTTGGCTTCAGCATGCTCTGTGATGTTCCCGGGGCAAAACACGGCACCGCCCATGATCACCAGTCGCTTGATGTTGCCTGCAAACTCTGGGTCCAACCGCATGGCATCGGCGACATTGGTCAACGGACCAATGGCGCAGACGACCAGTTCACCCTTGTGTTCCCGCGCCTGCTCGACAAGGAATTCGGCCGCCGTCAGGGGGTGATTTTCCCCAATCTGCGGGATGTCAGTCAAATCACCGAATCCTTCGGGGCCGTGCACGTGCTCGGACGGGTCGTATGTGGTCGCACCAACTGGAAGCGGCGCCCCCTCAGCCACTGGCGCGTCCAGTCCCAGTTTATGGAGCAAGAACCGCGCGTTGCGGCTGGATTGGTGCACATGCGTGTTGCCGAAAACCGTGGTCAGGCCGATCAGGTCTATTTCTGGTGCAGCGGCGGCATAGGCAATGGCCATCGCATCGTCGATGCCCGGATCTGTGTCAATTATCAGTTTCATCCCCGCCCGATAGCGCAATCACAACCGGATGCAAAGCAGCCACATTCAACATATTCCACGCTACATTGTGGTTTTCAGAGATTTGCATCTATCCCCATTCCCGCCATACCAGAGTTGAAAATGGGCGAGTCAATCCCCAAGTGTATACCATAGTACACAATAATACAGAGGACAGATATGACCGAAGAACAGATCATTGGGTTGCTAACATCGAACATCATTTACCTGCTTGCGGCAGTTCTGATTGTCGTCGTTATTTTCAAAGGCATCAAAATTGTGCCTCAGTCGGAAAAATACGTGGTTGAACGCTTTGGCCGCCTGCACTCGGTGCTTGGCCCCGGAATCAACTTTATCGTTCCTTTTCTTGATGTTGCGCGTCACAAGATATCCATTCTTGAACGCCAGCTACCGAATGCGACGCAGGACGCGATCACCAAGGACAACGTTCTGGTTCAGATCGATACCTCGGTGTTCTACCGCATTCTTGAACCGGAAAAGACCGTGTACCGTATCCGTGACGTCGACGGAGCGATTGCAACAACCGTTGCAGGTATCGTCCGTGCCGAAATCGGTAAAATGGATCTGGATGAGGTGCAGTCCAATCGCGCGCAACTGATTGAACGCATTCAGGAAAGCGTCGAAACTGCCGTTGACGACTGGGGGATCGAAGTCACCCGCGCCGAGATTCTGGACGTAAACCTGGATCAGGCCACACGCGATGCGATGCTGCAGCAGTTGAACGCCGAACGCGCCCGCCGCGCGCAGGTGACCGAGGCTGAAGGTCAGAAACGTTCGGTCGAATTGAATGCCGACGCGGAACTTTATGCGGCCGAGCAGACCGCAAAAGCCCGCCGTATTCAGGCCGAGGCCGAAGCTTATGCAACCGGCGTGGTCGCCAAGGCCATTCAGGACAATGGTATCGAGGCTGCCCAGTATCAGGTCGCGTTGAAGCAGGTCGAATCCCTGAACGCGCTGGGTAACGGCACCGGGTCGCAGACCATCGTGGTTCCCGCCAATGCGCTTGAGGCCTTTGGCGATGCCTTCAAGATGTTAAAAGGAGGAAAGTAATGGCTGATCCCTTCTGGCTGACATGGTGGCTCTGGCTGGCCGGAGCGCTAGCTCTGGGCATACTTGAGATCGTCTTGCCGGGGTTCATCTTTCTTGGCTTTGCGATTGGAGCGGCGGTCACAGGGCTTTTGCTTGTGATCCCCGGTTTTGCCCCGAGCCTGGCGGTCTTGCTTTTGATCTTTGCGGGTCTTTCGCTTGTGGCCTGGCTGATCCTGCGGCGCATGTTCGCCCTGCCCCATGGCCAGGTGAAAACCTTCCGCCACGATATCAACGATTGATCCAAATCGACGCAGCGTCCCGGGGGCCACACGGCACCACTGGACGCTGCCCCAGCCTTTCCCTATATAATTTCTCAGGTAACAGCCCCGAGGCACGAATGACCCATCCAAGTGAACAGTTCGAAGGTACGCCGCTGATCGCGCCTTCGACCATCGATCATCCACTCTACGATTCCGTGGTCGAGGCTTGCAGATCCGTCTTCGATCCCGAGATTCCGGTGAATATCTACGATCTGGGTCTGATCTATACGATCGATATTACCAAGGAAAACGCGGTGAAGGTCATCATGACACTGACCGCACCCGGATGCCCGGTCGCCGGTGAAATGCCGGGCTGGATTGTCGAGGCCATCGAACCGGTCGCTGGCGTCAAAGAAGTTGACGTCGAACTGACATGGGAGCCCCCCTGGGGCATGGAGATGATGTCAGACGAAGCACGTCTTGAACTGGGATTCATGTAGAATTTCGCTTAGCTTTACCGAGTAAAGCATTGAAAGATAACAAAAGGGCTGTCCATGAACCGGGGCAGCCCTTTTTGCATCAAAGGGCCCGAGCAGCCTATTCCACGCCGCAGGTCGATTTTATCTCGGCCGCGCGTTGATCCAGCTCTTTGACGTAATCGCCATTCAACATGCTGAGCCTTTTTTGCTCGGTTCCCGTGACCAGTCCCAGCAATGCACCGGCAGGAGTGATCGCAATGATACTTTCTGCCTGCTGGTCTTCTGCGTGCTTCTTTTCTGCGGCGATGGCCCGAAGATCCCCCTCGGCAGTTGCGCAATTCACTGGATGTCGTGCGCCATCCGTAGTTGCATGTGCCAAGCCCGCGGTCAGAAAGACTGTAACAACAGCTTGCATCGTAATAATTTTTCTGCGGAAATACCTGTTCTTTACCATCTTCATTCGCCCTTCGCTCAAATATCTTGTTACAACCGTCAGGCTAAGGCGAAGACCGTGAGGGACGCAAGTTTGCTGTGGCAATTGGTCGTTTGGCAGCGTCACCGCCGGTAAAACTTAGGTCAGCAGGTCTGCTATGTCTTGAGCCTGACGCCTCTCGGCCCTAGATTGGGGATAACACAGCGCAACGGAGACCATCATGTTTGGCATTCCCGGCAAACAAGCCGTGACAATGACGACCAAAGCGGCCGAGCAGATCGCACGCCTGATGGCGACCGGCGGTCACGCCGGGTTGCGCATTGGCGTCAAGAAAGGCGGCTGCGCTGGCATGGAATACACCATGGACTACGTGGATGAAGCCGATACCAACGACGAAGTGGTCGAACAGGACGGTGCCCGCATCATGATCGCGCCAATGGCGCAGATGTTTCTGTTCGGAACTGAAATCGACTATGAGGTCTCGCTTCTGGAAGCCGGGTTCAAGTTCCGCAACCCGAATGTTGTGGACGCTTGCGGTTGCGGCGAATCCATCAAATTTGACGAGACGCTTTCCACACAAAACTAAGTCGCCTGCAGGTGCAGATAGGTTTCTTTGTAGCGCCGCGTAAGATGGTCACCTGCGCTGATCGTTTTGCCTGAGCTTGGCGGAGCAACGTTGGTGTCGTAGGACGGGTTAAAGAACAGTGGGACCGAAATGCGTTCCTGCGTCCCGCCTATGACGCGGTGCCCGGTGGCTTTGACTTTTCCCGCGGTCCAGAATTCAAGCATCTCTCCAAAGTTGATGATGAATGTACCAGGCTCCGCAGAGACAGGTTGCCAGCTGTTATCCGGCATGCGGACCTCAAGCCCTGAGACCCCGTCTGTGGCCAGCAATGTCAGACACCCATAGTCAGTATGCGCCCCGATGCCAAAATCCCGATCACCTGCCCATGCCGGGCGTTCTGGATAGTAGTTCCCGCGCAATAGGGCCATTGGAGTGTCAAAGGCACGATCAAAACTGAGTTTATCCCGGCCCAAAGCGACCGCAATGGCCTGAAGAACGCGCATCGCCACATTGCAAGCGTCAATGTAGTAAGCTCTGATAATACCTTGAAATTCTACAGGATTATTCGGCCACAGGTTCGGAGCATACACACTGAGCCCTTTTCCGGCATAAAAATTTCCCGCAGGCAATTCGAAACCACAGTCGAACACTTCCTTGAAATCCGGGTTGGCCTTGGGGTCGACCTGTTCTGATCGCGGCGCGCCCCACCCTCGGTTTGAACCCGTCATCACCATATCAACGGTTTTTTTCTGGACGTTCGGCAAATGGAAGAAGTCGCGATACGCCTCGATCACGTTTCGGACTTGATCGGCGTCCAACCCGGTGTTCGACACCGTTAAAAACCCAACTTCACCAATGGCATGCTGCAGCATTGCCATCTCTGAAGCCTCGCGTTCATCCAGTTTTCTCAGATCCAGATCGTCGATCATGCCGCCCTCCACAATACCGCGGAACCTGCCGTTGTGGTCGGACCTTTGCAACCGGAATTGTCAGGCTCGGCTGGTGGTGCTATCCGATGAGCAAACAACGACTTATTTGGGGGTACGCGTTATGCGGCGCAAGCTGGCAGCTGGAAACTGGAAAATGAACGGAACTGCGGCTGCATTGCCTGAGCTTCAGTCGCTGGCTACATCGTTTCCTGATGCATCGGTGGACGTCCTGATTTGCCCACCGGCAACCCTACTGCATCGCGCGGCAGAGGCGGTGAAAGACACCGGAATTGATGTCGGCGGTCAGGATTGCCATGCAGCCGAATCCGGCGCACATACCGGCGATGTCAGTGCTCAGATGCTGGTTGATGCAGGGGCAAGCGCCGTCATTCTTGGGCATTCAGAGCGGCGCGAAGATTACGACGAGCAGAATGAGGATGTCCGCGCCAAGGCACGTTCCGCAATGGAAGCGGGTCTGAAAGCCATCATTTGCGTCGGCGAAAGCCTGGAACAGCGCGAGGCCGCGAACACGTTGGACATCATCGGCGGTCAGATGTCCGGCTCGATCCCGGATCAGTCGACCGGTGAGAACCTGGTTGTCGCCTATGAACCGATCTGGGCCATTGGCACCGGCAAGGTCCCCACACTGGACGAGATCGGAGAAGTGCACGACTTCATCCGCGCCCGGCTTGAGCGTCGATTTGGCGAAGGTGTCGGCCGCTCGGTCCGGTTACTTTATGGCGGTTCGGTCAAACCGGGCAACGCGGCCGAAATCTTTGCAGTCTCCAACGTCGACGGGGCGCTGGTGGGCGGGGCAAGCCTGAAAGCCGAAGACTTTTCTGGCATTATCGACGCCCTGCAAAAGGCCTGAGGTCAAGCCAATTTCATCGTCACCAGCCCGGCCACAATCAGGGCCGCCGCGACTAGGCGGGGCGCAGTCAGCGCCTCACCCAGAAACATTACGCCGACCATAAAGGCCCCGACTGCACCGATTCCGGTCCAGATCGTATAGGCCGTGCCCAAAGGCAGATCGCGCATCGCAAGGGCAAGCAATCCGAACGATCCGATCATCGACACGCCCATCAGGGCCGTAGGCCATAGGCGTGTGAAGCCGGCAGATTGCTTCATGGCGACGGCCCAGACAATTTCCAGCAGGCCAGCGAATAGCAATAATATCCAGGGCATTTGGACACCTCATATCTCTTCGGGTCGTCCCGAATGATCAGCCAACAAGGCGAGGTCGTCCTCGGCTGAAAGATATACCCACTGTACCCGGGTTCAAGAGGTCGGACACTTAATTGAGCACCTAAGGACACCCGGGCGAGCAAACGATCGACGCCCGATTGACGAGATGAAACTTTTAATGCGGCAATTCAACCGGTGATACGAAACTGATGGGTTCGCGTTTAGGGTGGTATCGAATGGGTTTCCGGTTGTCTGGATCGATTCCGCACGCAAAAAAAAGGCCGGGTCTGACGAAAGACCCGGCCCTCTATTCTTTCACAGAAACCGCTAGTTCGTAATGATCTCTGGCCCCATGAAGGTATTGGGCAAGAAGGTCGAAATCCACGGTATGTAAGTCACCATGATCAGGAAGACGAAAAGCACGGCCAGGAACGGCAGCGCCGCCTTCACAACGCTCATCATCGGCATACCGGCCACGCCCGAAGTCACGAACAGGTTCAGTCCGACCGGAGGCGTAATCATCCCAATCTCCATATTCACCACCATGATAATGCCCAAATGGATCGGGTCGATGCCCAACTCGATGGCGATCGGGAACACCAGAGGTGCCACGATGACCAACAGTCCCGAAGGTTCCATGAACTGGCCACCGATCAGCAGGATTACGTTGACCACGATCAGGAAGGTGACTGGTCCCAATCCCGCCGATAGCATTGCACTTGCGATGTGCTGAGGCACCTGTTCATCGGTCAGCACGTGCTTGAGGATCAGCGCGTTGGCGATGACGAACAGCAAAGTCACCGTCAGTTTACCGGCTTCAAACAGCGTGTGCTTGGTGTCGGGGTGAAAGAACGCCGTGACCAGAGCATAGGGTTTCTTCAGAAGCGAAATGTTCTGCCCATCCCCATTGGTGCTAAGCGGACCCATGTCCTTGTAGACAAAGCTGGCAATAAAGAAGGCATAGACGGCAGCGACGGCAGCGGCTTCGGTCGGTGTGAAGATACCGCCATAAATTCCACCCAGAATGATGACGATCAGGAACAGACCCCAACCGGCTTCGCGGGCCGAGATAAAGATCTCGCCCCAACCTTTCCATTCACCCTTGGGCAGGTTCTTGACTTTGGCCATCACATAGATCGTAACCATCAGCATTAGACCCGCCATCAGGCCCGGAATGACGCCCGCAAGGAACATCCGCCCGACCGAGACCTCAACGGCGGCGGCATAGACCACCATGACAATGGACGGCGGGATCAAGATTCCCAGCGTACCCGCGTTACAGATCACTCCCGCAGCGAATTCCTTAGAATAGCCAACCTGCCGCATACCGGCGATGACGATAGAACCGATGGCTACAACAGTCGCCGGAGACGACCCCGACAGCGCGGCAAACAGCATACAGGCAAAGACACCCGCAATCGCCAGACCGCCCGGCAAATGCCCGACACAGGCGATGGAAAAGCGGATGATCCGACGCGCCACTCCACCGGTCGTCATGAAGGACGACGCAAGAATGAAGAACGGGATCGCCAACAGAGTGAAGTGGCCTTCAAAGGCTTCGAACAGGGTTCCCGCGACCGAAGCCAACGAACTGTCGGAATAAATCAGCAGAAACAGGGTCGAGCTGAGACCCAGGGCCACCGCAATCGGCACACCGATCAGCAACAGGCCGATGACCATAGAGAATAGAAGTACGACGTCCATTAGTCATGCTCTCCTTGCTGAGCCCGGACTTCTTCGATCTCGTCCTCGACTTCGTGGCTGGCAACAAGACGGTCGGTCTCACCACGCCAGATTTGTACTGCGACCTGAGCAAAGCGGATCACTAGAAGCAGCATCGACACCGGCAACACCAAATACGGCACCACCTTGGGCAATTTCTCATACCCCTCGCCGTAGTTGATCAGATCCTCGAGGAAGCGCAGCGGCGCGACCATCGGAATATCGTCCACTTCGTAAAAACTCTGGCTGCGTGCGTCGAAATTGAACCCGGTCGGGAACCAGCGGCCCGATGTTGGCGGCAGGTCCGCAAACACGGCCCAGTAGTCATACGACCCTTTCAGAAGCAGAAGCGAGAACACCAGACAGCACGCTACCGATATCAGCGCCAGAATGCGGCGCGGCGCCGGGGCCAGCATGTTCAGGATTGCATCAACACCCAGATGCGCGTGCTTCTTGACCGCATAAGAAGCCCCCAGCAACACCAGCCAGCCAAAGGTGAAAACCGTCAGCTCAAGCGCCCATAAGATATTGGAATTGAAAACAAAACGCGCGATCACGTTGGCGAAGGTTACGACCGTCATCACGCCCAACAGAGCGGCAATCATGGTCTCTTCGATATGGTCGACCAGCCCGCCTTGGCCGGGTTTCGAACCAGACATTTTTCTGCCCCCACATTGTTGGTGATGAGAGTTAGGTGTGGCGGGCCAAATTACGGCCCGCCCAGCCTGTGTGTCCGCAACTCCCCAGTCTTTGGACACGCGGCCTCAACCGGGATCAGAACCCGGCGTTGATGGCCTGAGCGGCGTCGATCTTATCCTGACCTACGTCGTCGGAAAACTGGTCCCAAACGGGCTTCATCGCATCGACCCAGGCCTGACGCTGTTCGGGGTTCAGTTCGCGGATGATGCCGCCGGCATCAGTGATCGAAGCCTTGGCTGCTTCGTTCACCGAGAAGGCTTCCTTGTTCCGTGTCTCGGTCACTTCGCCCAGAATGGTCAGGAACTGATCGCGCACCTCGGGATCAAGGCTGTCCAACCAGTCAACCGATGTCACGACCAGATAGTCGATGATGCCATGGTTGGTCTCGGTGATACCGTCCTGCACTTCGAAGAACTTTTTGCCATAGATGTTCGACCAAGTGTTTTCTTGGCCATCCACAACGCCCTGTTGCAGCGCGCCGTAAACTTCCGAGAACGCCATCTTCTGCGGGCTGCCGCCAATGGCTTCCATTTGGGCAACCAGAACGTCCGAGGATTGAACACGGAATTTCAGGCCTTCGGCATCCGACGGAGCCTCAAGCGGTTTATTTGCCGACATCTGTTTCATACCATTGTGCCAGAACGCCAGCCCTTGCAGGCCGCGGCGCTGCATGCTGTCTTTCATCGCCTGACCATCCGCCGAGGCCTGGAACGCATCCACGGCGTCAATGTTCTTGAACATGAACGGCAGGTCGAACAGACGGAACTGTTTGGTAAACTTCTCGAACTTCGACAACGACGGCGCGGCCAGCTGGACGTCGCCTTGAAGCATTGCTTCAAGCACCTTGTCATCATTGTAGAGCGTTGAGTTCGGATAGACCTCAACGCACATCACGCCATTCATCTCGTCATTGACGCGCTGCTCCAGCAGCGATGCCGCGATGCCCTTGGGGTGTTTGTCCGTGTTCGTCACATGCGCGAACTTGACGACAATCTCGCCGTCATCACACGCGGCCATACCGGCGGTTGCTGTAACACTCAACGCCAGCGCGGTCGCGGCAGTTGTCAGGAATTTCATCTGTCTTTTCCTCCCAGACTTCCATGAAACCTTCAGTCAACGCCAGATCGGCGTCTCATGTGGCGCAGTGAAGCGAATCAAGGGGCGCCGCTCAACTTTTTGTTCGAAATTCGGAAAATTCAAATATTTTTGTTTTACTTCACAGCCTTAGTAGGCACTTCATCGCCATCAAAAGGCAGTGATACTACCCGTTGTGCGAAAATCCGCACATTTATTTCCCCGGCTGTGCGGATTTCCGCACGCACTTCGAATCAGATCGAACGACTCGCCCCCTGATTCTCTGGTGACTACCCGCAGCCTGCGAATGCAGGCTGCCCGGCCCAACGCCTATAAATGCATGATAATGCAGTCAAAGGCGGCGGGTGCCCCCGTTAGCGCCGATAGTCTTCTGGGCGAATCTGATAGCGCGCCAGTTTGTCGTAAAAAGTCTTGCGCGGCAGTTTCAACGCACTTGCCGCATCCGAGGCTTTGCCATTGTGCCGACCCAGCGCCGCAATCAACAACGACCGCTCTACGCGCGCCATTTGCTCGTTCAGCCCCAGATCAGCGGCACGTGCCACCTCTTCCGGCATCCCCAACACGAACCGCATCGCCGCCGACATCAGCGATCTGGCATTGCCCGGCCAATCGCTGGCCATCAAAGACGCAAGTTGCTCCGAGGTAATCTCGGGTTCGGCAATGCCCGCCTGTTCTGCCGCTTGCGCGACATAATGGCGAAAGATCACTGGAATATCTTCCGGTCGTTCCGCCAGCGACGGGATGCGCACACGCATGACATCCAGACGATAAAACAGGTCGGCATTGAATTGGCCCTGCTCTGACAGCACCGCCAGATCTGCGGTTGTTCCCGCGACAATCCGTGAACCGGTGCCCTGCTCTATCATTTCAAGCGCGGCGTATTGCGTGGCGTCTGGCATGGCCGAAACCTCATCCAGGAACAACGACCCACCGGCCGCATCTTCGCACACGCGTACCAACCCCTCGGGCGTCAGCCCTGAGGCCGGGCGCTTGACGAACGGCCCCTGCCCGACCGGCGACATCAGATGAACGACTTCGGCCACTTTCGATATCCCGCTGCCCGGTGGCCCGGTTACCAGAACTTCTGCCCCGGTGGGGGCGACGGATCGGACTCGTTCACGCAGGGCCTCGGCCTGTGCGGACAGGCCGAACAAAAGCCGCGCTGCTGGATCGCCGCGCTCAAGCTCTGATTTGAGGGCACGCTGTTCGATCACCTGCGCGCGCGCGTCAAAGGCACGTTCCAACACGGGCAGCAGGTCCGTCGCCGCACATGGCTTTTCCAGAAAATCAAAAGCTCCCTGTCCCATAGCCTGCACCGCCATCGGGATGTCGCCCTCACCGGTCAACAGAACAACTGGCAAATCTGGATCTACCTCACGCGCGTAGTTCAGCAGATGAAAACCATCCCGGCCCGGCATACGGATGTCCGAAACGATCACACCCAGAAAGTCGGCGCGAATATGGTCTTTAGCTGCCACAAAGGATCCCGCCGTAACCGGATCATAATCTGCCAGCTCAAGCGTTTGCGCCAAAGCTTCGCGGACGGCAGCGTCGTCATCAACCAGTAGAATTTTCCGCGTCATGCGACCTCGTGCTCCGTGAAAGGCTCAAGCTCGACCGTGAACAGCGCCCCTGTGTCCAGATTTGCACCCCGGATATTACCCCCAAAGCTTTGCACCAAACCATACGAGATCGAAAGCCCAAGCCCCATCCCCTCCGAGGTTCCGACAGCCTTGGTCGTATAGAACGGTTCGAACAGTTTTTCCGAGTTTTCGATGCCGGGGCCGATATCGCGGACAGTCACGGCCAGCTTGTCGCCGCGGTCGATCGCAATGCGAATGAGGCGGCCGTCTTGCCCACTCATGGCGTCAGCGGCATTGTTAATCAGGTTGACGAACACCTGAACCAACCGCACTTCGCCGCCCCATGCGTAAACCGGGTTATTGGGCGGAACCCAATCCATACGGACATCCTCAGTTCGCAACCGCGCCTCGGTCAACTCGACCGCCGTATCGATCACCTGAACCAGGTTAACCTTGCCCATCGGTTCACTTTCGTTGCGCGAAAAGGCGCGCAGGTTCTTGATGATACGCGCCATGCGCGCCGCCATGGCAGAGATACGCGTCAGGTTCTCCGACGCTTTCTCATCCCGGCCCCGGGATAGAAAAGCCGCGCCATTATCTGCGAATTGCTGGATTGCCATCAACGGTTGGTTCAGTTCGTGACTGATACCAGCCGACATCTGACCCAACGCGCTGAGTTTACCGGCCTGGATCAGCTCTTCCTGAGCGTGTTTCAGCGCCGCTTCTGCGTCTTCACGTTCACGCACTTCATGGCGCAGTGCCGTGTTTGCAGCTGTCAACGCATGCGTCCGTTGCGCGACCCGGCTTTCCAGAATCGTGTTGGCCTCGGCCAATGTGCGCCTGCGTTCGGTCGCCAGATACAACAGCGCGCCGAAGGCCAGACAGATTGCAGCAACGGTCGCCGCCTGCAACCCCGCCAAACGCTGCGCGGGGGCCACATCGACCAGAACCTCAGCCGTCATGTCGATCACCGGCAAGTCCAGCATCAGGTGTAAAGCGCGGCTAGGCAGATACCGCCCCCAATTCAGTTGCCAGACCTCGTGCGGACCGACCAGAACCGAGGCAAAATCGACCACCCCGCCGTCTGGAGGTGTCAGGCCCAATTGACCCTCATCCCGGTGCCAAAACAACAAATCCGATCGGTTTGAGATAAACACGACACCGTCCCCGTCGGTGAAGAACACCGCCTCGGTACTGCCGCGCCAGGTCTGTTCCACATCCTGCACATCGGCCACAACGATTAATACACCCTCGACCTGACCAGCATCGCCAAAGGCCGGGGCGGCGTAGGAATAGGTGCGATCTCCGCTGCTTTCCACAACCCCATGCGCGCTGCCCATTGCGCCCTGCAATGCGCGTCGAAACGCGGGGTGGTCCGCCATGTTTGGCCACACAACCGGCTGCGCCGAGGCCAGCACCTGCCCGCTTCGGTCAAGATACATCATGTTGACGGCCGAGGTTTTGTCGGCGACGTCCAGCAATATCGCGCGCGCTGCCCGTTGTTGCACCGGTGTCTCTAGGGCACGCAGGACCGGATGCGTGGCCATCAGCACGGCCAGTTCCTGATAGACCTGCATCTGAGTGCTGAGCCGGTCGGCAGCCAGTTCAAGGTCAGCCTCGGCCTTTTCGCTGAGCTGCGACAGCGCTTGACGGTAGCCATAGGACCAGACCCCTGCGGTCAACAGGCCGACAGCAAACAAAAATCCCAGAATGACCCAAACGCGTTGCATGACATAGGGTCTTGCATTCGGCGCGCCGCATGGCAAGTCTGCGCCGCATGAAGACGGTATTTCAATCTCCGGTCGATCCGGAATTCGTGCAGAACCCCTACCCGTTCTATGATCAGGCCCGCGCTTGCGGTGATCTGGTCTATTGGGAGGACTATGGGAAAGTTGCGGCTGTATCACACCGGGCGGTCTCGGCGCTTTTGAAAGACCGCCGCTTTGGTCGGGAAGCACCCGAAGAAATGCGAACCCCAGGTCCGGCGCATCTTGCCCCTTGGCTGGCGGTCGAGGCGCATTCGTTGCTGGAAGCCGAACCGCCAAGACACACACGTTTGCGCGCATTGGTGATCCGGGCATTCACTTCGCGTGCCATATCGGCGCTGGAACCTTCGATTCACGACCTAACCCATTCTTTGATTGACGCATTTCCCGACCAACCGTTCGATTTGCTCTCTACCTTTTGCACCCAAGTTCCGGTCATCACGATCTGCCGCCTTCTGGGCGTGCCCGAGGATATGTCACCCAGCCTACTCCGCTGGTCACATGATATGGTGGCAATGTATCAAGCCAGCCGTACGCCGGAGACTGAGACCACTGCCGCAGCCTCATCTCAAGCATTCACCGACTTTCTGATCGACTACATCGAGCAGCGCCGCAGCGATCCGCAGGACGATCTGATCACACGGTTGATCGTGGCTGAAGAAGATGGCGAAAAGCTCTCACGCGAAGAGCTGGTCGCCACCTGCATCCTGCTTTTGAACGCCGGGCATGAGGCGACCGTGCATTCACTTGGAAACGGCGTGAAGACCGTTTTGCAAAATGGCATCGGACCGCAACACTTTGCGCCGGACAGCATCGACCGCACAGTAGAAGAGATTTTGCGCTTTGACCCGCCGCTGCACATGTTCACCCGCTATGCTTATGAAAACATCGACGCATTTGGGCACAGTTTCAAACGTGGTGATGAGGTCGCGCTACTACTGGGCGCTGCGAACCGGGATCCTGCCGTCTGGAGCGACCCGGACAGGTTTGATCCCACCCGCGCCATCGTCACGAACACCAGTTTCGGTGGCGGCCTGCACTTTTGCGTTGGCGCCCCTCTGGCACGGATGGAAATGCGCATCGCACTGTCCACGCTGTTCGACAGATATCCGAACCTGCGCCTGAGCACCGAGCCCGAGTTTTCGAACACGTACCATTTCCACGGGCTGACTAAACTGATGGTGCAGACCTAGCTTTCGATCAGCGCTTTCAGAGGCAACATGGTGGTGGACTTGATCTCTTCCATCGACAGCAAGGCAGTCACGTTGTGCACGCGCACCTCTGAAATCAGCGCCTGATAGAATTCGTCATAGGCACGCGCGTTCTTGACCCGCACCTTCAGGATATAGTCGATGTCCCCGGCCAGCCGATGCGCCTCTTGCACTTCGGGCCTGTCCCGCAGGGCTTTCAGGAATTTATGCTGCCAGTCAGCCTCGTGTTCCGACGTTCGGATCAGAACAAAAAACGTAGCTTCAAATCCCAGCGCTTCGGCGTCAAGTAAAACGGTCTGCTGGCCGATCACTCCGGCCCCTTTCAACTTGCGTATCCGATTCCAGACAGGCGTCTTGGAACTGCCGACACGAGCGGCTATTTCGTCCAGCGATTGACTGGCGTCCCGCTGCAGCTCAACCAAAATTTTCCGATCCGTATCGTCAATCCGCACCGACATTCCAAATTCCCCTTCGTTTCGAAACCAATGTCCCGTTTTGCCGCTGGCGTGGAGCATTTGTCCTTATTTGATCGCCTATATGGCGTATTGGCGGGAATATTTCCTATATTGCAACACAAGTCAAACCACACTCGGGACACGAAATGCAGCTTACGCAATCATATGATGGCACAGGACATGTCGACTTTGTCGGCGCGGGTCCGGGCGATCCGGAATTGCTGACGCTCAGGGCACTGAACGCCTTCGAGCGCGCAGATGTTGTTCTGCATGACCGTCTGATCAGTGATGAGGTCCTGGCCTTGGCCGGAAAGACCGCTGCTCTGGTCGATGTTGGCAAGGCCGGCTTTGGCCCGTCGTGGAAACAGGAAGACATTGACGCCCTGCTGGTTGAGCACGCCTTGAAGGGCCGGCGCGTCGTGCGCCTGAAGTCCGGCGACCCGACCGTATTTGGCCGACTAGATGAAGAGATCGAGGCGGTTGAGGCTGCTGGCATCTCGTGGCGGATCGTACCCGGAATCACAGCCGCGTCGGCGGCCGTTGCCGGAATTGGTCAAAGCCTGACACGCCGCGGTCGCAATTCGTCGGTCCGCTTTCTGACAGGCCACGACATGAAGGGCTTTGCCGATCACGACTGGACCGCGCTGGCGCGCACCGGTTCGGTGGCCGCGATCTACATGGGCAAAAAGTCCGCTCGTTTCATTCAGGGCCGCCTGATCATGCACGGCGCAGATCGCCAAACACCGGTGACGCTGATCGAAAACGCCACGCGTCCCGATCAGCGCATTCTGGAAACAACGCTGGACCAGTTGCCCACCGATTTGAACGCCGCCGATATGGATGGCCCCACCCTGACCTTTTATGGCCTCGCCCCGCGCCAAGCGACCGCGGCCCTGACCGAATTTAAGAAGGAGCACGCCTGATGGCCCGCGCTTTTACCCCCAAAGTAGTGACCGCCAACGACCTGTTGGAAGGTGACGTTATTTATCTGACTGAAGACGACCAGTGGTCTCGGGAGTTGTCCGAGGCCGAGCTGATCACCGATGAAGCGCACGCGCAGGTGCGCTTGCTGGATGCCTCTAGTCAGGCCAGCAAAATCGTTGGTGCTTATCTTGCCGATGCCGTCGCCGGCGACAACGGCCCCGAGCCCACCCATTTCCGGGAAGACTTCCGCCGCACTGGTCCGTCCAACTATGCCCACGGCAAACAGGAATCCTCCCCGCAGCCCCGGGCCTGACCTCTGGCCCTTCTCTCTCCCCTTCTCAAGGCCCCAAGGTTCGGGGCTGCAACTAAGGACAGCTAATCATGTATCGCTACTCCGAGTTCGACACAGCATTTTTGGCAGAACGTAACGCGCAGTTCCGCGCGCAGGTCGAGCGCCGCATTGACGGCTCGTTGACCGAAGATGAATTCAAACCGCTGCGCCTGATGAACGGCCTGTATCTGCAGCTGCACGCCTATATGCTGCGGGTAGCCATTCCATATGGAACGCTCTCCAGCGCTCAGATGCGTCAGCTAGCCCTGCTGGCCGAGAAGTGGGACAAAGGTTATGGCCATTTCACCACCCGTCAGAACATTCAGTATAACTGGCCGAAACTGAATGATGTGCCGGATATGCTGGACGCGCTGGCCGAGGTTGGCATGCACGCCATTCAGACCTCGGGCAATACCATCCGCAACGTGACCGCCGACCATTTCGCCGGCGCCGCTGCGGATGAGGTCGCCGATCCGCGCCCCTATGCCGAACTGCTGCGCCAGTGGTCGACCGACCACCCGGAATTCCAGTTCATGCCGCGTAAGTTCAAGATCGCAATCACTGGCTCGGAAAACGACCGCGCCGTGATCAAAGCGCATGACATCGGCCTGCAACTGGTCGAGCGTGACGGCGTATTGGGCGCACGTGTCATCGTGGGTGGTGGTTTGGGCCGCACCCCGATGATCGGCAAGGAACTGTCAGACTTCGTCGCGTTTGACGACCTGCTGGCCTATCTTGAAGCCACCGTTTCGGTCTGGAACCAGATCGGACGCCGTGACAACAAGTACAAAGCCCGCATCAAGATCACCGTGCATGAGCATGGCATCGACGCGATCCGCGCCAAGGTCAACGAGCGCTTCCTGCAGGTCCGCCCGCAGTTCAAAGGCGCGGATATGAACCTGTTGGAAAAGATCAAGGGCCACTTTGCTGCGCCTGATTTCCGTCAGGGTTCGGTCGCGTCGTTTGAAAGCGCTTATACCAACGATCCGGTCTTCCGCTCGTGGGTCGACACCAACATTGCGCCGCACAAGAACGCGGACCACGCGATCGTCACAATCTCGATCAAGAAGCACGGTCAGACGCCGGGCGATGCGACTGCTGAGCAAATGCGCGTAATGGCCGACCTGGCCGAAGAGTTCGCCTATGACGAGCTGCGCATCAGCCATGAGCAGAACGTGATCCTGCCCCATGTCCACAAGTCGGACCTGCCTGCGATCCATGCGAAGCTGAAAGAGTACGAACTGGCCACCGCCAATATCGGCCTGATCAGCGACATCATCGCCTGCCCCGGCATGGATTACTGCGCACTGGCAACGGCTCGTTCAATCCCGGTTGCACAAGAAATCGCGACCCGTTTCGATGATCTGAAGCTTGAGCATGATATCGGTCACCTGAAGATCAAGATCTCGGGCTGCATCAACGCATGTGGTCATCACCACGTGGGTCACATCGGCATCCTGGGTCTGGATCGCGCAGGCGTCGAGAACTACCAGATCACTCTGGGTGGTGACGCGACTGAAACTGCGGCCGTTGGTGACCGTACCGGTCCGGGCTTTGCCTATGATGAGATCGTGCCTGCCGTCGAACGCATTGTCGATACCTATCTGGAACAGCGTGACAGCGCCGAAGAGACATTCCTTGAAACCTATCGCCGCGTAGGCATGGCGCCTTTCAAAGCGGCGCTTTACCCCGAGGCACAGGCCAATGCCGCTTGACCTGATCCAGACGGAACTGGGGGCTGACCGCGCAGAGCTGACCGAAAAGGTCGAAGCGCTGAACACCCAGTTCCGCCACCACAGTGCCCATGACGTCATGCATGGCGCGTTGGAGGCAATCGAAGAGCTTGCTTTGGTCTCCAGCTTTGGGGCGGAATCGGTGGTATTGTTGCACATGGCAGCCGTGGTCGACAAAGCTACGCCGGTCCTGTTCGTGGACACGCAGATGCTGTTCACCGAAACGCTGGAATACCAGCAGGACGTATCAGATCGGCTTGGCCTGAAGAACGTCCACATCATCCGCGCAGATGATGAGGATGTTCAGCGCGAAGACCCATACGGCGCCTTGCGCCTGAGCGACACAGATGCCTGCTGCAACCTGCGCAAAACTTTCCCGCTGCAACGTGCTTTGGCGGGCTATGACGGCTGGATCTCGGGTCGGAAGCGGTTCCAGTCTGGCACACGCGCCGCACTTGACTTCTTTGAGGTCGAAGACGGCACCGGTCGGATCAAGGTAAACCCGCTGGCCCATTGGGCGCCCGAAGACGTGCGCGCCTATATGGATGAAAACAACCTGCCCCGGCATCCGCTGGTGGCCAAAGGTTACCCCTCGATCGGTTGTGCGCCCTGCACCTCGCCGGTCAAAGAAGGCGAAGACCCCCGTGCCGGACGCTGGCGCGATCAGAACAAAGAAGAATGCGGCATCCATTTTGTCGACGGCAAGATGGTGCGCGCTGGAGAGAAAACATGAACGTAATCGTAACGGATGAGGGGTTCGCCCCCGACGACTGGACAGATGGCTTTGTCACGCTTGAGGACGCGGCCAATGATGTGGTTGCGCTGGACGTGGCATCGGACACAGACCCCGATGAGCTTGTCGACCGCCTGGGCAGCGCCTGCATGGTCCGCGTGGACTTCCCGTCTTCGGCGGATGGCCGCGGCTTTACCATCGCGCGCGTACTGCGCCTGAAAGGTTTCACAGGCCGCCTGCGGGCCAGAGGCCATGTTCTGGCTGACCAATATGCCATGGCGCGCCGCAGCGGATTCGATGAGGTCGAAATCGACGACGCGCTTGCCAACCGCCAGCCCGAAGATCAGTGGCTGGCCCGCGCCGATTGGAAAGACCACAACTATCAGGCCCGCCTGCGCGGCTAAGATAGCCAATCGCCAGCTTGTGACTTCAAAGGGGCATTTAGCCCCTTTTCCTGACTTGGATCAAAGATTAAACGGAGATGTCGGTTTACCCAGCCGATAGTGAAACGATGACAGAGATGAAACCCGTGACCGAAGTAACCGCCGTCAAGGCCCCCGTCCTTCCGGACGCACAGACCGTAACAGACGTCAAACATTGGACCGACAGCCTGTTTTCCTTCAAGGTGTCGCGTCCCGCCTCGCTGCGGTTCCGTTCGGGCGAGTTCGTGATGATCGGCCTGCTGGGCGACAACGGCAAGCCGTTGCTGCGCGCGTATTCCATCGCGTCGCCATCCTGGGACGAAGAGCTGGAGTTCTATTCGATCAAGGTCCAGGACGGTCCGCTGACCTCGAAGCTGCAGCACGTCAAACCGGGCGATCAGATCATCCTGCGCCCCAAGCCTGTTGGTACGCTGGTGCATGACGCGCTGTTGCCAGGCAAGCGCCTGTGGTTCTTTGCCACCGGCACCGGTTTTGCGCCCTTCGCCTCGTTGCTGCGCGAGCCGCAGACCTATGAGGATTACGACGAGGTTATCATCACCCATACCTGCCGCGAAGTGGGTGAATTGGAATATGGCCGTCAGCTAATCGAAAGCATCCGCCAGGACGAGATGCTGGCCGAGCTGATGGGCGAAGGCTTTGCCGACAAGATCCGCTATTATCCGACCACCACACGGGAAGAGAGCCCCAAGATGGGCCGCATCACCGAATTGCTGAAAGACGGCACGGTTTTTGCTGATCTGGGCATCGAAGGCGGAATCAAGCCAGAAACCGACCGTGCGATGGTCTGCGGGTCTTTGGCCTTCAACCTGGACATCAAAAAGATTCTGGAAGAGTTCGACCTGCGCGAAGGTGCTAATTCCGAACCCAAAGAATTTGTCATCGAAAAAGCCTTTGTTGGTTAACCCGATGCACCGGATCCGAGGTATTTGGCCCCGGACTGGCGAAAAACCTCTGACAAACCCCGATTTTTCGGGCTGGCCTGCACTTATGCCGCTTGAATCGGCGTGCAGGCCAGTCTAAATTCCGGCCTTGAATTTCTGCAATCATCAAAGGAATGAACCCATAGCCCGCAGACCTCACAACGCGCCGCCGCAAAGAGACACCGGCCCCCGCGTCAATGATAAGATCCGTGCCCCCGAAATCCGTCTGATTGGCGCTGAAGGTGAAAATGTCGGGGTGGTTCATCCCGCCAAAGCCATGCAGATGGCAGTTGATGCCGGTCTTGATCTGGTCGAAATTTCGCCCAACGCAAACCCGCCGGTCTGCAAAATCATGGACTTCGGTAAGTTCAAATACGAGACGCAGAAACGCGAAGCCGAAGCCCGCAAAAAACAGAAGATCATTGAGATCAAAGAGGTCAAATTCCGACCCAACACTGATACTCATGACTACGACGTGAAAATGCGGAATGTGTTCAAGTTTCTTGAAAACGGGGACAAGGTCAAAGTGACCCTGCGTTTCCGAGGCCGTGAAATGGCGCACCAAAATCTGGGTCGTGAGCTTTTGGAACGTGTTGCGGCCGACACCAAGGAAATCGGCAAGGTTGAAAACATGCCGAAGATGGAAGGCCGTCAGATGATCATGCTGATCGGTCCGCTGCCACAGAAATAAACCCCTGTGCATATCGAATTCAAAACCCTGTCAGATCAGCTCTGACAGGGTTTTTTTGTTGGTTCTTAGGTACAGGCCACGCGGCGCTTCAGCCGGGGATCGAGGTCGAGATTGCCCGACTAAGTTTGCCCACAAGCTCGTCTATCTGCGCGTCTTCAATGATGAACGGCGGGGCCAGCAGGATATGATCCCCAACCCGACCATCCCGCGTACCGGACATGGGATAGCAGATCAGCCCCTCGGCCAAGGCGGCTTTCTTGATTTTACCCGCAACGCCGTGAGCCGGATCAAACGGCGTTTTTGTTTCGCGGTCAGCCACCAACTCCAGCCCGCGGAAAAGGCCCCTGCCGCGGATATCGCCGACATTTGGATGCTGACCGAATTCGGCCTGCAACGCCTCTTGCAGCTTATCGCCCATCACGCTGGCGCGCGCGGACAACGCGCGCGCGGTCAGTTCGGTGACAACAGCCAGGGCCGCTGCTGTCGCAACCGGGTGACCAATATAGGTGTGACCATGCTGAAAGAACCCGGACCCGTCGCGGATTGCATCATAGATCTTCCCGGTGCACATCATCGCACCAATCGGTTGGTATCCAGCACCCAACCCTTTGGCGATGCACAGAATGTCCGGCGAAATCCCATCATGATCGCAGGCAAACAAATGCCCGGTCCGCCCCATGCCACACATGACTTCATCAAGAATCAACAAAACGCCATATTGGTCACAGATCTGGCGAATACGCTGGAAATACCCCTCAACGGCAGGAACCGCGCCCAGCGTTGCGCCCACAACGGGTTCCGCCATGAAAGCCATAACCGTTTCAGGACCCAAGCGATGGATCTCGGCCTCCAACTCATTCGCGACGCGCTGGCCGTAGTCAAAACTGCTCTCGGCATCCGGCTTTTCAGCGTATTCGAAACAGGGCGCGATATGTGTCATCTCGATCAACATCGGTGCAAATTGCGCGCGTCGCCATTCGTTACCTCCAGCCGACAACGCGCCCAAAGTGTTCCCGTGATAGCTCTGCCGCCGCGCGATCACCCGGCGACGCTCGGGCTGGCCAATTTCAAGAAAGTACTGCCGCGCGAGTTTCATCGCCGCCTCGGTCGCCTCGGATCCGCCTGAGACGAAATACACACGCTCCAGATCACCAGGCGCGTGTTCCACCAACAGATCAGCCAACGCCTCGGCAGGTTCGGATGTCATGAAACCGGTATGTGCAAAAGCGATCTGTTCGACCTGCCGCTGCACGGCCTCGATAACCGCCGGGTTCGAATGCCCGAGGCACGACACCGCAGCGTCACCACAATCCAGATAACGTTGCCCCTGATCGTCGATCAGGTAACACCCGTCGCCACCAACGGCGACCGGCAGGTTCGATTTGGTATGACGAGGAAAAACGTGGCTCATTGCTGAGGTCCTTTCAAAACCGCGACCAGCGCGGATACCGACGCTGCGTTGTTCGCCCAGATACTTCCGTCCTGGTCGGTCAAACTGTTTTCAAATCCAACCCGCACATCCCCGCCACGGTCCGCAGCCGTTTTTAGACAAGCATGTTCCTGCTTTCCGAATGCACAGACCATCCAACTGGAGTGGGTTTGCCGAAAGTGATCAAGGTCTTCCGGTGCAGATTCCTGCCCCGAGGTGTAACGCCCCAGAACCAACAGCCGATCAGTTTGCCCGTCGCGGACGATCCCGCGGGCCTGCCAGTCTGCCAGAAACGCAGCATCTGCATCGTCATAGAGAATATGCTGAACGCGCGTTCCCTGCTCGGCACACAGACCGTAAACATTATCCGCGAGGTCCGGCGCGCGCGCGATTTCCCGGACCGAGATCGAAGCCCATTTTGGCTTTACGTGCTGCAAACAGTGCAATTGGGCCGGGACATCAAAGATACCCGCCGCCTCGGTAGTAATCTGAATGTCCATTTCAGGCACGGCACGACGCAGCTCGGACATCGTCTCAAGATAACGCCCGGCATCCAGAGAATGCTGCCCCTGTTCATCGCGCACATGCAGGTGAATCCCATCTGCACCGGCCCGAAAACAGCTTTGTGCAGTCGATTCGATCTCCTGCACCGACACCGGAAGCTGAACGTGATCCGCATGCCCCCTCCGGGCACCGTTCGGCGCCACCAGAACATAGGGCGAATGCGATTGCGGCAGTGTTTTGGACATAAGAGCACCCTTTTCAACTTTTAACCTAGTTAAGGACCTTAGGCGCGTTTTCAATTTACATCTTTCATAACATTTGTTTTCTTTCGCGGATGACCAAGTCTTTGAGCCAGCTTACCGAAGCTCTGCGACAGCAGATTGACCAGTTGCCTCCCGGATTGCAGATGGCGGCAAAATACATCCTCGACCATCCCGGAGATTTCGGGCTGGACTCAATTCGAGAAACCGCAGCAAAGATCGGCGTCAGCTCAAACGTTCTGGTCCGGCTGGCGGATCGGATGGGATATGACCGCTTCGACGGCCTGCGCGCTCCGTTCCGCGATGCGTTGGTCACAGATGGTGAGGACCATCTGAGCCAAAGTTGGCTTGCCGACATGCAAGACGGTGATTCTTTCAGCGCTGCCCAGGCAAAACTTGCCCAGAATGCACAGAACGTCGTCATGCGATCCCTGCGATTAATGAACCCTGAACGCGTCAAGCGCGCCATTGAAATTATGACATCTTCTGACAGGTGCTTTGTCACCGCCACGCGCGCCAGCTATGCCTTGTCTTACTATTTTTCATACGCCGGACGCATGGCACACCCCGGTCTGCAACTTGTTCCGCGCCACATGGGGTCCGCGGCGGATGATCTGTTGGACGCAAGCCCCAACGATTGCCTGATTGCAATCACCGTCCATCCCTATTCCGCCGACACCATCCAATCAATGCGATTGGCGCGACGCATGAATGTGCCGCTCATCCTGATTGCCGACAGCGAAGTGATCGCACCCGGGATCGAGCCTGACGTGGTTTTCCCCATCAGCACGCGATCTCTGCACCACTTCTCAAACTATGCCGGGGCCATGGTGGTTCTGGAATGCCTACTGGGTCACCTGTTTCAATCGGGCGGAGACGTCGCGCGCGATCGCGTGGACAATTACCAAAAGTCCCGAGAAGACACAGGCGCATACTGGCAACCATCCCAGCCGCCCAAAATAAGACGGACATAAAAAAAGCCCCGGCCATAAGGACCGGGGCTTTTTTGACAGTTTTAAGCTTACATGCAGGCTTCAATGGCCCGCTTGGTCATGACACTGACCAGATGTGCGCGGTATGCCTTGCTGCCGTGCAAATCGGCAATCATATTCGCGGGATTGATGCTCAGCCCGGTCAAGGCATCCTGCCGAAACTCCTTGTTCAGGGCTTCTTCTGCCTCGGACCAGCGGAACACACCATCCTCACTGGCCCCTGTTACCGCAACGCGAACACCGTCGGCGAAACGTGCCAGGTACACTCCGACCAGCGCAAAGCGCGATGCGGGTTGCAGGAATTTCTGATAGCTGGCCGCTTGTGGCACCGGGAAATTGACCGTGGTGATGATCTCACCTTCCTCCAGGGCTGTACTGAACAAACCCTCGAAGAAATCATCCGCCGCGATTTGGCGCGTATTGGTGATGATCGTCGCACCTGATCCCAAAGCGCCCGCCGGATAGCAAGCGGCCGGATCATTGTTGGCCAGTGAGCCACCGATTGTTCCTCGATTGCGCACCGCTGGATCGCCGATCTGCCCAGCCAGTGCGGCCAGCGCCGGATAGCTGCCGGCGGCCTCTGCCGCCACCGTTGCGTGGGTTGTTGCGCCACCAATGGCCACCGACCCGTCATCCTCGATGCAGACCCCCTGCATGTCGGGAATCCCACCCAGCGACACCAGCGTAGACGGTGCTGCCAATCGCTGTTTCAGCGTTGGGATCAGCGTCTGGCCGCCCCCCAACGCCTGTGCATCCTCGCCTCCCAGCGCCGAAACGGCGTCAGCAACGGTCGAGGGCTTTTCAAACTCGAAATTGTACATTTCGCTTTCCTTTCCGAAAGGCGCGGATCCGCCCTTCATCTGGCTAAAAATATCCCGAGGGTCTGGGGGCAGAGCCCCCAGACCACCCGACCAATCAGCTGTTCATCGCCGCCCACACGCGGGACGGGCTCACCGGCATATCGATGTGATCGACCGCCTTGCCTCCCGAGTTCAGCGCATCCAACACCGCATTGACCACCGCCGGCGGCGAGCCAATTGCACCGGCTTCACCGCAGCCCTTCACACCCAATGGGTTATGCGTACAGGGCGTCTGGCTGGAATGATCCACACCATAGAATGGAACGTCATCCGCTCGCGGCATCGCGTAGTCCATGAAGGACGCGCTCAGCAACTGACCGTTCTCATCATAGGCACAATTCTCCAGCAAAGCCTGACCTATACCCTGACCAATGCCGCCATGGACCTGACCGTCGACGATCATAGGATTGACGATGTTGCCAAAGTCATCTGCGGCGTTGAAAGCCTCGACGGTCACCTGACCGGTCTCTGGGTCAACCTCGACCTCGCACGCATATGCACCGGCCGGGTAAGTGAAGTTGGCCGGGTCGTAAAACGCGGTCTCCTCCAACCCGGGTTCAACTTCCAGCGGATAATTGTGTGGTACATAAGCCGTCAGGGTTACATCACCCCAAGCCACCGACTTGTCGGTACCCGCGACGCTAAACTGACCGTCTTTCAGTTCAATATCCGCCTCGGACGCTTCCAGCAGGTGGGCGGCGATCTTCTTGGCCTTCTCGATTACCTTCTCGGTCGCTTTGACCATGGCCGAACCACAAACCGCCAGCGAGCGCGAGCCATAGGTGCCCATGCCAAACGGGATCTTTGAGGTGTCGCCATGCACGATCTCGACCATCGATTCGTCGATACCGATCATGTCGGCCACAACCTGCGGGAAGGCTGTCTCATGCCCCTGCCCGTGGCTGTGTGCGCCCACCATGACGCTTATCGAACCGGTGGCGTTCACCCGAACAGTTGCGGCATCATAAAGACCCGCGCGGGCCCCCAACATGCCGACGATGTTCGAAGGCGCGATACCGCAGGCCTCGATATAGCAGTTGATGCCCAGACCACGCAGCTTGCCGTTGGCTTCGCTTTCGGCCCGACGCGCGGCGAAACCCGCCAGATCGGCAGCGACCTCAAGCTTGTCCATCGTCCCGTTGTAATCCCCGGTGTCATAAGTCAGTGCGACCGGAGTGTCATAGGGGAACTGAGTGATAAAGTTCTGACGGCGCAGGGCAATCGGATCAACACCCAACTCGCGTGCAGCTTTGTCAACGACACGCTCCAGCTGGTAGGTCGCCTCAGGACGGCCAGCGCCTCGATAGGCGTCCACCGGCACCGTGTTGGTGAACATCGCCTTCACATTCACCTGAATGACCGGCGTCTTGTAGTTGCCTGCCATCAGCGTGCCGTGCAGCCAGGTCGGAACCGAGCTGGAGAAGGTCGACAGATACGCACCCAGATTGGCGTATGTGTTCGTGCGCAGACCGATGAAGTTGTTGTCTGCATCCAGCGCCAGTTCGATCTTGCTGACATGGTCGCGGCCATGGGCATCGGACATGAACGCCTCGGACCTGCTTGAGGTCCACTTGACCGGGCGATTGCAGGCCTTGGCGGCAAAGGTGCAGAACGCTTCTTCCGCATAGTGGAAAATCTTGGTTCCAAAACCACCACCTACATCCGGGGCCACCACGCGCACTTTATGTTCGGGCAGGCCCAGAACAAAAGCACACATCAGCAGACGGATCACATGCGGGTTTTGCGACGTGGTGAAGAGCGTGTATTCGTCCGTACCACGCTTGTACTCACCCACCGCCACGCGCGGCTCCATCGGGTTGGCGACGAGACGGTTGTTGACCAGATCCAGCGTCGTTACGTGGGCTGCATTGGCAAAGACCTCATCGACCTTGGCGTCGTCCGTCTCACCCAATTGCCAGTCATAGCAGATGTTGTTCTTCAGATCGTCGTGAACCAGCGTCGACCCATCCTGAGCAGCAGCTTTCATGTTCATGACAGCCGGCAGTTCTTCGATATCCAGATCGATCGCCTCGGCCGCATCACGGGCCTGTTCGAGGCTGTCTGCCACAACGGCCGCAATCGGGTCGCCCACATGGCGCACCTTGCCTTGTGCCAAAATGGGGTGCGGCGGCTCCTGCATCGGCGCGCCGTGCTTGTCGGTCACTTCCCAACCGCAGGGCATCCCGCCCACGCCTTCGAAATCCTTGCCGGTGAAAACCTTCACCACGCCCGGCATGCCTTCAGCTGCAGAGGTGTCGATACTTTTGATCCGTCCATGCGCGATGTCGGACCGTAGGAAATGTACATAGGCCTGGCCATGTACGTTGATGTCGTCGGTATAATTGCCCGCTCCGGTCAGAAAGCGTACGTCTTCGCGCCGCTTGGAACTGGCTCCGATGCCACTGTCTTTGGGCATTGCTTGTTCTCCTCCCATAAACGGATGCTGTGCATCCTATGTCTTCCCACGGGCGCTTCATCGGACGCCCGCAGCGGCATCATTCGGCAGCGATGCTGCTGACGTCCTGACCAGATGCGGCCATGATCGCCTTGACAATGTTGTGGTAGCCGGTGCAACGGCACAGGTTGCCTTCCAGATACTTGCGCACCTCGGCTTCGGTCGGGCGCGGGTTTTCTTTCAGCAGTGCTGCAGCACTCATGACCATTCCCGGTGTGCAGAAACCGCATTGCAGGCCGTGATGGTCCTGAAATGCCTGCTGAATCACGTTCAGCGAGCCATCTTGGTTAGCCTGGCCTTCGATCGTGCCCACATCAGCCCCGTCTGCTTCAAGCGCCAGCATATTGCAGGACTTCACGGCCTCGCCGTTCACATGAACAACACACGCGCCGCATTGCGCTGTATCGCAACCCACATGAGTGCCAGTGAGATTGAGATTCTCGCGTAGAAAACCGGACAACAACGTCCGCCCTTCCACCTCACCGCTCACGGTCTTACCGTTCACGGTCATTGAGACCTTGGTCATAAGATCCTCCCCTATTGGCTTTTATCGCTGTCGCCGAGTTAAACACGGGAAAATTTGTTTGAGAACAAAAATATTTAGCGCCAATATCCGACGTTCGTAGGGGTCGTCTTTTCTATCTCAGCCGCCTAAGAAGAAAAGCTAAAATCTGCCACATCACCTTTTGCGCGACGCGCGTGGTTGCGGCCGCGTCGGGATTTCTTTCAACAGCCCGCCAACCCCCATCCCAGCAATGTCCGCGCCGGTTGTTTCGATGCCGCAAGCAACCCGCGACAGGATCCAATCCGCGCCGTTCAATGCAGGCGAACGGGCGCATCCGGGCAATCCGATTACTGGCCTTGGGCCGAGTGATCCAAGAAACAGCAGATTACCGGGATCGACTGGCATGCCGAACCTATCCACCTGACCGCCAGCCGCCCGCACGGCCTGAGGTGCAACATCAAAAACATCAGATGTCGCAGAGCCGGTCAGGATCATCACAATGTCACCGGCAGCCTCTGAAATAGCCTGCGACAGCGGTTCGGCTTTGTGTGGAACGATTCGTACATCGCTGAGGTCCATGCCAAGGGTTTCTACCCGGCCGCGAATAGCGGCGATCCCCTTTTCGTTGGCGGGACCGCCCGGAATATCCGTGACGATCAGCCCTGCCGTTTTATGTACCGGTGCCATCAGACGAATCGAAGCCCTGGCCAGACTAGCGGCCTGCACGACGTCATCCTTTGGAACGGCGTAGGATATCACCTTGATCGTGGCGACCATCCCGCCCGGGCCCATCTGTTGATATTGCGGCACCGTCGCTACTGTGATCATCGGGTTGACGCAGTTGAACTCCTGCAGGGCCGCAACGTCCAATTCGACAACACCCGGCCCGTCGGCCAGCAGGTTCACGCGCCCGGTAAACGGCTGCGTTACCCGTAATCCGGCAGCGTTTGGATCAGGCGCAAGTGCAGCGGCCAACATTTCGGCGGCCTCGTCTTCGTGGCAATCGCCGGGCTCAAGTTGCGCAACCGTGACCTCATCATACCCAGCTGCACCCAGATGAGCCGCATGATCTGCAGTCAGCAGCAATCCTTTGCGCAACTTGGCATCCTGAACCTGGACGGAGTGTGCGAGGATCGCGCCGGTGGCCTTGGCGACAGGAACGGGACCGAATTTCACGCCTTGCCCCGCAGCACGGCCGTCATCTGGGCAAGGATGGCCACCGCGATCTCGGACGGATCCGCCGCGCCGATGTCCAATCCAATAGGTCCGTGGATCTGAGCAATCTGATCGTCCGTAAAACCCGCCTCTTTCATGCGAGCAACCCGCTTGGCATGGGTACGCGTGGACCCCAGAGCGCCAATATAAAACACGCCCGCCTTCAAGGCAGATTCCAAAGCCGGGTCGTCCAATTTGGGGTCATGTGTAAGCAAGACAACAGCAGTTCGCGTGTCCATGCCCAGCTTGGCGACCGCCTCGTCCGGCCAATCAGTCAGGATCGTTTCGCCCGGGAATCGGGCACCAGAGGCAAAGGCATCGCGCGGGTCGATGATGGCCGGATCATATCCTGCGATCCGGGCCATCGGAACCAGCGCCTGCGCAATATGCACTGCTCCCACAATTATCAATCGCAGCGGAGGGTTGTGGACCGCAACAAATGTCTGTCCGTCCTCTTCAAAACCTGATCGGTCCATGCGCATTCGGTTTGAATAGGCTTTGCGGCGTAAAGCCCGATGACCGGTCTCGGTATTAACTTCATAGGCCACCGGTTCCCGTTGTGCGCGGGCTTTGACCAGATCTCGCAACATGGATTCTGGCAGGACCGAACCAACAGGTTCCACTAAAACACGGATCGTTCCGCCACAGGCCAGACCCACGGCAAAAGCATCTTCGTCGCTAACGCCAAATTCCAACAGCCGCGCATCACCCTCGTCCATCGCTTCAAGCGCTTCGACTATGACCGCGCCTTCGACACAGCCACCGGACACCGAGCCTTCGATGTAACCATCTGCTGCAATCACCAACTGAGCCCCGACACGGCGCGGCGCGCTACCCCAGGTTTCAACCACCGTGGCCAACGCTGTTGGATGACCTTCGTCATGCCATTTCAGGGCCGTCTCTGGGCTGTTGTCGAATCTGTCCATTGCACCCTCCCGGCGTGTTCTGAACCAACATAGGCAGGTTTGGCGCAATGAAAAGTAAGCCTTAAGGCGAATACCGGATGTTCGGCCTGTCTGTTAAACTCAGAATTGCATCGGCGTATACAAGCCCAGATTGCCAAGCAGCCCACAAATCATTGATTGCACCCGGCCCAGATTCTAGCCTACATGCGTAGCTGCTGCATTCCAATATGCGCATATTAATTTTTGACAATGGAGACAGAGAGTTGAAACGCATTTTTACACTCGGAATGGCACTTGGCCTGTTCACCGCAAGCGTTGCATCCGCAGACACGTTCCTGCGTTATGGCGAGGTTGAAGGTTGGAAAGTATTTATTGACGAGGACAAGAAATCCTGCCTGATCGAAGCTGTTGATGACGCTGAAAACGTCGTTCAGATGGGCCTGACCGAAGATCGTGGCGTGGGCTATGTTGGTGTCTTCACCAAAGCCAAGACTGATATCAAGCGTGGCGAGAAAGAAGCCGTGGCGGTCCTGTTGGGCGACAATATCTATGTGGGCGAAGCGACCGGCATGAAGGGAAACATCACCAAGGGTTATTCCGGTGGTTACGTTCTGTCCGACGATCCCCAATTCGCCGATGATCTCGCCAAGCAAAAGGTCATGGTTGTATTCCCGGAAAAGGAATTTGCCTTCACCGTTGATCTGACCGGTACTTACAAAGCCATGGAAATGGCCCGCAAGTGCAACGAAGAACAGCTGAGCTGATACTCAGTCGGAAAGCGCGGACAACAACCGCGCTTTCTCACCCACGTCATCGGGTTTCGAGATGACGGCAGCTAGATCTTCCAGCGAAGCAATCGAATGGCCGGCGCGGAAACTGTCAACATGGGGCAGCATGGCCGCGACGCCCTGCGCTTTGGGCGCGAACCCATCCCACCGTAGCAATGGATTCAACCAAATCAGACGACGCGCAGACAGGTGCAATCGCTCCGTCTCTTTACCCAACGCCTCGGGGTCTCCGCGATCCAGCCCGTCCGAGATCAATAGGACCACAGCACCCTGCCCCATGACCCGCCGCGACCAGTCGCGGTTGAACGCATGAAGGCATTCGCCAATCCGCGTCCCCCCTTCCCAATCCTGCGCCTCGGCCCCGGCAGAGGCCAGCGCGGCATCTACGTCGCGCTGCTGAAGATGACGGGTGATATTCGTCAGACGCGTCCCAAAGGTAAATGCGTGAACCTTGGCCCAGCCTGCCCCTTTGGCGTTCGACACCGCATGCAGGAAATGCAGGACGATCCGGCTGTACTGGCTCATCGACCCCGAGATATCGCAAAGCACGACAAGATTGGGCCATCGAGGTTTCGGCTTGAGCTTAGCAATATCGCGCAACTCTCCACCCTGACGCATCGCCGCGCGCAATGTCCGCGCCCGGTCGATGCGATGCCCCAGATGGCTAGCCTGACCACGTCTGGAATCAATGGGCTTCACCGGCAGAGCAAGCCGCGACAGCATGCGCTTAGCTTGCGCGATCTCGGCGGTGCTCATCTGCTCAAAGTCCAGACTGCGCAGACGTTCCTCGGAGGACGCCGTTTGCGAGGCGTCGATTTCTAACTCGGTTTCTTCTTCCTGCTCAGCCACCTCGGGCAGATCACGTTCAACCCCGTCCAACAACGCCTCGGCCGCGCGCTTTTCGGCTGCGTCAGCCTTGCGTTCTTCCTGTACGCCGCGAATAGCCGGCAGCATCATGGACATCATGTGCTCAAGATATCGGGGGTCACGCCAATAGAGGCGAAAGACCTGCGCAAATACAGTGCGGTGTTCCGGGCGGTTCACGAAACAGGCGTGCAATGTCCAATAGAAATCCTGTTTTTCCGTGAACCCCGCCGCCTGCACCGCGCGAATGGCATCCACCACTCGACCCGTCCCAATCGGTAGCCCGGCCTTACGCAATGCGCGTGCGAAATGGGTGATGTTTTGCGCCAGCTTGGGGTTGTCCGGAATGTCGATCGGAAGCTGTTCAGCCATCAGGCTGGTTCCAGCGACGCTTTGGCTTGATCCAGTATTCGTTTCGCCTCCGACCCCTGCAATTTCTGGATGTCGTCCTGGTATTTCAAGATCGCACCCAGAGTATCTCCGATGATTTCGGGGCTAAGGTTAATGACGTCCAGCGCAAGCAGGCATTTGGCCCAATCTATCGTCTCAGCCACACCCGGTTTCTTAAACAGGTCTTCGGTGCGTAGATGCTGAACAAAGGCCACGACTTCACGACTAAGCGCTTCGGCAGCTTCCGGCGCGCGCGCGTGCAGGATTTCGATCTCTCGGTCGAAATCGGGGTAGTCGACCCAATGATAGAGGCAGCGTCGTTTTAGTGCATCATGCACCTCACGTGTGCGGTTCGAGGTGACGATAACGATGGGCGGCTCCGGTGCTTTGACCGTGCCCAGTTCAGGAATCGTGACCTGAAAATCGCTGAGCGCTTCGAGCAGGAACGCCTCGAACGGTTCGTCTGTGCGATCAAGCTCATCGATCAACAGGACCGGCGCACCATGCTCATCCGGGCGCATTGCCTGCAGCAGCGGGCGTTCGATCAGGTACTCGTCCGAGAATAGTTCGGTCTGCAATCTGCCCCGATCCGCCCCGCCCGAGGCTTCGGCCGTGCGGATCGCCACCATCTGCGCCGGAAAGTTCCATTCATAAACAGCGGAAGAGGCATCCAGTCCTTCGTAGCATTGCAACCTAATCAAGCGCCGGTTCAGACCGGCGGCAAGGGCCTTGGCGATCTCGGTCTTGCCCACCCCGGCCTCACCTTCCAAAAACAGTGGTCGGCCCAGTTTCAGGGACAGAAACACCACCGTCGCCAGCGCGCGCCCGCAGACATAGCCCTGTGAACCCAACATGGATTGGACGGCGTCGATGGATTCTGGCTGTGTCATGTTTCGATCTCTCCCTTGGCACAACAGGTCATGACCACCCGCGCGCGTCAAGGCCGTGTTCTTTCCGGGACTTACGACGTTCGGACTGATTGACAAGGTCTGGGACCGAATTGAAGGTCTTTCACCGCCGGGTCCGCTGTGCTAGCGGAAGGCCATGACCGATACCCTCACGATCCGCCGCCCCGACGACTGGCATCTGCACCTGCGCGATGGCGCGATGTTGCAGGCCGTCCTGCCCGAAACCGCGCGTCATTTTGCCCGCGCGATCATCATGCCGAACCTTGTGCCGCCCGTCGTGCGCGGCGATCAGGCCGCCGCCTATCGCGACCGCATATTGGCCGCGCTGCCCGAAGGCATGACGTTCGAGCCGTTGATGACCCTGTACCTGACTGAAGATACGGACCCCGATGATATGGCAGCAGCCCACGCCAGCGGTCTGGTCAAAGCCGTCAAACTGTACCCGGCGGGCGCGACGACCAACTCTGCCTCCGGCGTGCAGGATTTCGACAAAGTGCGTCCGGTGCTGGAAAAGATGGCCGAGATTGGCCTGCCCATGTGCGTGCATGGTGAGGTTACCGACGCCGAGATCGACATCTTTGACCGCGAAGCTGTGTTCATCGACCGTGTTCTGGATCCGATCCGCAAGGCCACTCCCGGACTGCGTGTGGTGATGGAGCACATCACGACCGCGAACGGTGTCGATTATGTCAAATCCAATGACAAGGATCTGGGTGCAACGATCACGGCACACCACCTGATTATCAACCGCAACCATATCCTCGTTGGTGGAATCAAGCCGCATTACTATTGCCTGCCTGTCGCCAAGCGCGAAGAACATCGACTGGCTCTGCTGGCGGCTGCGACATCGGGCGATGCGAGGTATTTCCTGGGTACTGACAGCGCTCCCCATACCGACGCCAACAAGGAAATGGCCTGCGGGTGTGCGGGATGTTTCACGGCGACCAATACAATGTCACTTGTGGCCGAGATGTTTGACCGCGAGGGCGCTTTGGACAAGCTGGAAGGCTTTGTGTCTCTGAACGGCCCGGCCTTCTATCGCCTTCCGGTGAATGAGGAAACCATCACCTTGACCAAGGGCGAACCGTTGGAATACCCGGACAAGATCGACTGCGACGAAGGTCCGGTCACAGTGTTTGAACCGGGTTTCCCGCTACACTGGCGCGTGACTTAACCCTCCAGCAACGCAGATAAATCGCGGGCGCGGCCTCCGGTGCGCAGCATCGACCAGATCGCGTCCGCGTCATCTGTTCCGATCAGCTTGTTGGCTTTGCCGCGCACCCGGTCCTCACGGTCCGACAGCGTCATCGGGGCCAACAGGTCATGCGTGGCCTCGCGCCTTGCCCCATCCCGGCGCAACAAGGTCAGTTGCGCCTGCGTTTCTGACAAACTGTTATCCGCTTCGACAGAGACTCGGTCCCGCAAGGATACTAGCCGCGGGTCGGCGCATATCTTGTCCGAATAGCTGCCTGGCAGGGCCGTATCATAGCCAAGCGCCTGCATCGCAATCACCGTCCGATATGAGAACTTGGCACTAAGGCCAGTTGTCGGGGATGTCTGATTGCAGACGCTCATCCACCTTGGATGCGTCTTGATCTTGATCTCGGCGACTTCCGGTTCGGCGATATCCAGGTCGCGCGCGGCCTCAAGCGCGGCGTGCAATCCGTGGCAACAGGCATGAAACTTGTGACTGACGCTTTCAAAAAGCCATTCCTCGCCCAGCCCATCCAATGAGGCTGCAATGTCAGACTGACCTTTATGCGTCGCGCCAAATCCATAGGACCCTTCCAGCGCGTCTGAATTGGGATCGAATCCCGATGCCACCAACAAAGCTGCCTCAACCCCGGCAGAGGCCGCAAGACCCGCGTTATAAGGTTTTCCCATCGTTCCGAATTGCGCCTTTAGACCGGCAGCCCTAGTCGCCGTCAGGCCCAGAACTTTTCGCATCTGTTCGACGTCGAACCCCAGTATGCGCCCTGCAGCGACAGCCGCACCAAACGCACCGGACGTTGCCGTTTGGTGAAAGCCCGCCTGATAGTGATCGCGCCCCAGCCAGAGGCCGATCCGAATGGACGTCTCCATCCCAACCAGCGCGGCTTCAAGGAGATCGACCAGAATACGATCGTCCCATTCGCTTAGGGCCAGCGCCGCCGGAAGGACGGCAACCGATGGATGCCCGATATGGGCGAAATGCGTGTCGTCATAATCCAGGGCATGCGACACGGTGCCGTTTACCAATGCAGCACCGCGCAGGGGTGCCCCACCTCCACCATAAAGGCGTGCTTGTTCCGCACCTCCTTCGCCAAGCACGAGGTCGCGCACTGTCCGGGAAACAGGCTCATCAACTCCGGCACGCCCGACAGCAATCCAGTCCAAAACAGAAAGAGACGTAACGACCCGCGTCTGCAAAGTCGTCGTGATAGGCCCCGCCGCGAAGGCTGCCAGTGATGTGGTGAAATCGGTCATGGGCGCAGTCTAGCGACCGCCAACCCGGGGTAAAGACCTAGCTGTACAAGTCCTTCGCGCGGGTCTCAAAGGCCTGAACGATCCGATGCATAGCCTCGTTGAAGACCACGCCGATGATCCCCTGAAGGATCGCGTTCTTGAATTCGAAATCCACGTGGAACGTGATGTTGCATCCGCCATCATCAGCGTCGGCGAACTGCCAGTCGGATTTCATGTATTTGAATGGGCCGTCCAGATATTCAGTGTCGATTCTTTTCTGATCGGCAAACAATGTCACCCGGCTACCAAACCGTTCGCGGAACACTTTGAACGAGATCACCAGATCCGCTTCCATGACCTGCGCCTCACCCGCCGCATAGGTCCGACGAATGCGGGCGGCTGCGCACCAAGGCAGAAACTCGGGATACTTTGCCACGTCCGCGACCAGCTCGTACATCTGCTGCGCAGTGTAAGGAAGGTGACGTGTTTCCGAATGAGTAGGCATGGCGTCCGGTTTTTCAGGTGACAATGGCGCGTCATGTCGTATGTTGCGCGCCAAAGATCAAGGGGGCAGCGATGAGCGACCGCGCATATGTGATAGATACGATGATCTCGGCCAAGGCGATTGCAGCCCGAGTCGAGGAATTATGCCGCGAAATCACGGCAGAATTCGGAGATACCGACAAGCTGATCGTGGTCGGCCTACTGCGCGGCAGTTTCGTCTTCATCGCGGATCTGGTACGCGAGCTGGACCTGCCGATCGAAGTCGATTTCCTCGAAGTATCCTCGTATGGAGACGCGATGGAAAGCAGCCGGGAAGTACGCATTCTCAAAGACTTACGTGGCGCGATTGAAGGGCGCGATGTTTTGGCTGTTGAGGATATCGTCGACACCGGCCACACGCTGAACCACGTCACAAAACTGTTGCGCAGCCGCAAGCCAAGCCGACTTAAGTCCATTGCCTTGCTGGACAAACCCAGCCGGCGCGAGGTCGATTTCCGTTCCGATTGGATCGGCTTTGAAATTCCGGACGAATTTGTTGTGGGTTACGGGATCGACTACGCGCAGCGCAATCGCAACTTGCCATTCATTGGCAAAGTTCGTTTTGTCGAAGACTGAACCGGGCAACCTCTGATCAGGCTTGGGCGTCGCCTAAAACCTGTCGGATAGCCGACAGGAAAACCCCGGTTCCAACAGGTATCAACGCGTCCGGGAAATCATAGTCGGGGTTATGCAATTGCGGGTGACCCTGCCCTGCGCCCAGCCAGAACATCGCCGCCTTCGCGCCTTTGCCGAATTGCCCGAAATCTTCTGAGAACTTTTGCGGTGTCTTTGTTGAATGGAACGGTGCTCCACGCTCGGCGCAGGCCATTGCGATGATGTTCACCGCGTCGCTGTGATTGACACAGGCCTCGAAGACATCGTCATAGGTGATCTCAACCCCCAGACTGTCGGCGGATACGGCGCGGCGCGCCAGCGCCTCGGCCTCGGTCATCAGCGTTTGCATCCGAGCGTCTGAAACAGTGCGCAAAGTTACCCAGATCTCGGCCTGCCCCGGAGCGACGCCGAAAGTCGGCTCTCCCAAACGGGCATGCGTCACAGTTGTCAGCGCAAAATCGGCATCTAACGCGCCGCCTGCGCCTAAACCCGCCAGCTTCGAAACCAGTTTGGACATCGCCTCAGCCGGGGAAATCCCATCCTGAGGCGCAGCCGCATGGGATGTCTTGCCGGTCAGGATAATTTTCATCCCGCGCGAGGCGCAATTGGCCGAACCCTGACACAACTCAACTGCACCAAGTTCCAACCCCGGCAGGTTGTGCAAAGAGAACACATAGTCCAGCGCGATTTGCGCGAATTGGGGGTCCGCGCGAAAGGCGATAGCGCCCTGCCCGGTTTCCTCAGCCGGTTGAAAGATCAATACCACCCGGCCCTTTTGGGGGCGGTGGCGCGCCAAGTCTTCGGCAACGCCAAGCACCATCGCCATGTGCCCATCATGGCCACACAGATGCCCTTTGCCCGGAACCTTCGACACATAGGGGTGCGCGCCAAGTTCTTGAATCGGCAGCCCGTCCAATTCGCACCGGATACCAATGGTTGGCCCGGCCTGCCCACTGTCAAAAACCGCGGCAACGCCATGCCCCCCCAGTCCGGTAAGCACACGGTCCGCACCGAATCCCCGCAAAAGCTCTGTCATGCGGGCAGCGGTCTCACGCTCGTCCCCGGAAAGTTCGGGATATTGATGCAGGTCGTGGCGCAGGCGTGTCAGCCGCGCGTGCGCTTCGGGTGTCACCCCTGTTCCAGCTTTTTCTGGCGAGCCTCACGCAACCGGGCAAAGTCATCCCCCGCGTGATAGGACGACCGGGTCAGTGGTGTCGCGGACACCATCAGGAACCCTTTGCCATAAGCTGCCTTTTCATAGGATGCGAATTCTTCCGGCGTCACGAACCGATCCACACCATGGTGTTTGGGCGTGGGCTGCAGATACTGACCGATGGTTAGAAAGTCGATATCGGCGGCGCGCATGTCATCCATGACCTGCCGAACTTCTTGCTCATTCTCACCCAAGCCGACCATGATTCCCGATTTGGTGAAAATAGACGGGTCCAGTTCTTTGACGCGCTGCAACAGCCGCAGCGAGTGGAAATAACGCGCACCGGGACGCACTTCGAGATACAGGCCGGGTACGGTTTCCAGATTGTGGTTGAACACGTCCGGCTTGGCCTCGACGACAGTTTCAAGAACGGAAGAGTCACATTTCAGGAAATCAGGTGTCAGGATTTCAATGGTCGTCTTCGGCGACCGGTGCCGCACCGCACGTATCGTCTGTGCGAAATGATCGGCACCGCCGTCTTTCAGATCGTCGCGGTCAACGGATGTGATCACGACGTGGTTCAAACCCAGCTTTTCAACCGCATGCGCCACGCGCCCTGGTTCAAACGCATCCAACGTGTCCGGACGTCCCGTTGCAATGTTACAGAAGGTACAGCCGCGCGTGCAGATCTCGCCCATGATCATCATGGTGGCGTGGCCCTGGCTCCAGCATTCGCCGACATTCGGGCATCCGGCCTCTTCACAGACAGTGACCAGATTATTCTCGCGCATGATCTTGTGCGTCTCAGCATAGCCCTTACCGCCGGGTGCCTTGACGCGTATCCACTTGGGCTTTTTGGGCTGCGCATTGTCTGGACGATGCGCTTTTTCGGGATGACGTTGTTCTGGGATCTTCAGATCACGCACGGCTGGCTTTCCTGACTTTGGGTCAATTTGCTTTGCCCTAACATAATACGCCCGCGCAGACTATGCCACCCGGGCATACCCGCCATGCATAGTAGGTTTGCAACCGAAGAAGCCGCGCCGCGCTTCAAACATAGTAGCAGGATTTATCTTATGTTTACTGTTACTTAAAGTTATATCGCAAATGCAGCATTTCTAGCGTTGAAGGCGGTTTAGAACTGTTTTAAGTCACCATTAATTCTAATGTGAATCACAGGAGCCCGTAGATGAAAACCGGCGCAAAACTGCCTTCCGTTACCTTCCACACCCGTGTCCGCGACGAAGCAATCGAAGGATCCAACCCGTTCCGTTGGGAAGACAAAACAACCGCGGATTACTTCGCAGGCAAGCGCGTCATCCTGTTTTCCCTGCCCGGTGCTTTCACACCCACATGCTCTACCTTTCAACTGCCCGGTTTCGAAAACGGGTATGCCGATTTCACTGCCAAGGGCATCGATGAAATCTACTGCATGTCCGTGAATGACAGCTTTGTCATGAACAAATGGGCACAGGATCAGGGCCTGAAAAACGTCAAAGTCATCCCTGACGGTTCGGGCGAATTTACCCGCAAAATGGGCATGCTGGTCGACAAGGAAAACCTGGGCTTTGGCATGCGTTCATGGCGCTACGCTGCCATCGTAACCGATGGTGTAGTCGAAGCTTGGTTCGAAGAGCCCGGCCTGATGGATAACTGCCCCGAAGACCCCTATGGCGTTTCGTCCCCGGAAACCCTGATGAAGCACCTGGAAGAAGCCAAAGAACCGGCACTGGCATAAGAATTGTCAGGCTGACGTATCAAAGGCTCGCCTTTGGCGGGCCTTTTTTAATGACGGGTCGCGGTTACGATATCATCGCCAACACGCCGGATGACTTCCGCAAGACTGTCGAACCAGTCTTCATGTCCCGTCGAAAGGCGCCGGACCAACCCCACCGTCCGCGCTGGCTGCGGTGCCCCGAACCGCATGAGCTTGAGCCCCGAAACAGCTTCGGTCTCCGAGCGGGCCGCGAGTTCAGGCATGAGTGTCAGACCAAACCCTTCGGCAACCAGTCGCGACAGAGTCGCCAATGAGGACGCCCCCATATTGATCAAACCGCTGCTTCTGTCCTGACCACAGACCTCAAGCGCTTGATCCGTCAGGCAATGCCCGTCATCCAGCAACATCAACTGCGCGGTCTGCAGATCCACTGGGCGCAAGGCATCCGGGTCTGAGTGTACTGTCCCAAGCCGCCCCGCGCTTCCGGCAAGCAGAAAACGATCCTCGAAAAGCGGCAATTCGAACAATTCGCTGCCACCGGCTGGCAAGGCCATCAAACCGGCATCGATTTCCCCGGCCCGCAGCATGGCAAGCAAGCGCTCGGTCCGGGCTTCGCGGATCTGCACCCGCAAGGAGACGTCGGCTGTGCGCAGCCCGGCAAGCACACCAGGCAAAAGATAAGGCGCGATCGTCGGAATGATCCCAATTGCCAACGACCGATGCCCAACGGAATGATCCTTTGCGAACTGGTCCAGACGGTCCGCTGCCCCTAGGACTTGACGGGCGTAGTCCAGCACGTCGCGCCCCAACGGCGTCAGCAGTATGTCGCGCGCCTGACGTTCGAACAACGGCCCGCCCAAAGTCTCTTCCAACGCTTTGATTTGAACCGACAGCGCGGGTTGTGAGACATGGCAGACCTGAGCCGCACGACCAAAATTGCGCTGATCTGCCACCGCATTGAAATACTGAAGCTGTCTGAGGGTAAAATTCATAGGCAATTTCTATCACTACCACCTGAAACCTCAACTGAGAATTATGGAATTTCCACCCAATCAGGCGAGTTTTCTCTGCTTGATCTTCGTAATGGCGCTTGAGGCGTTGCAAGGCGATGCGCAACACCATCTTCTCGGAACCCGCCGACCACCCCATGCGTTTTTCGGCTAATTCGAGCCCCTCAAGGTAACAGCAGCACCGCAGTGCCACGTCGCTTAACCCCGGTCCCAGATCCGACAGGGCACGTTCAACCCGAGCGCGCGCGTCTGAAGATCCCTGGCCTGTATACGTTCCATTTGCGAAACTTCCCCGCCCCCCGGCCGTTAGAAAGTGATCCCAGTTTTGGGCAACCTGCGGACCGATCTGCGACAGTTCAAAGTCTTCGCGTAGCCGTTCGCCAGCGCCGACCAGAGTTTCGTCGAGAAAGGTCTTTCCGTCCTTGTCCCGCCAGCGCGCCAACGCGATCAGCGGACTTTCGGCAGCACTGTACCGAATACGTCTGGCGCCGTGCGACGACCCGTCCTGTCTTTGTTTGCGATGCGTCTGAAACGGCGATTGCGCCTCGGCCATGCCGAACTCGTTTCTGGCGCGCGCTTTGTTCTCGGCCTCGGCGATCAGTTGGCTTAAGGCCGACCGCCCAGAGGAAGAGATGCGATACCGGGAAATACGTCCAGGATTATCGCAGGATATCCAATCATTCAAAGCCAGCGCTTGCGCAATCGTGCAATTGACGACCGCAGTTCTTGCGGTCCCGCTGTCGCCGGTGTCACGAACGACCACGGCCTTGTTCATCTCTACCGCCACGGCCAGGACCGCGCCGGTTTCGCAATGGCAGCGCGGTATTCGAAGAGCTTCACGGTTAAACTCATCGTCCTTGCTTGCTGCATCGTTGGCCTGAATCCCCAAAGGCTCGTTCAAAGACCCAGCGCGCCCTTGTTGATCCGTGAAATGGACCTCTGCCAACGCTTGCAGCGCAGCATCCACCAACGGATCGTCCCGGCGCATTTCAATACGTCGGATCTGTCTGTGTATGGTTGACGCATGGCACCCCGCGGATCGCGCGATGTCGCGGATCGATTGACCGGTTTCGGTATGCGCCAGGTATCTCTGCGCCCCTTCAGGCACCCACGCCGGAATGGTGAAAGCCATGTTTTCTTGCATAGTCACTTGCCCTCGTCGACAAAACAATCGGTTCTCAATCGCCCCCGGTGAATGTGTTAACCAATCCTAACTAGAGCCGCTTTCGTTACTCGTTCGTCAACCGGGAGAGACAACAACCAGATTTGATTCAAAATCATAAACACTCATGAAATCAGAGTTCGGAGAGAATCCGCACAGGGCAACACTCGCTTAGGCTGCGTGACAAATGGCTATCTTCTGTTCAACCAAGGGATCACCGAAATGCAGGACCTGATGACCATGATTACAACGCTCCGCCGCCCACGCCTGTTGGCTCGGGCCGCAAAAATTGGGGCGCAGGAGTATGATCGGGACCGGCATCTTCAGCGTGTTATGGGTTACGGATCACTGCCCGGCACAGGGTCTGCGCTGGTTCGTCTGTTGGAATTGGAACGAGAGGTTAACGCCCAAAGGCTGGCCGAAGACGCCGCCTATTCGCTGGTCCGCCATCTGGACCTGCTGATCGCGCTGTTGGGCGAGGCGCAACTGTTCAAAGCCAGTCGCGCCTCGCAATATCAATGATCAGGTGAAGGCATCCGGCATGGATGCTTTCTTTTCCGCCACGTATGCGTTCAATGCTTCGTTGACGGCGGGGTCGAGTTGCGGTTGCTGGTAATTGGCCAGCAGATGCTCGACCCGCGACGTGGCCAATTGGCGTGTGTCGCGCCCGCCTTCGTCTTCCCAGGTCTCAAAGGGTTTGTAATCCAGGACCTCGGACTTCCAGAACGCTTCTTTAAAATTCGCCTGCGTATGGGCACAGCCCAGATAGTGACCGCCCGGGCCAACTTCGCGGATCGCATCCATCGCCTGCGCGTTTTCATCATAGGCCACGCCCTTGGCCAGACCGTGCAGAACGCCCAACTGGTCGGCATCCATGACGAACTTTTCGAAGTCTGCAACAAGACCGCCTTCAAGCCAGCCGCAGGAATGCAGCATGAAGTTCACGCCGGCCATCAGCCCCATGTTCAGCGAGTTTGCGGTCTCATAAGCCGCCTGTGCATCAGGCAATTTTGAGCCGCAGAAAGACCCGGCCGAGCGGAACGGCAGGTTCAGACGTCGCGCCAGCTGGCCCGCACCGTAGGTAACCATCGATGCCTCGGGCGTACCAAATGTCGGCGCGCCAGAGTTCATATCGATCGATGACACGAAGGCACCGAAAATCGCAGGCGCGCCCGGACGGATGATCTGACTATACGCTACACCAGCCAGAACTTCGGCTAGAACCTGCGTCAGTGTCCCTGCAATCGAAACAGGCGCCATCGCACCACCCACGATAAAGGGCGAGATGATACAGGCCTGATTGTTCTTCGCATAAACTTCCAGCGCGCCCATCATCACGTCGTCGAAGGTCATCGGCGAGTTGATGTTGGTCAGCGAGGTCATCACTGTGTTTTCCTGAACGAACTCTTTGCCGAACAGAATCTCACACATCTCAACCGAATCCTGCGCACGGCTGGGATCGGTGACCGAGCCCATGAACGGCTTGTCCGACAAGGTCATGTGCGCCATCAGCATGTCAAGGTGACGCTTGTTCACCGGAATATCTGTCGGCTCGCACACGGTCCCGCCCGAATGGTGCAACCACTTGGACATATACGCCAGTTTCACGAACTTGTTGAAATCTTCCATGTTCGCATAGCGACGGCCACCTTGGGCGTCCCGCACAAAGGGTGGGCCGTACACCGGGGCCAGAACCAGATTGCGGCCACCGATGACAACCGATTTCTCGGGGTTACGGGCATGCTGCGTGAATTCGCTGGGCGCGGTTTTGATCAGCTGACGTGCCAGACCGCGCGGAATGCGGACGCGTTCACCATCGACATCGGCACCGACATCTTTCCAGCGCTGCAACGCCGCTGGGTTGTCGACAAAGTTCACGCCGACTTCGGCCAGAATGGTTTCCGCGTTGGTTTCGATGATTTCCAACGCTTCTTCGTTGAGAACCTCGAAGTTCGGAATATTCCGTTCGATGTATTTCGCCGTTTCGATGCGAACCGCGGTACGTTCGGCCCGGCGGGCGGCGCCACCGCCACCTCTTGCCCGACGCCGGGTGTTTGCCTCTGCCATGAGAAGATCCCGTCTATTGGTTGGTTTGATCAGTTTGTTACAGCAAGCATTTGGGGCAATGCATCTAATTTACGGCGCTATAGGGGGAAAAGCGACATCTGCATAAACCAAAACCGTCAGGCACTTGCTCTGATCAGGGAAGTTCCTTCTCCATCAAGATTGTGTTTCCGCTCACTTCTTTCTTGTGCCACCCCAAATAGAGGTACATGGAGACTGTCGTTTGCATCAATTTATGCGTTCGCAACCTGAGCTTAGCGGTGCCCGTTCCCTTGGCTTCTTGTTCAGCTATTCCGATTAACCGCCTCGCCAACCCTGCCCCTTGTGCCTTTGGCGATACGGCAAGGTTAAAGATCATCACCGCAGAATCGACCTGGTCAAAAACAATAAACCCGACGATGTCTTTATCCTGCGTGGCAACCCAGGCCTGATGCGCGACGATGTCGTCGCCAACGCCGTCCGTGACATCGGGCAGATCAGGAATATCGCGCAATGCCTCCGCATAGGCCGCCGCAATGCAGGTTGCGACCGCTTCGGTATCAGCAGCACTTGCGCGGCGTAGTACGATCTCGGGCATCTCGCGCTCTTTCTGTATTATCCTGAGGCTCAATTGCACAAATGACGTCATAGCGCTTGCACATGCAAGTCTTGCGACCTAATAGCCAACCATGACCAAAGACACCCATGACCGCCTTCTGATCATCGACTTCGGCAGCCAGGTTACGCAGCTTATTGCGCGCCGCCTGCGCGAGCTGAATGTCTATTGCGAAATCCACCCCTATCAAAAAGTCACGATGGACTTTGTGCGGGAAATGGCCCCCAAGGCCGTGATATTCTCGGGCGGTCCTGACAGCGTGACACGTGAGGGTTCGCCCCGTGTACCGCAGGAGATCTTTGATTACGGCGTTCCGATCCTTGGTATCTGCTACGGCCAACAGGTGATGATGCACCAGCTGGGCGGTAAGGTTGAAAGCGGACATGGCACGGCCGAGTTCGGGCGTGCTTTTGTTACCCCGCAGGCAAAGCTGGATATTTTGGAAGGCTGGTTTTTAAACGGTGACGAGCAGGTCTGGATGAGCCACGGCGACCACGTCAGCGAAATCGCGCCCGGCTTCACCGTTTACGGCACCTCGCCAAACGCACCTTTCGCGATTACCGCGGACAGCGACCGTCACTTTTACGCGGTTCAGTTCCACCCCGAGGTGCACCACACCCCAAAGGGTGCAAAGCTGTATGAAAATTTCGTCAAACTTGCCGGGTTCAAGGGCGATTGGACCATGGGTGCCTATCGCGAACAAATGATCGAAAAGATCCGCGAGCAGGTCGGCGACAAAAAGGTCATTTGCGGTCTGTCCGGTGGTGTCGACAGCTCGGTCGCGGCGATCCTGATCCACGAGGCAATCGGCGATCAGCTGACCTGTGTATTCGTGGACCATGGCTTGCTTCGCAAAAACGAGGCCGAAGAAGTCGTCGGCATGTTCCGCGATAATTACAACATCCAGCTGATCCACGCGAACGAAAGCGATCTGTTCCTTGGTGAACTCGAAGGTCAAAGCGACCCCGAAACCAAACGCAAGATTATTGGCAAGCTGTTCATCGACGTGTTCCAGAAACACGCTGACACGATCGACGGCGCCGAATTCCTGGCGCAAGGCACGCTGTATCCCGACGTGATTGAATCGGTGTCATTCTCGGGCGGCCCCTCGGTCACGATCAAATCGCACCACAACGTTGGTGGCCTGCCCGAAAAGATGGGCCTGAAACTGGTCGAGCCGCTGCGCGAGCTGTTCAAGGACGAGGTCCGCGCGCTGGGTCGCGAGTTGGGCCTGCCCCAGAGCTTTATTGGCCGCCACCCCTTCCCCGGTCCCGGTCTGGCGATTCGCTGCCCCGGTGAGATCACCCGTGAAAAGCTGGATATCCTGCGCGAAGCGGATGCGGTCTATATCGACCAGATTCGCAAGCACGGTTTGTACGATGACATCTGGCAAGCCTTTGTGGCCATCCTGCCCGTGCGTACTGTTGGCGTCATGGGCGACGGTCGCACCTACGACTACGCTTGTGCCCTGCGCGCGGTGACATCCGTGGATGGCATGACCGCAGACTATTACCCTTTCAGCCATGAGTTTTTGAGCGAAACGGCCACACGGATCATCAACGAGGTCAAAGGCATCAACAGATGCACCTATGACATCACATCAAAACCACCCGGAACCATCGAGTGGGAATAATGCGAAAGCCGGGCTCTGTCCCGGCTTTTTTGTTTTTCACGCCGTGAAAAAATCGATAGCAATCAAATTGGTATAACCAAAATCTACAGGCGCCCGGATGGAAACCGCCAGACCACAGATCGGCAAGGCAGCGCTCTGGATGACCGGGGCGATTGCCTCTTTCTCGTCCATGGCAATTGCGGGCCGCGAACTAAGCGTGACCCACGACACGTTCGAGATCATGTTCTACCGCAGCCTCGTCGGCATCTGCGTGGTCGCCCTGATCCTGACTCTGACGCGAAAGTGGCACCAGGTTTCGACTGAACGGATCGGCTTGCACGGAATCCGGAACGTATTGCATTTCACCGGGCAAAACCTCTGGTTCTATGCGGTTAGCGTCATTCCGTTGGCACAGGTGTTTGCGCTGGAGTTTACTCAGCCCATATGGGTCATACTGCTGTCTCCACTTCTATTGAAAGAGCGCCTGACGACCGTGCGCATGCTATCGGCGCTGATCGGATTTGCCGGAATTCTACTGGTCGCCCGGCCGGGCTCCGTGCCTCTCAGTGCAGGTGTGATGACCGCTGCTATGTCCGCTATTTTCTTTGCCTTAACAACGATATCAACAAAGTCCCTCACTCGTTTTGCCAGCATCGGATGCATCATGTTCTGGCTGACAGTAATGCAAGCCGTGCTGGGGCTGATCGCATCGGGTATCGACGGACAAATCACCCTGCCCTCGGCAAGCACAGCTCCGTTTTTGTTGCTGGTGGGACTGGCCGGGCTGCTGGCGCATTACTGCATCACAAACGCGCTTGCCATCGCCCCGGCAACCGTGGTGGTGCCGTTTGACTTTGCCCGCCTACCCACAATCGCCGTCGTCGGCATGGTTCTGTATCACGAACCGCTGGATCACTGGACCTTGCTGGGGGCCGCTGTGATCTTTTCGGGTATCTTTTTGAACGTCCACGCAGAGAATCGTAACAGTTTGGCAACACTCCCGCACGACACTCAACACAAGTAACGCACGGTCACGTGTTGACGATAAAGTAAACCTTTAGAAAGTATCGAGCACCACAATGCAGGTCGGTCCGCACCACAAAATTAATTGGCACTGACCTTCAGGAGACCTAGAGGGAGGAAGAAATGAAAAAAGCGCTTCTACAGGCGTGCGCGGTATGCGTTGGCGCGACCGGAGCATATGCTGGCGGACTAGATCGCAGCGGCCAGGGCGTCAACATTCTGTTTGAGGAAGGTTCTGTCGTCCAGTTCCGCTTGGGGTACGCAAACCCCGACGTTAGCGGTGAGCAGAACGGCGTTGAGTCCGGAAACATCGCCAAAAGCTTCTGGACACCACACCTGGCATACAAGCATTCATTTACCGATCAGTTGGACTTTGCTCTCATCTATGATGAACCGTACGGTGCCGATGTCGAGTACCCGTCGAACTATCCTTTGTCGCAGAACCCCTTGGCCGCTTTTGGTGGTCGCACCGACGTTTTGCGCGCTAAAGCGGATGTTGATGCGATTACTGCCCTGGTTCGTTACAAATTCGATGGCGGCTTCAGCGCAATCGGCGGTATTCGCGCACAACGGGCCAAGGCAACCGTTGCTGTCCCGGTTGTTGCCGGTTACGAATTTGAATCCGGCTCTGAGGTTGATTTCGGTTACGTCGTAGGCGTCGCATGGGAACGTCCCGATATCGCGGCACGTGTTGCACTGACCTACAACTCTAAAATCACGCACGATTTCGACTCGACGGAGTCCATCAACCGGAGACCTCCGCCCGTTCCGGCACCGCTCGTGACGTCGGAAACCGAAACTGAAGTTGTGACACCTCAATCGGTGAATTTGGACTTCCAGACCGGTGTCGCACCGAAAACGCTGCTGTTCGGATCGATCCGCTGGGTTGACTGGCCACAGACAGTTCTGGCGCCGCCGGTTTATACAGCCGCTGCGCAACAGAACTTGGTTGACTATGCGGACGACACCTTCACCTACACACTGGGTCTTGGCTACAAGTTCACCGAAGAGTTCTCTGGAGCGATCTCCGCGGGCTATGAAACGTCCTCAGGTTCCACTGTTTCGAACCTCGGCCCAACCGACGGTTTCTGGAGCCTTGGCGTAGGTGGTACATATTCCTTCGAGCAGGCTCAGATTTCTGGCGGCATCCGCTATACCGATATCGGCGATGCGACCACCACCACCGGTGGCGAATTCTCGGGCAACTCAGCATGGAGCGTCGGTCTGCAGCTCACGTACACGCTGAACTGATCCCGCCAAGCAAACCAACTACAAAAACCCCGCCACTCTTGGCGGGGTTTTTCTTTGCGCAAGTTTCGGGTCGAACATCGTCTTGGGGAATGCGAGAACGGGCTATGGAACCTCAAAAACACCTGTCTCCAAGGGCTTGGGCCGAACTTTTACTTCTGGGCGTAATCTGGGGCGCATCCTTTATCTCGATCCGCGTCGCATTGGACACGATCCCGGTCATGACCTCGGTTCTGCACCGTGTTTTCTGGGCGATGCTGGCGTTGTGGATCGTTGTCTGGTTCAAAAAGCTGAGTTTTCCCACCAACCCGCGCATCTGGGCCGCATTCCTGATGATGGGGTTGTTGAACAATGCGATCCCATTCTCGCTTATGGCTTGGGGGCAGCTTTACATCGAAACTGGCCTGACCTCGATCCTCAATGCAGCAACCGCCGTCTTCGGCGTCCTGATCGCCGCTATGTTTTTCAAGGACGAGAGGTTGACCCTTGCTCGTGGTGTGGGCGTCGGTCTGGGATTCCTGGGTGTTGCAATTGCAATTGGTCTTAAGAATTTCGCAACTTTCAACCTTCAAAGCGTTGCCCAACTGGCAATCATCGCCGGAACAGTTTCTTACGCGTTGGCCAGCGCCTGGGCCAGAATCAAGTTGTCTGGCTTGTCTCCCATAGTTGCCGCAGCTGGCATGCTGACCGGCTCAACCATTCTGATTTTGCCTGTTTCCCTCGTGGTCGACGGGCTTCCCGTTTTGAACCTGCCGGCGATAACGTGGGCGGCCATTGCCTATTACGCACTGATCGCAACCGCAGGAGCGTATTTACTGTACTACCGCGTTCTTGCCATGGCCGGGGCCGGAAACCTGATGTTAGTAACGCTTGTCATACCGCCAGTCGCCATCGTTTTAGGCACAATGGTGCGCGACGAAACCTTACCGCCGCAGGCCTTTTTGGGCTTTGCCGTGCTGGCGATCGGGTTGTTGATTCTGAACTGGTCCCGCTCACGTGATTGACGCCGCCCCCTGCCCGTTTTAGCTAGGTCAGAAAAAGGGACAGCGGACAATGATCTACAGCTCGGCAAAGGACTGGCGCGAAGCGGCCCGGAAAAAAGTGCTGTTCTTCGGCATGTCTGGGCTGGGCAAGACCTATGTGTCGAACGTGCTGCGCGATTCCGGGGACTGGTTCCACTACTCGATCGACTACCGCATCGGCACCCGGTACATGGGCGAATACATCATCGACAACGCCAAAGCCCAGGCGATGAAAGTTCCATTCCTGCGCGACCTGTTACTGTCGGATTCGATCTATATCGGCTCGAATATCTCGTTCGAAAACCTGACACCGGTTGCGACCTATCTGGGCAAACCGGGCAACCCGGCGCATGGCGGGCTTGAGCTGACTGAATATCGTCGTCGGCAAGAACAGTTCCGCCTGGCTGAGATCCACGCCCTGCTGGACACCGAGTATTTCATCGACCGCGCCAAGCGTTTGTATCAATATCCGAACTTCATCTGCGATACCGGCGGGTCAATTTGCGAATGGGTCGATCCTGAGGACCCGGCCGATCATGTCTTGTCCGAGCTGTCCCGCCAAACCCTGATGATCTGGATCAAGGGCGATGAGGACCACACCGCTGAACTGATCCGCCGTTTCGATAAGGCCCCTAAGCCGATGTCCTATCAGGCAGAGTTTCTGACCCGGGTCTGGGACGAATACCTCACCGAACATGGTTACGCGCCCGAGAATGTCGACCCGGACGCGTTTATCCGCTGGACTTATGCGCGCGCATTGGCCCACCGCCAACCGCGCTATCAGGCAATGGCGGACAATTGGGGTGTCACAGTCACCGCTGATGACATGCACAAGGTCCGCGATGCGGGTGATTTCGATGAGTTGATCGAACGCACCCTTGAGACCCGGACAAACTGGGCTTAATTACCGCCTCTACACAGTAACTCCAAAGGCTTGCACCTAATGCCGATCAAGATCCCATCCGACCTGCCCGCTTACGACGTTCTCACCAAAGAGGGCGTCATGGTCATGGCTGCGGATCAGGCAATGCGTCAGGACATCCGCCCCTTGCGGATCGGATTGCTGAATCTGATGCCCAAAAAGATTCAGACCGAAAACCAGTTCGCGCGCCTGATCGGAGCGACTCCACTGCAGATAGACCTGTCGCTGATCCGCATGACAGAACATCGCACCAGGAACACCGCCGCCGATCACATGGCCGAGTTCTATCAACCGTTCCAAGAGGTAAAGGATCAGAAATTCGACGGCCTGATCATCACGGGCGCGCCGATCGAGCATCTGGAGTTCGATGACGTCACCTATTGGGACGAGATGACCAAGGTTTTTGAGTGGACTCAGACAAACGTCCATTCCACCTTTGGCGTTTGCTGGGGTGGAATGGCGATGATCAATCATTTCCACGGCATCGACAAACAGGCGCTCGATGCCAAGGCGTTTGGTTGTTATCGGCACCAGAATCTGGCCCCTTCTTCCCCGTTTTTACGCGGTTTTTCAGATGATTGCGTGATCCCTGTCAGCCGCTGGACCACAATGAACCAATCTGAGATCAACAGAGCGCCTGGCCTGACGACATTGCTGGGAAGCGATGAGGTCGGCCCTTGTCTGGTCGAGGACCCTTCGCATCGTGCGATCTATATCTTCAACCATTTCGAATATGACAGTGATACGTTGAAGCAGGAATATGATCGCGATGTCTCGAACGGGACCCCCATCAACGTGCCGATGAACTACTATCCAGACGACGATCCATCACAACCGCCGCAAAACCGATGGCGCAGCCATGCGCATCTGCTGTACGGCAACTGGATCAATGAGATTTACCAGTCCACCCCGTTCAACATGGAAGACGTTGGTCATTAAAGTTCTGATATTCCTTGGCCTCGTTCTATCGGGTCTGATCCTGCTGACCGTCTGGCGCGCAGCACAGAACGAAGCTGCGGCTGAGGCTCGTTTCCCTCCCGAGGGTGAAATGGTGATGGTCGACGGTATCGCCGTACATGCGGTGGTCATGGGCGACGGCCCCGATGTGGTTCTGATTCACGGGTCCAGCGGTAATACCCGTGACATGACTTTTGCTCTTGCACCGATCCTGGCCGAGAACTTCCGTGTGATCGTGTTCGACCGACCCGGTCTGGGCTATAGCGGCAGCTTCAATTCGAACGGCGAAACCATTGAGGAGCAAGCGTTAATCTTGCAAAAGGCCGCTGCCAAGTTGGGCGCGGAAAAACCCATTGTTGCAGGGCAAAGCTATGGCGGATCCGTATCGCTGGCTTGGGCGGTCACCCGGCCCGACAACATTTCTGCCCTTGTTTTGATCGCACCGGCTGCAATCCCGTGGGAGACGCCACTGGACGGTTTCAACAAGCTGGCGTCGACTGAGGCGGGCAACACGCTGGCCCTGCCCCTGATCACCGCGTTTGTCCCTGAATGGTACGTGGAACAAGCGCTGGACAAAGTCTTTGCCCCGCAGAAGGCACCCGCAGGGTATGCTCAGCATTTCGGCCCCGGCCTGACGATGCGACGCGCCTCGATGAATGCGAATGCCAAGCAACGGGCCAACCTGCTGGACGAAGTTCGCGCCCTGCAACCCCGCTATGGGGAAATTTCCGTACCGACCGAAGTTGTTCACGGAACGGCTGACACCACTGTCAAGTTTGCCTGGCATGCAGAACAACTGGTCGACCAAATCCCCGACGCGGAACTGATCGAGCTTCCGGGTATTGGTCACATGCCGCAGGTTGTGGCCGCCCCCGAGGTTGCCTCAGCAATCGACCGCGCGGCCGACCGAGCGGGTTTGCGTTAAACCGCCAGCTAATCCATAGTAGGATATGGATTTTATGGCGAGGTAGCTAATGGCCCGTTCGGAAAAAGGTTCCATTGAAAAGTATTTCCGCAAGGACGCGCCGAAAGAGGTGCGATCAGCCATTGAAAACGCAAAGAAAGACGACATCCTGAACCCGACATATCCTTACGAAGAAAGAATGAAGCGTAAGGATTACGAAAAGGAAATGGATCTGCTGCAGATCGAGCTGGTCAAAATGCAATCCTGGGTCAGGGAAACAGGCAACCGCGTTGCGATCATTTTCGAAGGCCGCGATGCCGCCGGAAAAGGTGGTACGATCAAACGTTTTCGCGAGAACCTAAATCCACGCGGCGCCCGCAACGTGGCGCTGAGCAAACCCTCTGATACCGAACGCAGCCAATGGTACTTCCAACGTTACGTTCAACATCTGCCTGCGGCAGGCGAAATCGTGTTCTTTGACCGCAGCTGGTACAATCGCGGTGTGGTCGAAAACGTCTTTGGTTTTTGCGAACCCGAAGAACGCGAACGTTTTTTCAGGCAAGTTCTGCCGCTTGAAACCGGACTGGTGAATGACGGGATCAAACTGTTCAAATTCTGGCTTAACGTCGGGCGCGCGGAGCAACTGAACCGCTTTCTGGCACGTGAGACAGATCCGCTAAAGCAATGGAAACTTAGCCCAATCGACATTGCGGGGCTTGGTAAGTGGGACGAGTACACGCAATCGATTTCGGAAACTCTGACCCGCAGTCACTCAGACCTTTGCCCTTGGACCATCATTCGCTCAGACGACAAAAAACGCGCCCGCATCGCGGCAATACGAACTGTTTTGCACGCGCTGGAATATGATGAAAAAGACAAGAAGGCTATTGGCAAGATCGATCCACTGATTTGCGGCGGACCCGAGGTGTTGGACGCGTGATGACATTTTCGCGCTCCATTGCTGCCAAGGGTTGGACGAACCGGCAGGCGTGGATTATGTCTTGGTTCCCCGGAACTTAAACAAAAAGGCTCGTGACACAGGCATGGCGAAACGCGGGTATCACCACGGCAATCTCAAGCAAGCCCTGATCGAGGCCGCTCTTTCGCTGATCGAAGAAAAAGGTCCGACAGGCTTTACCCTTTCCGAGGCCGCAAAGACCGCGGGTGTAACGCCTGCAGCTGTATACAGGCACTTTCAGGGACGCGAGGACCTGATTGCCGAGGCCGCCCGGCAGGGTTTCGAGATGTTTGCCGACTTGATGCAGTACGCCTACGACACGGGCCAACCCTCGGCCCTTGCTGCGTTTGAGGCAACCGGTCGGGCTTATCTGGCTTTTGCCCGCAAGCACCCTGGTCACTACATCGCCATGTTCGAAAGCGGGATTTCCGTTAACCGAACGCCTGAATTGGCGCTGGCCGCGAACCGGGCCAAAAGCGTCCTGGAGAAAGCGGCTGCAGACCTTTCTCAGCATATCCCCCCCGAAAAACGCCCGCCCGCGTCGATGTTCAGTGCTCATATCTGGGCCATGAGCCATGGCGTTGTTGAGCTTTATGCCCGAAACACAGGTGCCAGCTCTCCATTCCCGCCAGAGGATCTGTTGGAAAGTGGCATTGGAATATATTTGCGGGGTTTAGGTCTGGTTCCGCAGGACGATTGAGGTTCGAGCTAGAACCTGGGCCTTGGTGCCGGAACACTAAGGCCCGAGGTGACGTTAATCAGATCCATCTGCCCCATGCCCTTGATATCCACCGGCCCAATATCCGAGACCTGGAACTCGTCAATCAATGCGTATTTCATCTCTTCCGGGGCGACAATATTCATTGGGTTTGCAAAGACTTGCAGGCGTGAAGCAATGTTCACGGCCGGACCAAACACGTCGTAGACGTATTTCTGAATACCCACGACCGAGCCGACAGCCGGCCCCATTCCCAGACCGATCCGAGCCTGCCATTTATGCGGATGGCTTTCGTTGCGCCGTTCGAGATATCGCAAGAACCGGACCGCACAATGGGCCACGGCCGTCGCATGATCCGGCGTTGCGTCCGGCATACCGGAAACCGCCAGATAAGCGTCCCCGATAGTTTTGATCCGTTCGCAGCCATATTGTTCGACGATCCGGTCGAAGGCCGTAAAGACATCGTTCAACTCGCTGAGTGTTACAGTCGGGTCGGTCTTTGCCGCAAAATCCGTAAAGCCCACAAAATCCAGCATCACGACCGAGACCTGATCGTAGAGCTGCGGCGTAACGACACCAAAGGTCTTGAACTCTTCGTACACAGCGCGGGGCATGAGGTTCAACAGCAACCGTTCGACCCGCTCTTTCTCGCGTTCCAATTCGCGCGTATTCCGTTCGACCATGGTCGAATAACTGTCGATCATGCTCTCAAGCTCGCGAATGCGGGTGATGTTCTGAAATTCGACCACCAGCACCTGTTCGGAAAGGCCGTTGGCCAATGAAACTGCGACTGCGAATATCAGTGTCCGGCGCTTGGGCTTGACCTGCAGCTCGACCGAATAGCGCAAGCCGGATTGCTTGACGTCTTCAAGCTCTTTTGGATCAAGGTCGGGAAAATAATCCAACAGGGTCTGACCTTCGGCCGGTGCCCCAAACCACTCGGTAAATGGACCGTTGTGAAACACGAAACCCAAATCCGAAGCCCGCACAACAGCGACGCCGACACCGATCGCGCGGAGCAACTGTTCGTTTATGGCCAGAATACTCATGCGGCGTCGCGTGCCACGATGATGGCTCGTTTTGACTCGATGGCATCAAGGGCAATTTTTATATGCGCGTCTTCCATTCCATGCATCGACAGGGCCTCGCTGAAAAGCGCGGCCATCTCGTCAAAATCTGCGTGAGAGATGTTCAGGTGACGATGAACCGCCTCGATCCTGTCATCGCTAAAGGATGCAGGTCCACCAACCAGGGACGAAACAAACTTGGTCTGATGATCAATCAACCGGGGCATATCAATGTCTTCGAAATGACCGCCGATCTGATCGGACTCCAACGCCATTTCGTAAAAGGTCATCACGATCCGCGAGATCGTTTTGAAGCCACCGTATCTTTCGTAAATTGTCTGCCCCACGACACATAACCCAAACGTTATTCACCACTAACGTCACGAGGTTATATCATATTGACAGTTTTGTTAACGCTTATGACGCGGATGCACTGCGGGGCGACCATTTAGGTGGCGTGTTGAGACATGAATTCACACGCTCAGATCGTCGGCGCAGGGGATGAACCCGACGTATCCCCCCTGTTCCAGCAATCGCGTCTGGCCCCCCACGCGCCAATACAGCTTGCGCCGCGCCGCGACCAATTCCCGCCGAAGGCGGAACCAAAGCGGCCCCTTATCCAGCCCGCTGTTGGTTTTCTGGTCTTGGGATCGTTCGCTGACCTTCACCTCTTCGACCGTGTGATCTTGCTGTTTCGACCAGATCATCTGCACCCCAACAGCCGGAAAGCACTGATACATCCGCCAATCCGACCGTGGGATGGAGACGAAATCGTCCAAGTGATCCGAATACTTTTCGGACCAATTCAGCAGTTTCTGGCAGGCCCGCTGAGAAAGCACATAGGCGGCCGCACTCGGGGCCATCTCCAACATGGGCCGGACGGTGAGGCCTGCGATATGCATCTCTGGCCCAAATCGAAGAGATTTGGGGGAATAGTCCAGCTTCACCATGTCAAAGGCATCTGGGTCCGCCATCAGTGCTGAAATCACAGATCCTGCCTGCATGGACATTTCGACGTCATCTTCGAAAATGGCCACCGCACTCAGGTTTTGATCCACGACCGCCTGCCATACCGCGCGATGGCTTTCGAAACAGGCGATTTCGCTTTGCGTCAAACCCCAGCGAGTGCCCGTTCCAGCAACATAGCCACTGGCGTCCACCACTCCGGGTATCTGGGCATCCGTCGCGCCAAACCGGGTGGCACCCACCAAGCCTGCATGATTGAACTGCGCTTCCATAAAGTCACGGCGCACTGGGACCCGATCCAGATTGATAAAAAAGGCACCCGTCTCTGGTGGCAGTTCGTGACGTCCCACGGTGTTTCCTTTCAAGCAGTTACGCCAGATACACACTGGCAAGGCGGACAATCAAGTCCGCGCTTGAGCAATATGTATCCGGTTTCGCCTATCCTGATTTAGAAGTCCCGATTAAGCTGCGCTGGGAAAACAATAAACAGGATTCTTGCAATGACGTCTCATGGATATTCCGGCGGTCGCCTGAACCTGCCGTTTGTGGGCATATCGACCTTTGGCAAAGCTCCGTACGTCGAGGATTGGGATCAAATCGATGCTGACGTCGCCGTCATGGGTGCGCCTTTTGATTTCGGAACTCAGTGGCGATCCGGCGCTCGGTTTGGACCGCGTGCGGTGCGCGAAGCGTCAACTCTGTTCAGCTTCGGCCATGCCGGCGCATATGACCACGAGGATGATGCCACTTACTTGGATGGCTCGGTCCGGATGGTCGATATCGGCGACGCGGATATCATCCACACCAAAACCGAGGAAAGCCACGCCAACATCCAGTTCGGTGTTGAAAAGATGCTGAACGCAGGCGCCCTGCCCGTCACCATCGGCGGCGATCACTCGGTCAATATTCCCTGCATCAACGCCTTCGAAAACGATTGCGAGAAAAACGGGCCTATCCACGTCGTGCAAATTGATGCGCATCTGGATTTCGTGGACGAACGGCATGGCGTGACCGCCGGACACGGCAACCCCATGCGGCGTGCAATTGAAAAACCGTATGTTTCGGGCATGACGCAACTGGGCATCCGGAACGTGTCGTCAACCGCCAAAGAAGGATATGAGGACGCCCGCGCCCGTGGGTCGGACATTTTGTCTGTTCGGCAAGTGCGCAAGCTCGGTACAGATGGCGTGTTGGCGCGCATCCCAGAAGGCGCCCGGTATTATGTCACGATTGATATCGACGCATTCTGCCCGTCCATCGCCTCTGGCACTGGCACGCCCAGCCACGGCGGGTTCCAGTACTATGATGTCTTGGAGATAATTCAGGGGCTTCCGAAACGCGGAGACGTAGTCGGGATCGACTTTGTCGAAGTGGCTCCGAATTACGACCCAACCGAGAGCACGCAGATTCTGGCAGCGCAGGTTCTGTTGAACTTCATCGGGTTCATCTTTCACGAACGTGGCAAGAAGGGCTGATCGCCCTTCCTGCCGCATAGATCATGCACTGATCGTGTTGTGTTCAGGGCCATAGGGGAAGCCGGTAATGTTTTCGGCACCGGTTTCCTCGACCACCAGAATGTCGTGTTCACGGTATCCACCTGCACCCTTCTGACCTTCTGGAATCCACAGCATCGGTTCAATTGAAACGACCATGCCCGGTTCCAAAACCGTATCGATATCCTCGCGCAGCTCCAGCCCCGCCTCGCGCCCGTAATAGTGGCTGAGGATCCCGAAAGAGTGGCCGTATCCGAATGAACGGTACTGCAGCAGGCCTTCGTCAGCGAAGAAGCGGTTAATCTCTTCACAGATTCCAGAGCAGGTCGCACCCGGCTTGATCAAGCTCAGGCCCAGCTCATGCGCGGCAACGTTGGCTTTCCAGATGCGCAGGCTATCGGCGTCGGGTTCGCCTAGGAACAGAGTGCGCTCCAGCGCTGTGTAATAACCTGAAACCATCGGGAAAGTGTTCAGGGATAGGATATCTCCCTTTTCCAACGCGCGCTTGGTGACCGGGTTATGTGCGCCATCCGTGTTCAGGCCTGACTGAAACCAAACCCATGTGTCGCGGTATTCGGCATCCGAATAGGCGCGGGCAATCTCGGCCTCCATCGCGTCACGCCCGGCCATGGCGATCTCGATCTCGGTCGCGCCTTCACGGATCGCGGCGTGGATGGCTGCGCCACCAACATCCGCAGTACGCGCGCCACCTTTGATCAGTTCGATCTCTTCGGCTGATTTCACCATCCGTGCAGCCATCGTATCAGGCGCGATATCGACCAGTTCCGGTGCCCCCAGCATATCCAGCGCAGTGTCGCGCATTGTCAGGGTCATGTGGTCACCCTCGATACCGACCCGGCGGGCAGAGCCGATCAGGCTGGCTACAGCGCGCCAGTAATTGTTCCGCTTCCAATCGGTGTAGATCACGTTCTCTTCGACCGACCGGCGCCAGGGTTGCCCGGCGTCGATATTGGCCGAAACCGTAGTACAAGCATCCTGCGTTACAACACAGCCATAGGGGCGGCCAAACGAGCAGTACAGGAAGCCCGAGTAGTAAGCGATGTTCTGCATCGACGTCAGCAGAACTGCGGGAATGTCCCTTGCCGCCATGGTCGCGCGCAGGCTGGCAAGGCGACGGTCGTATTCAGCCCGGCTGAATGGCAACGGCGCTTTGTCACCGTTGTGGCAGGTGAAAAACTCGGGGCGGTTGTTCATATCTTTCATCTTTGACTCTCCTCAACGCCGGACTGGCATCGCCCGGCCACAAGTCCCGGCGTTCAGGACGAGCGGCCTCGGGATCCGAGAGCCATGCATCCCGCGTTGCGTCACGACGCCATCGTGACCGGGGTACATGGTGAAATCGCTAAATCAGCTTTTGAGTCGCGTCAAGCCGGGGTGAGACCCCGCAGGCGTTCAGACCGCCGCCGCAGCAGTTCGACCGTGGTCAGCAGCGCGATCGAGATCACGACAAGGATGGTCGCAACGGCCAGAATGGTCGGGCTGATCTGTTCACGAAGGCCGGTGAACATCTGCCAAGGCAATGTCTTTTGGCTGGCTGATCCGACAAAGAGAACCACCACAACTTCGTCAAACGAAGTGATGAAGGCAAACAATCCGCCCGAGATTACACCCGGCAAAATCAGCGGCATCTGGATCTTGAAGAACGTCCGCACCGGACCTGCACCCATATTCGCAGCAGCCCGCGTCAGGGATTGGTCAAACCCGACTAGCGTTGCGGTCACCGTGATGATGACGAAGGGAATCCCCAGAACCGCGTGGGCCAGCACGACTTTCACATAGCCGACGAAGTTCTTGTTCATGCCCAGCGTACCTTCCAAAAAGCGGCCGATGTCGCTGTAGAAAAAGAACATACCCGTGGCCGAGATGATCAGCGGAACGATCATTGGCGAGATCAGAATGCCCATAATGGCCCGACGCCCCGGAACATGCGACTGGCTGAGACCTATCGCCGCCAGAGTGCCCAGCGATACCGAAATGATGGTCGCAATTGGTGCGATGATCAGCGAGTTCTTGAAGCTACGCTGCCATTCATTGTTTGTGAAGAAGTCGCGGTAATGCTTCAGCGAATACCCTTCTGGGTCCAGACGCAGCATTTCGGGCGTAAAGGTGAAAAAGTCCTGCGCATTGAAAGACAGCGGCAGAACCACAAGGATCGGCGTGATCAGGAACACGAAGATTGCCCCGCAGATCACCCGGAAAGTAAAATGCCACAACACCTGACCAGCCGTCATGTAAGGCAGCAACTTTTGCCGATAACGCCCCTCGTAGAGCCAGAAGATGAAGAAGGCGAAGAACCACCCCGCTAGCAGCCCGACGATCAAGCCTGTAATGCCTGCAAAGAAAAATCCAATTGCAGCAAGACCCAGAATCGTAATCCAGCGCGCAACGCGTTCGTTATCCAGCACATTGATATACAGCCATGCCAGCCCTGCCATCAAAACAGCACCGATCAGGATGCCCAGCAGAACGTTGTCCTGCCCGGCTCCGACGAACATGCCCAGAAATCCTCCGGCGATTGCGACAGCCGGCAGAACCACCGACAACGGTTTGCGGGATATTGGTGTAAGTGCAGCCATATTCTTTATCCCAGCTTGACGTTATCAATGCCGACGATCTTGTCGTAGCACCAGTAGAGTAGAAGAACGACCGCCAACAGGATCGTCCCCAGCGCCGCAGCCAGTCCCCAGTTCAGAGAGGATGAGATGTGGTACGCAATCCGGTTCGAAATGAAGACACCTTTGGTGCCGCCAACGATCTCGGGCGTGATGTAGTACCCGATGGCAAGAATGAACACGAGGATCGAACCCGCGCCGATACCCGGTATCGATTGCGGGAAGTAAATCCGCCAGAAGGTCGTCCAGTTGGTGGCGCCCATGGATTTGGCCGCACGGGTGTAGTACGGCGGAATCGTCTGCATGACCGAATACATCGGCAGGATCATGAACGGCAGCAGGATATGCGTCATCGCAATGATCGTGCCGAATTGATTGTTGATGATCACCAGCCTCGCATCATCGGCAACAAACCCCAGCCATACCAGCGTTTCGTTGATCACGCCCTGCTGCTGCAACATCACTTTCCAGGCGGAGGTGCGCACAAGCAGCGAGGTCCAGAATGGCAGCAGCACCAAAATCATCAGCATGTTTGAAGCCCGCATCGGCAGATTGGCCAGCAGGTAAGAAACTGGATAGGCCAGCAGAATACAGGACCCGGTAATGATCAGCGACATGAACAATGTCCGGCCGAACAGCTTGATGAGGATGCGCTTATCTTCGGGTTGCGCTTGCGCCCCTTCGGGTGTGCGCTGCATATCAATAGCGTTCAGAAAGTATCCATTGGTGATCGGCACCGCGTGCGTCTTGATCACGCGCCAGGTGTCCACGTCCCCCCAACCATCGTGAATTTCGATCAGTTTTTCCTTGAACGGAGCGTCAGCTTCCGGATCCAACCGCTTGATCTGGCGTCCAGATTTTCGGAACATCGACGACATACCCGTCTGCTCATAGTTCAAGCGGGTACCCAGTCTTGTGTGTTGCTTGGCGTCAACGGCAACGACCATGTCGCGAATAAATGCTTCATACAAAGCTTCGTCCGGCAATTCCCCGCTCTCTGCGTCCCATTGCTGTAACTCAACGACTGTCAAAGGAAGTGTCTCTGAGACAATCCCGTTTTCGACCGATCGGAATAGCATGGAAATGATAGGTATGACGAATGATAGCAGTACAAATAGCAATAGTGGCGCAACCAGAGCCAACGCCCGCAATTTACGCCGACGCAATGAACGCGCCAGTGATTTCTTCAGCGGCGTACCATCTGCCGCCAACATCGGACCTGATTGAGTTGCGTCGCTCATCTGCGTTCCCTGATTTTTTGACGCCGGGGCCTAACTTGGCCCCGGCTGGTTTTTTGGTTCAATCAGCGATTACTTCGCCAGCCAAGCCTGGAACTTTGCTTCGATATCATCACGATAGTCAGCCCAGAACTCGTAGTTGTACAGGAACGTGTTCTTGGCGTTCTCAGGATCGGTCGGCATATGAGGTGCCATGTCGATGCCCAGGTCCGCGTGCTGACCCACCAGCGGCGCCGAAGATGCGCGGGCCGGACCGTACGAGATGTACTTGGCCTGATCCGCCAGGCGCTGCGTATCGGTTGCGAACATGATGTAGTCCAGCGCGCGCTTCTGACGCTCTTCGCTCAGACCAGCAGGAATAATCCAGCCGTCCAGATCAAAGATCTGAGCATCCCACAGCATTGCAACGGGTTGCTTCTGCTCTTCGATCACGCTGAACAGGCGACCGTTATAGGTCGAACCCATGATGATCTCGCCGTCCGCCAGCAACTGCGGCGTGTCCGCGCCTGCGGACCACCAGACAACGTTGTCTTTGATGGTGCCTAGCTTGGCCAGGGCCTGATCCTGCCCTTCAGGAGTCGCCAGCACGTCATAGACGTCGTCTTTTGCCACGCCGTCACAAATCAGAGCCCATTCCATGTTGTTGATGGCACGCTTTTCAAGTGAACGCTTGCCTGGATAGGCTTCCAGATCGAAGACTGCGCAAACATCCGACGGCGGTGTGTCACCCACCAGATCCGTACGATACCCGAATGTAGTCGAGTAAACGATTTGCGGAATGAAACACTCGCTGACAAGCAAGTCACCGAAATCATCAGCAGCCGAGGTTCCGTCGGGTGCCGGTGCCAACATGGTGTCCGGATCGATTTCCAGCGCCAAACCTTCGTCACACAGACGAATTGCGTCCGCCGCCACAACGTCGACCACGTCCCAGGTAACGTTACCCGCTTCGTTCATAGCACGCAGTTTCGCAACCGCCTCGGCCGAGCTGTCGTCGTTCAGGATCGTGACGCCGCTCTTCTCGGAATAGGGCTCGTGATATGCTTTCAGCTGCGACTTGGAGTATGCGCCGCCCCAAGAGACAATTGTCATTTCTTCGGCTGATGCAGCGCCGGCAACTGCCACGATAGCACCTGCCATAAGAGTGGTTTTTGTTACTTTCATCGTTAACTCCCTGTTATTCCCGTTAATTTTGATCTTTTTGGTTGGGCCACGGGGTAACCCACCCATGCCTTTCCCCGCGCACTTTGGTGTCGTGAACGGGTTGTTCCCTGATCAGGCGTCCAACGCCCGACAGTCACGCGCAAGCCAGCCGATCTCGACTTCCTGGCCCGGTGACAGTCTGATAGCGTCCGGGGCGTTTCGCGTCTTGATGATGAAGTCGTCATTCCCGGCAACCGACAGACGGAAGCGGAAGACATCGCCCATGTAGATGAACTCTTTCACCGTTGCTTTCAGAGTATGCGCATCGGCGTGCAGGCGATCCTTGTTGAATTCCACCCGCTCAGGCCGGATTGACACTTTGGTCCGATCACCTGCCGCGTGGACATTGACCGGCTTGGCGTCAATTTCAGATCCGTCATCCAGCGCTACAACACATTCGTCGCCGTTAATTGACTTAATAACGCCTTCCAACGTGTTGTTTTCACCAATGAACTGGGCAACAAAGCTGTTCTCTGGCTCTTCATACAGAAGATCCGGCGGCGCAAGCTGTTGAATGCGCCCATCGTCGAACACCGCAACGCGATCTGACATTGTCAGCGCTTCGGTCTGGTCGTGGGTCACGTAGACGGTCGTAATCCCCAGTTCATGGGCCAGACGCGTGATTTCAAATTGCATATGCTCGCGCAGCTGTTTGTCGAGCGCGCCCAGCGGTTCATCCATCAGAACCAGCTCGGGCTCGAACACCAGAGCGCGTGCAAGGGCGATCCGCTGCTGTTGACCCCCGGACAATTGGGCCGGGCGACGGCTGCCAAATGCCCCCATCTGGACCATATCAAGCGCCCGGCGGACTTTTTCTTCTCTTGCGTCCTTGCCAATTTTCCGCACTTCCAGAGGGAACGACAGATTTTCTGCCACCGTCATATGCGGAAAAAGAGCGTAATTCTGGAAAACCATGCCGATACCGCGCTTGTGCGGTGGGATGTTGTTGATCGGTCGCCCATCCAACATAATCTCGCCATGAGTGGCTGTTTCAAACCCTGCCAGCATCATCAGGCAAGTTGTCTTGCCAGAACCCGAGGGCCCAAGCATTGTAAGAAACTCACCTTTCGGCATGGAAAGGTTGAGGTCTTTTACAACAAGGATCTCGCCATCATAAGATTTTTGGACATGCTGAAACTCGACGAACGCTGCGTCATTAGACATTTACCGATTAGTCTCCCCTGTGCAGTCCTTGCCTGCCCGGTTCATCCGGATCTCAAAGACCTGTCGAGGCCATTTAAGGACATGCAGGGTACGGCACGCAACCAAAATATGACACGTGGGTAACGATTAAAAAAGAAGCAGCAGAGTTTTCAGGCAGAATTCAACTTGCGCATGTGCCACGCAAGGCTTTGATTGCTGGAAAGCACCGGTTTTTTCAGGCGTTCTTGCACAATCGAAATAACATCAAAAGTTCTTAGATTCGTGCAGCTTAGAAAAACAGCTTCAACTGAATCATCCTGCCCAAGACTCACTGCAGCCTCAATCAGAGACTTCCGTGAAATCCGCGCGACTTTGGCCTCTTCGACTTCGCCGAATGTGCCAAAAACATCCATCGAAATGCCATTTTGCGCAAATGCACTGCGTAAGGGATCGTTCACTTCTTCGATATATGGCGACAAAAGTGCGAACTTTGCTACACCCAGTTCGTGGGCGCAGGCCGAGGCCGCGCGCAATGGGTTTGTAACGACCTCTGCCTCGCAAGTTTTTTGAACCATTTGTTCGACCTGATCCGAGCCGATAACCGAGCTGGCAGAGGTGCAGCCATAACCAACCACACGATATGGTCGGGTCTTGGGCAACAGATCAGCAGCGGCAGGTAACGCGGTTTCCATTTCCGCCAGAGTATCTGTCGTCACCTCTTTGCCGCTGGGAATTCTAGAGACGTAAATGGGGCAGCTACGGTCGGAAAAATACGCGTTGAACTCTGGCTCAAGGGTCTCGTCTGTCTGCAAGACGATCAGACCCATTGGGGGCGTGGCGGGATCATCTGCATCAACGGTATAAGGTAAACGGGTCATATCTCGGGCAACTCCATACCAGCGCGCGGGCTAAGAAAGCGGGGCTCGTCTTCGGTTATGACGATGTTCTCTTCGTGAACAAGGATCTTTCCGCCCACGGCAATGCCCGGCTCAAGCGTCAGGACCATGCCTGGTTCCAAAACTGTGTGGTCGGTTGGTATTAAGGACGGCCATTCTGTCAGAGACATACCCAATCCATGCCCCAAACGCCCTGCCCCAGTGTCAGCATCGTGGCGCGACAGCACAGAGTTCATCGCCTGAAACAAGTCAGCCGCCGTGGCGCCCGGGCGCGCAATCTCAAATGCCGCATCCGATGCTTCAATCAAAGCACTGTAGGCTGACTTAACCTGCGCGTTCGCGGACCCTATTGACCAGTTGCGGTCGTAATCACTGAAATACCCATCCCAAACCAGGCCGGTGTCCAGCATCAAGACATCGCCTTGCTGCAGCAGCGTATCAGATGCCGGGGAAATCACATCGGTGTAGCCACCCTGTTCCGCACCGCCCGCGAGGTATGGAACCCAATCGGCCCCCTCGTCCAGGCACAGAATTTGAAACCCGCGGAACACAGCATCAAGCGCCACGCCTTCTTTGGCGATTTCGGGCACCCGCTGAAAGGCACGCCCAGCGATGGCGCATGCCGTTTCGATCTTTGCAATCTCCGCTGATGATTTCACCATCCGCAGCGCGCGTACGATCCCTTCTTCGCCGCAAATGTCTCGCTGACCGACTGTCTGTTGCAGACGTCGAAGGTCTGCCAACGGCATCCTGACATGCGTTTCATGCCCATCTGGTAGTCCGATCTTTGCGTCGTCGGGCGTCACCTCGCGAAGTGTATCAGCCAAAAGACTGATACCATCGTCCGCCAGATCCGGCGCAGCCCAGGTTCGGATATCGTCGAGCCATGTCTCGGCCATAAGCGCGGCCCCGATCGAAGGGATCACAGCAATCGGCTTACCACTGGCGGGTACAATCAAAAACCAGGGCCGTGTCGGGCTTTCCCAAAACCGCGTCAGGTAGCCGGTAAAATATCGGACCTCAGGTTCCGTCGTCAGCAACAGCGCCGACAGACCAGAGGCTTGCATCTTGTTTTGCGCGCGTTCCGTTCGTGCTGCGAACTCAGATGTGTCAAACCCCCTCATTCCGTGACCTCAGAGAAAAAGCGCAGAACCTGCGCGTCTGCGTCAATTCTCAAGCAAGTGCCATTGATCAGCTTTTGGCCGCCGCGATGGGGGGTAGGTGAGATTCTCAATTTGGTGTCTTTCCCGTGATGCCCATTGACGTGATCGCATTCGTCAAGTTCTGTCAACAAAACTCGCCCAAGGCAGGAGCCTAAAATGCCCCATTCAGATCCGGCCTTCAGCCGCGCCGAGTACGACCGCAGATTGGCAAAGACCCGCGCCGCCATGGCAGCCGCCGGGTTGGATGCTTTGTTTGTCGAAGATCCTTCAAACATGGCATGGCTGACGGGCTATGAGGGCTGGTCGTTCTATGTGCATCAAGGGGTACTTGTGCTTCAGGATGCCGACCCGATCTGGTGGGGCCGAAATCAGGATGCCAATGGCGCGCGTAAAACTGTTTGGATGTCCAATGAACGGATCCACGGCTATGCGGACGAATACGTACAATCCACCGTGCGTCACCCCATGCAGGATCTGGCAGCGCTGATTGCGGATACTGGTATCGCGAAGGGGCGGATCGGTGTCGAGTTGGACAATTATTATTATTCAGCCAAAGCGCACCTGACTTTGCTGGCGGAGTTGCCCGACGCAGAGCTGGTCGACGCAAACACATTGGTGAACTGGCAGCGTGCCGTGAAATCCGATGAGGAAATTGCGCTAATGCGAAAAGCTGCCCGGATATCCGAGCATGTGACCGACGGCGTATTGGAGCGCATCGAACCGGGTATGCGCAAGAACGACCTCGTCGCGCAAATCTACCATGACGCAGTCACCGGAGTTGGCGAGGATTGGGGCGATTACGCGGCCATTGTGCCCCTACTCCCGTCCGGTCCGGATGCCGCCGCTCCTCATCTGACATGGGACGGTGAACCATTCAAATCCGGAGAGTGTACATTTTTCGAACTGTCTGGCTGTTATCGCCGTTACCACGCGCCGTTCTGCCGCTCGGTCTTTTTGGGTAAGCCACCCGACTATTTGCTTCGTGCTGAGGCTGCGCTTGTAGAAGGGCTTGAGGCGGGACTAGAGGCCGCGCGTGCTGGCAACCAGGCGCGTGATATTGCGTTGGCTCTGGCTGCTCCGCTGGAACGGGCGGGTATCGAGCGCGGCGCGCGATGCGGGTATCCAATTGGCCTCAGCTATCCACCCGATTGGGGCGAACGCACGATCTCTCTCCGCCCCGAGGATGAGACCGTATTGGAACCGGGCATGACCTTTCACTTCATGCCCGGCCTCTGGATGGATGATTGGGGGTTGGAGATCACTGAGCCGATCCTCATCACAGATTCCGGACCTGCCGAATGTTTCTGCAACCACCCCAGAAAGCTGTTTGTGAAGCCATGACTTTACCCAGAACCATGGAAATACTAGCCGACCTGATCGCTTTTGAGACGGTGTCAGCGGACTCGAACCTGGAAATGATCAGCTATCTGACCGAACGGCTCGAGGCATTGGGTGCACGGTGTATCGAGACGCGGGACAAGACCGGTGCAAAGGCGAACGTGTTTGCCACCCTCGGCCCCGATCAACCCGGCGGCATCCTTTTGTCAGGCCATACGGACGTGGTGCCAGTGGCCGATCAGGATTGGACAACCGATCCGTTCCAGATGGCTGAAAATGACGGCAAGCTCTACGGTCGCGGCACATGCGACATGAAGGGCTTCATCGCAGCGGCGGTGGCTTTCGGCGAAACGCTGGATGTGGACAAGCTGACCCAGCCGCTGCACTTTGCCTTTACTTACGACGAGGAAGTCGGCTGCCTTGGTGCGCAAACCCTGGTCGACGACCTGTCTGAACGTGGCATCGTTCCGGACATCGCCATCATCGGCGAGCCGACCGAGATGCGCGTGATAGAGGGGCACAAGGGCTGCTTTGAATATACCACCCGCTTCTCGGGTCTAGAGGGACACAGCTCTGCCCCCGATGACGGGGTGAATGCTGCGGAATATGCCGCGCGCTATATCGGCAAACTGCTGGAGTTGCGCCATATCCTCAAGTCCCGCGCACCCGCCGACAGCCGGTTCGAGCCGCCTTGGACGACGGTCAATATCGGCCAAATTTCGGGCGGCGTTGCCCACAACGTCATAGCCAGCAAGGCCGAGGTCTTGTGGGAGATGCGCCCAGTGCAGGCAAGTGACGCCGACCTCGTCAAAAAGACCCTTTCGGACTACGTAGAGCATTCTTTGCTGCCGGAGATGCAAGCGGTCCACAGCGACTCGAGTATCACGCAAGAGGCTATCGCCGAGGTCGAAGGTCTTGAACCCATGGAAGAAAACGCGGCCCGTGATCTGGTCGCCGAACTGACCGGCGCGAATGGCAGTGGCGTTGTCGCCTTTGCGACCGAGGCCGGGCTGTTCCAGAAACTGGGCGTTCACGCAATTGTCTGCGGGCCGGGTTCAATCGCACAGGCCCACAAGGCAGACGAGTTCCTTGAAATCGAACAGCTGGACCTGTGCTGCAGAATGCTGACCCGATTGGGTCAGCGCCTGACCCGTTAACCGGTACCGTGCGTGCGGTCGTATCTTGACCGACCCGGTTGCACATGTGCAGCCCGCGCTTCTTCGCCGGGATCGTAAACTTCCATCAGCAACGGATAGCAGGCGGCCGCGTCTGACGAATGCTCTGACGAACAATCCCCTCCGGGACACGCAGACAGGCCAACGATCAGGTCAATCTCAGCGTAGAACTCGAGATAATCGCCTGGACGCACCGGGCTGGCCTTCATGAAATACTGGCCCGTATCGCGGGTAAATCCGGTGCACATGAACACGTTCAGCACGTCATGCACCAGCATTTCGGCCTCATGCAGCGGCAGGTCGCAATGGCCGGCCAGCGCGCGGGTCAGGTTCGAATGACAGCAATAGTGATAGTCATCCCCCGAAAGCAAACGCCCGGTATATGGATCACACCGCGTGCCGATCACATCATGGACCGAGCCGCCATAGGCATCGAACCCGTACCAATCCAGCGTATCGGCAATGATCGTCGCCATCGGTCGCATGTTGGGAAAGCTCGACCACATCCGGTCGCCGGTAGACAGATGCGTGCCATGAAGCGCACGTGTTTTGCCGGAAAAGAACCGCTCGGTCAGGTCATGCTTGTTCCACATGTTCAGGTCACCGACCTGAGGGCCATCGACCGAAACCACCCTGACGAAAGCGCCAGCCGGAACATCAATGCAAGCCGCGTCACGCGGGGCAGCAGTGGCCTCGGCCACTTTTACGGCACCTTCGCGCAGTTGGCCCAAACCAATCAGATCAGGTTGCTGCAACGAGTCCGGCGGGTAGCAGATTACTGGGGCAATGGCCTTGCGGTCGGCGGCATCGGCCGGTGGTGGGAAGTTCGGTTTTGTCAGTTTCATGTGCCCTTCACTTCCCTGCGGAAATCCCTGCCTTTCCGAATCCTTAGCGCATTACAAAAGGGTTCGCCATCGGCTCTTGCGCGGTGCTGATCCAGGTTGTCTTGGTTCTGGTGTAATCCAGTATTGCCTCAACACCCGCCTCGCGACCATATCCCGACTGATTGAACCCGCCGAACGGCGCAATGGGTGAGATCGCGCGATAGGTGTTCACCCAGCAGATACCGGCCCGGACCCGTTTTGACACACGGTGTGCGCGCGCAAGGTTCTGCGTGAACACCCCCGACCCCAACCCGTAAGGTGTGCTGTTTGCCAGCGCGATTGCCTCTTCTTCGGTATCGAATGGCAGCAAGGACATTACCGGTCCGAACATCTCGATTTTCAACGTTTCGGTCTCGGGCGACGCGCATTCTACCAAGGTGGGGTTCATGTAGTTTCCGGGACGGTCGACAGCTTTTCCCCCGAAGTGAATCGTCGCGCCCTGCCCTTGTGCCTTGCCCAGTGTTTCTTCAATTTTTTGCACCTGCGCCGCGGTACACAGCGGACCAACATGCGTTTCCGGCTGCAAGGGATCACCCAACCGGATGGCGCTGGCCTTTTCGGCGATCCGCTCGACCAGAGGCCCAAGGATTGACCGATGCACCAGCCCGCGCGTTCCCGCCACACAACTCTGACCGGATGCGCCGAAGTTACCTGCGATCAGGCCGTTTGCTGCACCGTCCAAATCGGCGTCTTCAAACACGAGGATCGGGGATTTCCCACCCAATTCCAATGACGTTACCGCAAAGTTCTCAGCCGAGTTTCGCACCACATGGCGGGCGGTCTCAGGCCCGCCGGTAAAGGCAATGCGGTCGACATCCGGGTGGCGGGTCAGTGGGATCGCGCAGTTTTCGGCGTCACCGGTGATGACCGACACAACACCGGACGGGAACCCGGCCTGTTCGATCAGCTTGGCGAATTCCAGCATGGGTGCGGGCGCGATATCCGATGCCTTCAGCACGACGGAACACCCGGCAGCCAACGCCGGGCCCAGCTTGGTCGCGGTCAGGAACATCTGCGCATTCCACGGCACGATTGCAGCAACAACGCCGATCGGTTCGCGTGTGGTAAAGACATGCATGTCGGGCTTGTCGATGGGCAGGACCGTGCCTTCGACCTTGTCTGCCAGACCCGCATAGTAGCGGTAGTAATCGGCAACATATCCGGTTTGCGCCGAGGTTTCCGCCAACAGCTTTCCGCTGTCGGTCGTCTCCAACTCACCCAGACGCGTGGCGTTTTCCGCCACCAGATCGGCAAGGCGATACAGCAGCTTACCCCGCTGGGTCTGTGTCATATCCCGCCATTCTGGGTCATCCAGAACCCGTTTGGCGGCGGCGATGGCGCGGTCGACATCGTCGGGCGAGGCGCACGCGAATGTGGCCCACCCCTGATCAGTGGCCGGGTTCTGTGACGTCATCACCTGCGAGGCTGATCCTGCGGTCCAGGCGCCGTCAATGAACAGCTGAAAATGCGGTAGGTTTCCCATGGTGGTCCTCACTGAAATGCCGGCATCACGTCGTCGATGAATCGCGCCAAAGAGGCGCGCTTGCGTTCGTTGGTCATGCCGCTGTCGACCCAGAACGAAAACTCGTCATAGCCCAGATCTTCATAGCGCTTGATCCGGTCGATTACCTGTTGCGCGGTCCCAACTGTCAGGTCGCGGCCGAGTTTCTCGCTGGTGTACATCGGGTTTGCGTCCATCTCGGCTTCGGTAATCGGCTTGATCAAGCCCTGTTCAACTGGCCGTTTGTTCATGAACCATGCACCAAAGTAATTGTAGTAACGGCGCAGATTTTGCACGCCCTGCGCAACATCGTCGTCATCCTTGCCGACATAGGTGTGGTGCAACAGCATGATCTTGGGGCGCGGCCCCACGTAGCTGTCACAGGCATCGTTGAACCGCGCCATCAGGGTCTCGATCTCTTCCATGCCCTGCCACAGCGGGGTGACCTGAATATTGAATCCGTTGTGAACGCCGAATTCATGACTGTTAGGATCCCGCGCGGCGATCCAGATTGGAGGCCCGCCATCCTGATAAGGTTTCGGTGCCGAAGTTGCCGCCGGAAATGTATAAAACTCGCCTTCATGGGCGCAGTCGCCTTGCCAGATCTGCGGCAACAGCGGTGTGGATTCGCGCATGCGCTGCCCCGCTTCCCAAGCGTCCATTCCCGGCATCAGGCGTTCGTATTCATAGGAATACGCACCGCGCGCGATCCCCAACTCGATACGCCCTTTCGTCATCTGATCCGCTGCGGCGGCCTCACCTGCCAGTTTGATGGGATGCCAGAACGGCGCAATTACCGTTCCGGTCCCCAACCGCACATTGCGCGTGTGATGCGCCAGATCGACCAGCGACAGAAACGGGTTGGGGGCAATGGTGAACTCCATCCCGTGATGTTCACCTGTCCAAACTGCCCGCATGCCCCCGTCATCAGCCATCTTCACCAGGCTCACGAATTCATCATACAGAACATCGTGAGGCTGATCCGGGGTCAGACGTTCCACGTGGGCAAACAGTGAAAACTCCATCAAACGGCTCCTTTACCGAAACTGTGAATTTCGCCGCGTTCGGCGTCACCGAGATACAGCCCGAAAACGCCTTCGCGGGCTTCAAGGGCGTAGCGGGTCATCATGTGGTGCAAACTTTTGCTGGCATAAGTCAGATCGGCCAGATCGCCGGTGTCTACCCATTCGGCAGTGTCCGTCTCGGCGGTCTGACCGCAGGACGCCAGAAAGAACGTATAGTGCAGGTTCGTTTCGGCATCGTTGAACGAAGAATAGACCTGTTCGATCTGCGCCTGAATGCCCCGATCAGAAAGGCCCTGTGCCAGCCTGTTGCGTTGCCCCCCGGGTTCTGCACCGGCGATTTGAACCGGGCGAAATGCGCCTTCGTAGCGTTCCAGAAGAACTTTGCCATTTGCTGCAACAATCGCACCGCAGATTGTCGGAACCCGCGCGTCCATCTCACGCTCCAGTCCAAGACTGAAGTACGACCCGTTCACATAACCTAGACCGTTTCCACCGATATGGGTGAAGTCTTTGACACGACCAATCAGAACCGTGTGGTCACCTACGGGCAGCGCCTGATGAGTTTCACAGCTAAACTGTGCCAGCGCCCCGTCGATCAGCGGCAAGCCATTGGCTCCGTCGCGATGCGCCACCCGACCAAATCGGTCGCCCTTGAAACTTGCGAAAGTGTTGGAGACGCCCTGCTGACCATCTGCCAGAACATTCACCGCAAAATGTGTGCATCCGGCAAAGGTATCGTGGCTGGACAGAAACTTGCCGGGACACACCAACAGCAAAGGCGGATCAAGCGACACGGACGTGAAGGAATTCGCCGTGAACCCAACCGGGTTTCCAGAGATGTCGCGGGTCGTCACAACCGTTACACCGGTCATGAAGTTGCCGAATGCATCACGCAGGGCGCGAGTGTCAATCTCGGTCATGGCAGGCACCTCCGAACGAACTCAAGCAAATTGGCGTTAACGTCAGCCGGGTGCGTCATGGGCATCATGTGGGCGGCATTTGGGATTATCTCTACCCGCCCGTTTGTCACCTGCTCCGCCATGCCCTGCGACATGCCCGGTGTGGAATTCGGCTCGTCCGCGCCTGTCATAAACAGTGCCGGGCATTTGATTTGCCCCAGTTGTGCCTCGGTCGGTCCATCGCTTTCGGCGAAGACGGTATAGGCCGCTTTGTAAGCGCCCGGGTCGACATCTTTCAGCCAACGCGAACAGGCTTTGCCTTCTTCTGAAACCTGATCGCCGAACCAACGCTGCAAGGTCACGGTGTGATCGTTCATGGCCGCAGCATCCAGTGCCGCCGCGCGGGTCGTGACAGCCGCACGCGCTTCGGGGGTTCGGCGGTAAATTGCGTTCAACGCGGCAACGCCTCTCACCTGATCATGCCCCGATGCCGCAATTTCCAAAGCGATCAAAGCTCCCATGGAATGCCCAATCAGAACGGCAGGCTCGGTCAATCGGGCCGCGATCGGGTTGGCGTACCCATCCAGCCCCATAGCACCTTGAAACTGGGTTTTTCCGTGCCCGGGCATATCCGGACACAGAACACGATACCCGGCGGCAGACAGCGCATCGATTTGCGCGCCCCAGGCTTCGGCCCGCAGGCCAACGCCATGGAGCAGAACCACAAGCGGGCCTTCACCTTCGTCTATCGCGGCGAGCCCGCCGATGTCAGACCGAGGCCGGGTTGTCCACGTCATGGCCCAGATCCTTCAAGTCCTGATAACGGTCGCCGATGCGATGATGTGGACGGCCCGAGGTTGCTCCGCCCAAAACCACGACAATCTCATCCGCGCGCGGCGCGTCGGGGATGGCGAATTGCAGCGTCAGGTAATGCGACCGGCGGCCTGCATCGTTCTTGTCCATCAATGGCACCATGATCGGTGTGTTCGCAGGCCCCCGGGTGTTAGTGAATGAAAGATAGGACTTGGCGCCAACTGCCTGCCGGAAGATATTTCCGAAATGCAGCGTGTGGATCAGGCCCGAGGCATGCTCAACCTCTCCGTCCAGCCCCACAACCGCGGCCTTGCCATAAGCCTCAATCGCCTCGCCGCTTCCGGCCAGCGCGATCATCCTGTCGGTCAACTCTTGGCCCAGGATTGGGCCATAGGCCAAAATTTCGGGCCGCAGATCTTCGACGAATCGCCCTGCCCAAGGGTTGGTAACAACCGCTGCTACAGCAAACATGCGCCACGGCCGTTCGGCTTTGCGATATCCTTCGATCAGAACTTCTTCGTCGAAGGTCACTATTTTACGAATTTCCGGCTGCACGATTTCCCCCAATCTTGAGTACGAGAAATATCTTTGATTGGCCGGCACTTTGACAAACGAAAGAAGTTGGGTCTTAGGTATTAACAAAGCTACTAGGTCGGTTGCACATGCCCAAAACACTGCCCCCCCTTACATGGTTCAGGTCGTTCGAGGCCGCGGCCCGAAGGCTAAGCTCAACAGCTGCGGCGGATGAAATCGGATTGACCCAATCCGCCGTGAGCCAGCAAATCAGGTCGCTGGAATCCCGGCTTGGCGTCGTCTTGTTTCATCGGCATCCGCGCGGTCTTTCTTTGACGGATGAAGGGCGAAAGCTGCTGCCGCAGGTCGAAGCCGCACTGCAATTGCTGCAATCTGCCGCCTCTCCGTATTTGGCAGAGGAACGGGCCAGACACGTCACTGTGGCGGCTTCGATCAGCATCATCGAATGGTTGATTTCCCCTGCCCTGCCCCAGTTTCGCGACCAAAACCCAGATACGTCCATTCGCTTTGTCAGCACGATCTGGCCCGATGAATACTCGGCCCTGCGCGCCGATGTTGAAATCCGGTTTGGGTCGGAAAAACAAGTCGGGCGGGATGCAAAACCGTTACTGCCGAATGACCTGATCGCGGTAAAAGCACCTGGCTTGGTTGGCGCTTTTCAGGACTTGCCCCTGATCGAGGCCGTGGGAACGTCAGACAACTGGTCCACATGGGCGGAAGTCACCGGTCATAAAATCCATACCCCGGCCTATTATGTCGATTCTTACGGGCTCGCCTTGCAATTGTCGGCTTCCGGGAACGGCGTGGCCTTGGTGAATGCACTTATCGCCGATCACGCTCTGCAGACCGGACAGGTCGCGCGTGCCTTCGATGAGACTGCTCCAGCGGCCGAAGGGTACTTTCTGGCCGTGCAGCGCGCATCACCCGAGGTTGACGCCTTTGTAACATGGTTTTCACAATTGGTTCCCGGCTCGTCACAGCAAAGGGTCTGATTCAGACACACCAATGTCGCATCTGAGGATATCACTGAGCAGGAAAATAGTTAATTCTGGCAAAAAAGGTCCGATTCATGCGATATTCAGGCTTTCGAGTCATCAAAGAGGCGCTTACCGGCCACAAAGGGTGGAAACCGGTCTGGCGTGACCCCGAACCCAAAGCTCATTACGACATCATCGTCATAGGCGGTGGTGGTCATGGGCTGGCGACGGCCCATTATCTGTCCAAGGTCTACGGTCATCGCAATGTCGCGGTTGTCGAAAAGGGCTGGATCGGCGGAGGCAATGTCGGGCGGAATACAACGATCGTGCGCTCGAACTACATGCTGGACGGGAATGAGCCGTTCTATGAATTCTCGATGAAACTGTGGGAAGGGCTTGAACAAGACCTGAACTACAACGCCATGATGAGCCAGCGCGGAATACTCAACCTGTTCCACACGGATGGTCAGCGCGACGCTTATACGCGGCGCGGCAATGCGATGATCCTGCACGGTGCAGACGCCGAATTGCTGGATGCCGATCAGGTACGCAAAGAACACCCCTATCTGAATTTCGACGACGCGCGTTTCCCGATCAAAGGCGGTCTGGCCCAGCGACGGGGCGGCACCGCGCGCCATGATGCGGTGGCTTGGGGCTTTGCCCGGTCTGCGGACAGCCACGGTGTCGACATCATCCAGAATTGCGAAGTCACCGGGCTGCGCATCGAGAACGGCAAATGCCTCGGTGTTGAGACCTCAAAGGGCTTTATCGGGGCTAACAAAGTCGGGTGCGCTGTTGCCGGTAACTCGGGCCGGGTGATGGGCATGGCAGGCATGCGCCTACCGATCGAAAGCCACGTGTTGCAGGCCTTTGTGTCCGAGGGTCTGAAACCGGTTCTGCCCAGCGTCATCACCTATGGGGCCGGACATTTCTATGTCAGCCAATCCGACAAAGGCGGGCTCGTCTTTGGCGGCGACATCGACGGTTACAACACCTATGCGCAACGCGGGAATCTGCCGGTGGTCGAGGATGTCTGCGAAGGCGGCGTCTCGTTGATGCCGATGATCGGGCGCGCCCGTCTGCTGCGCATGTGGGGCGGCGTTATGGACATGTCTATGGATGGCTCACCCATCATCGACCGCACTCCGGTTGAGGGTCTCTATTTCAATGGTGGCTGGTGCTACGGCGGGTTCAAGGCGACCCCGGCATCCGGTTATTGTTTTGCGCATCTGTTGGCGAAGGACGAACCGCACTCTACCGCCACGGCCTATCGCTTCGACCGGTTCCGCACGGGCCGGATGATCGACGAAAAGGGCGTGGGCAACCAGCCCAACCTGCATTGAGGGGAGCACGAGAATGATTATCAACCATCCCCTTCTGGGTCCGCGCGACGCATCTGAATTCACCTATCTGGGTGACGCGTCACTGATTAACCGCCCGGACTGGCAGGCCGAAGACGCGGCGGACGCGTTCTATGAATACGGCTATCTGCGCGACAATCCCGCAGGCGAACATCAAGAACTGTGGTATCATGAGGCTGGCGACCGGTCTTGGCTGGTCGTTACCCGCGACACCACCACTCATGAGATTTCCAAGGTAGAACTGGCCCGCGATGTGGCCCGCACGCGGGGGCGATCCAAATGACCCAGAACAACAGGCTGAGCGGCGGCCAAATCGACCGCAACACAACAGTGAACTTCCGGTTCGACAACCGCAACTATACCGCCCATCCCGGCGACACAGTGGCTTCGGCTTTGCTGGCCAATGGCGTGCGGTTGATCGGACGCTCGTTCAAGTATCACCGCCCGCGCGGCCTACTGACTGCCGGATCCGAGGAACCCAATGGCATCGTCGAGCTGCGCTCCGGCAACCGGCAGGAACCCAACACACGGGCCACAACGACCGAGATGTTTGACGGACTTGAGGTGCAATCGCAGAACCGTTGGCCCAGCCTGAAATTCGATGCGCTTGGCGTAAACGATCTGTTCTCGAATTTTCTGTCCGCCGGGTTTTACTACAAGACCTTCATGTGGCCGGCTGCTTTTTGGGAAAAAGTCTATGAGCCGATCATCCGTCGCGCCGCGGGCCTTGGCTCTTTGTCGATGGAGGCTGACCCCGACGAATATGACAAAGGGTTCCGCCACTGCGACCTGCTGATCATCGGCGCGGGTCCATCGGGCTTGATGGCAGCCCTGACCGCAGGGCGCGCTGGCGCGGACGTTATTCTGGCAGATGAAGACTTTCGGTTCGGCGGACGTCTGAACAGCGAGACATTCTCGGTTGGCGATCAAGGCAGCAGCGATTGGGCCGAGCAGGCCGTCGAGGAACTGTCATCAATGCCCAACGTCCGGCTGATGGCCAGAACCACTGTCATCGGCGCCTTCGACCACGGCATCTACGGCGCTGTAGAACGCACCGGAGATCACGTGGCCACCCTGCCCGCCGGTAAGCCGCGCCAGATCCTGTGGCGTATCTACACCAAGAAGGCCTTGCTGTGTGCTGGGGCGACCGAGCGTCCGATTGCGTTCGAAAACAACGACCGCCCCGGCATAATGATGGCCAGCGCTTTGCGGACCTACGCCAACCGGTTTGCGGTGACGGCCTCTCAGCGCGTGGCGATCTTTACCAACAATGACGACGGTCATCGCGCCGCCGCCGACTTGCATGCCAAGGGCGTTCACATTTGCGCCGTTATCGATGTGCGTGAGGATGCTCCGGTCAACTACGATTACGAAGTCCTGAGCGGCGCACAGGTTGTGAATACCAAGGGGCGTCTTGGTCTGACCTTTGTCGAAGTTGCCCTGCCCGACGGCTCGACCCGCACGCTGGAATGCGGCGCGCTGGGCGTTTCGGGGGGGTGGAATCCGAATGTGCACCTGACCTGCCATCAGCGCGGGCGTCCGGTCTGGAACGACGATCTGGCCGCCTTTGTGCCCGGTTCAAATCTGCCCGTCGGATTGACTGTCGCGGGCGCCGCGAACGGGGTGATGTCCACCCATGGCGCATTGCAATCCGGTGCCGAAGCTGCTGCAGCAGCGCTGGAGCTAAGCGATGCTCAGCCCGACCTGCCAGAGGCCGAGGATACACCAATCGCGCAAAAACCGTTCTGGTATGTCGAAGGCTGCAAACGCGCATGGCTGGACCAGCAAAACGACGTGACCGTCAAGGACGTCAAACTCAGCTATCAGGAAGGGTTCCGGTCAGTTGAACACCTGAAACGCTATACCACGCTTGGCATGGCGACCGATCAGGGCAAGACATCGAACATCGGCGCTTTGGCGATCATGGCCGAGGTGGCCGAAAAGACGATCCCCGAAACAGGGACAACCATTTTCCGCCCGCCTTACACGCCTGTTCCGATCAGCACCTTCGCCGGTCGGATGAAGGGACAAGAATTCCACCCCACGCGCCTAACGCCCTCGCATTATTGGGCCAAGGAGAAGGGCGCTGTGTTTGTCGAGGTCGGCAACTGGCTGCGCGCGCAGTGGTTCCCCCTTCCGGGTGAGACTCATTGGCGTGAATCAGTTGACCGTGAAGTGCGCCAGACCCGCGCGTCCGTCGGGGTGTGCGACTGTACGACACTGGGAAAAATCGACGTGCAGGGCGCTGACGCGGCTGATTTCCTGAACCGCGTCTACGCGAACGGTTTCGCCAAGCTTCCCGTGGGTAAAACCCGCTATGGCTTGATGCTACGCGAAGACGGCATGGTGATGGATGATGGCACAGCCGCGCGCCTGGCCGAGGATCATTTTGTCGTCACAACGACCACGGCCAACGCGGTAAATGTCTATCGTCACATGGAATTTGTGCGCCAATGCCTGTTCCCGGATATGGATGTGCAGCTGATCTCGACCACTGAATCCTGGGCGCAATATGCTGTCGCTGGTCCCAATTCACGCAAGCTGCTACAAAAGATCGTCGACCCTGAATTCGACATCTCGAACGACGCGTTCCCGTTTATGGGCTGTGGCAACATTACGGTCTGCGGCGGGTTGCGCGCGCGGCTGTTCCGGATCTCATTCTCGGGAGAGTTGGCGTTCGAAATCGCGGTACCTTCACGTTATGGCGATGCACTGATGCGGCGTCTGATGACCGAGGGTGAAGAATTTGACGTGGTCCCTTACGGCACCGAAGCGCTGGGCGTCATGCGGATCGAAAAGGGCCACGCCGCCGGCAACGAGTTGAATGGCACCACAACGGCATTGAATCTTGGATTGGGTAAGATGGTGTCGAAAAAGAAAGACAGCATCGGATCGACCCTGTCCGAACGAGAGGCCTTGGTAGAACCGGATGTCCTGCGGCTGGTCGGGATCAAACCGGTATCGCCCGAAGAAAAAGTCACCGCTGGTGGCCATTTGATGAACACGACCGGCCCGGTGGATGCCGCGCACGATCAGGGCTATGTCACTTCAGCTGCATATTCGCCTATTCTGAACAGCAATATCGGGCTGGGTCTTTTGAAGGATGGTGCGAACCGGATGGGCGAGAAAATGCGCCTCGTGTCCCCATTGACCGATCTGACCGTCGAAGTCGAAATCGTATCGGCCCATTTCGTTGACCCCGAAGGAGAGCGTCTGCGTGCATGATCTAGTTGCAATAACCGCATTGGGCGGGTCCGAACCGCAGGTCGACACTGTTGGCGGGGTTACGTGCCGGGAAGTTCCGGGCGTCGCACTGGCATCCGTCGCCGCGCGGATGGGACAGGAAACCAAAGCCAACAAAGCCCTGGCGAAACTGATCGGTGCCCCTGCACCTGGTATCGGCCAACATGCCGGTGACACTGTCACTGCCTTTTGGGCCGGTCCGGATCAGTGGATGATCGAGGCGCCTTTTGACACGCACGAAGAGCTTACTGATCAGGTGAAGTCCGCTTTGGGCGATACCGCGTCGGTGACAGAACAGACCGACGGTTGGACACGGTTCGACCTGAATGGGGATCAAATACCAGCAGTGCTGGAGCTGTTGTGCATGCTTGACCTGCGCAATATCGATGCGGGCAGCGTCGCCCGTTGCTCAATTCACCACATTGGGTGCTTTGTTCTCTGTCGGTCAGATGAAGCGTTCAGCATTTATGGCCCCCGTTCATCCGCCGGATCATTGCATCATGCCATCGTCACTGCAATGCGGTCGGCGCTGTAAAACAACGTCAGACTGACGGCAATGGCGCGTTACCTTCGACACGGAAGCGGTTGATTCTGCGACGGTCTTCGCTGGGGCTTAGCCCAAAGGCCGACCGATAGTGCGTCACAAGCGGCGCCACTGAACCATACCCGATCGCAGCCGCGATGTCTACGATTGGATCTTTGGTATAGACCACCATCTGCCGTGCCGCCTTCATGCGCATTGCGCGATAGTAATGGCTGGGGCTTTGGCCCGTCGCCTGTTTGAAAGCACGTTCCACCTGGCGCGGCGTTACCCCGATTTTCTGTGCGGCCTCTGCGATGGAAATCGGATCGCTCATATGACCGGCGAACAGGTCGACACAGCGCGACACCAACGGTGGAAGGCTGTCCCCGGTTTCCGGCGCGGTCGTGGTCGGAACCTGTTGCCGCACCCCTGACCCGCGCATCATCGGATGTTGGAACCAACAGGCAACCTCGTGCGCGACATCGCCACCGAGCCGATCCTCGATCAGATGCAGGGCCAGATCGAACCCGGCCGCAGCGCCAGCTGCGGTGTGGCGTGTGGCCGTTTTCACGATCACCTCGCTACGCGAGTCGACTTCGGGAAACTCAGCCAGAAATGCGGCCTCATAGCACCAATGGACGGAAACGGGTTGGCCCCCCATCACCCCAGACCGGACCAATGGGAAAACCCCACCGCTAATCCCGCCCAAAACGGTGCCATGCCGTCCGAGACTGCGCAGAGCACCGTTGCCAACGGTTGTATTGTCAAAGCCAGACGTTGGGCTGCTCAGAAGGAACAGAATGTCGATATCCTTGCAGTCGGCCAGAGACTTCTCGGCCTCGAACCGGACACCTGCGCTGGATTGTACTTTCTGTTGACGCTCGGACAGCAGCGACCAGCAAAACGCCTCTTGCCCGGCGATTTCATTGGCCGCCCGCAACGGCTCGATCACCGAAGTCAGGCAGGCCATGGGAAAGCCGTCAAACAGCAAAAAGCCGATTTTGATTCTGTCTTCATTTCGCATAAGGCTGTTCTAGCAAGATTTCCACAACTGCCCTATGCGAAGTTCACGCCCACCGGATCAAGCCGATGATTGCCGAGGCTGCGTAGAACCCTTGCAACAACAGGAACGTCCAGCGGCGATCAATCACGGCCCAGGCCGCAAACAGGCCCGAGGACAGTAACAACAGGGCGAATCCGAACAGCTCGGCCCCCGTATTTGAAGCGATCAACAAGGCATAGGCCATGGCCAGAACCGACCCGCTGATTTCGAATACGGTCGTCAGACCGCGCCGGTCACGGGTTTTGATTTGATCCATCATGGCTCAGCCCTTTCGCTTCAGGAGATTGATCAGCGACGCGGCTGTCTGTTTGGGCTGATCTTTAATCGGGAATTGACCGCAGTTTCCCGGCAACTTGTGAACGACGGGAACCTGACCGGTGACCGACCTTTCAAGCACCGGACACCAAGGTCGTTTAGACTGACCAAGACCCGCCAGATCGAACAAATGTACCCTGTTGCCCGCCGCTGCCAATTCAGGCAGCACGTCGCGCCGGATGTAAGATAGTGTGCTGTGGATCAAAGCCACCGGATCGCCTTCCCCATGGGTTCCGGGGACCATCCGCGGGGTTTTGATCCCTGTATGGTCCGGGACGAGATATGTCATGCGACGGTTCCTGAATGCTGAATTTTCTAACTGGTAACTCGATGCTCGCATGTGACACAAATGAATGATATTCATGGTGTGATCCAAAATTGTCATGGTGCTGCAAATGACCGACCGATTGGAAATTGACGCCCTGCGCGCCCTTCTAGCCATCGCATCCCATGGCGGCGTGACGCGCGCGGCCGAGCATCTGGCGCTGTCGCAATCGGCAGTCAGCCACAAAATCCGACGGTTAGAGCAAGCCCTGGACTGCGATCTGCTGGCGCGACGACCCGGTGGCCCTCTGTTCACGGATACTGGTCTGCGCCTGTGCGACTATGCCCGCCGAATATGTGCCCTGCACGATGAGGCGCTGGCCAGTTTGGGCAAGAAACCCTTGGCCGGCGCACTCCGGCTGGGCATGACCGAAGACACGGCAACCAGCGACATCGCCCGCATATTGGGTCGTTTCACACGGCTTTACCCGGACGTTCAGGTCCGAACACGCACCAGTCAAAGTCTGAACGTGCAAGAGTGGTTGAAGGCCGGAGAGTTGGATGTCGCCGTCATGCAAATCTTTCGGCACGATGCGCGGCCAGATGACCTGATCCTGTTCGAGGACACACTCCACTGGGTAAAATCACCGGATTTCCAACTGGATACGACAGCACTTGTTCCCTTTCTGTCCTTCGACAGCCAATGTTTCTATCGCAAATGGGGCTTCGGAGATGGGCAGCTGCAAGGGCACCACTTCGATAACGTATTAGAATGCCCAAGCGCCAATGGCATTCAGTCGGCTGTGCGGTCCGGTTTGGGCGTCGCCCTGTTGAATGGAATGCATGTCACACCGGACATAGAGGTGATCAAAGGCGTATTCCCCGATCCCCCGGCCATCGTTTTTGTCGCGCGTATGCATGTTAAGCGCCGAAACCCTGCCGCGATGGCGCTGGTACAAGAGATTAGCCGCGAGGTTGAAGGCGCCAACCCTTTGAAAGTGGTCAACTGAGTGTTTGTACCGGAAGAGCCTAAACAACGACCATCCACGATGGCCGGATTTTCCGTCGACTTCTGCGGATGGGAGGAGTGGTTTGGCGAAGGAACCTAAGACCAAGAGGTGGGACGATCAGCTCCTCAGATCAGGTCTGATCAATTGCGCGATCTCGTTTCTGCAACGCGCGGATACGCATCCGCTGGGCCGCATGAACATGGGCGCGCATCGCCAGCTCGGCTGCGTCGCCGTCGCGGGCCTGCAAGGCTACCATCACACGGCGATGCTCACCCGCGGCATCGTATGCGCGCTGACCATCCAGCATTTGGGACGGACCCAATATCAACAACGCCTTTTGCAACGATAACATCGACTTTGTGAGAAAGCGGTTTTTGGCGGCATCCAACAGCGTGGCGTGGAAAATACGGTTCAACTGAGCGGCCACCGGACCGGTGCCAGCCTCGGCAAGGCGATCATTCAGGACATTAAGTTCGTCCAGTTCCACATCCGAAGCCGCGCGTGTCGCCAACCGTGCCGCTGTTCCTTCAAGTACGGCGCGCATTTCATACAGTTCCATGACTTCTGAATAACTCAGACTTCGAACCGTTGCGCCCAGCCTGGGGACATGCGTCACCAACCCATCCGCTTCGAGTTGCCGTATCGCTTCGCGCACAGGTGTTCGGCTGACGCCCAGTCTTTCGGACAGCTCGATCTCTCTCAGACGTTCACCAGGTAACAAAACACCCTCGCGAATTTCATCCAGCAAGCGCTGATAAGCGGAATTCCCCTGCGGGCCGGTCTGATTAGGATCTTCTTGAGTTTTGATCATTCTCAATCTTGCATATTGCGCCGCTTTGTATACATTTGGATACATGCCTTAGTCAACGAAATCGGACACTATCCTTGACCGCCTCAAGCCTTCATTTGTCGCCGCTGATGCAACGGTCAGTCACGCTGATATTGGCTATGTTGGGAACTTCAGTTTTTTGGGCATTGAACCTGCCGCTGCCCTTTCTGTTCGGGCCGATGTCAGCGTGTTTGATTGCAGCTTTGGCACACGCACCCATGCGGGATTTCGGGCAAATCTCGGTCGGGTCCAGAACCATTCTTGGCGTCGCGGTCGGGGCGTCGATCACACTCAGCCTGTTCGCCGAACTTCCAAAGATGGCTGCGTCCCTTCTGCTGATACCGGTATTTATCCTTCTGATTGCATTGGTTGGCGTGCCGTTCTTTCGAAAATTCTGGGGCTTTGACGAAAAAACTGCGTTTTTTGCCGCCATGCCGGGCGGGTTTCAGGACATGGTTATCTTTGGAGCCGAGGCCGGTGCCAATCCGCGAACCCTGTCTCTGATCCACGGGACGCGCGTATTGATTATCGTCACCCTCGCCCCTTTGTTCCTGACTTTGTTTTACGGTGCCGAGCTGAACAACCCGTTGGGCGAACCTGCCTCGGCTCTACCCTTGCATGAACTGATCCTCATGGCGGTCGCAGCTTTTGTCGGCTGGAAAGGCGGAGAGAAGATCGGGCTTTTCGGTGCTTCAATTCTTGGGCCGTTAATCCTGACAGCGGCCTTGTCGCTTGGGGATTTCATCCATACCCGCCCCCCGCGCGAGGCGATCCTGTTCGCCCAGTTCTTCATCGGCTGTGGGATCGGCGTCAAATTCGTCGGTGTCACCTGGTCTGAGCTTAAACGCGTCGTGGCGGCTGGCTTCACCTATGTGATCTTGCTGGCCGTTCTGGCCGCTGCTTTCACGGCAGTGGTCACGACGCTTGGACTTGGTCAGTCGGTCGAAGCATTTCTGGCCTTTGCACCCGGGGGACAGGCAGAGATGACGGTGCTGGCCATCGTATCGGGGGCGGATCTGGGCTATGTGGTCACACACCACCTGGCGCGCATTGTCGTCGTGATCATCGGCGCGCCAATCGCGGCCAACCTACTTCTGCGCTGGTCGAAATCCAGGGATTGAGGGATTCACGTACAAACGCGGCTGGATGAAAGTCGATAGGGGATTGTGGCGGTGGTGTCAGACGAATTCGAACCAGTCTCAGTTTACCGCCAAATGCCGGAACTTAGGCGGAACAGATTTGCCGCCACTCAGTAAGAGCAGCGCTTCGGTTGAGTTTGAAGCTGTCTCGTGAATATAGGTGGCGTACCTGGTTGAAGTGGTTGTGGACCAAAGAATGGACAGCGGCGAATTTCTGTAGACTTCGCATGCGCCTGAAAGGTGCTGTCAGACCAATTCGAACCAGTCTCTGTTTACCCCTAAATGCCGGAACTTATGCTGAACAAAGTTGGCGCCACTCGGAGAGAGCAGCGGCGCGGTTGAGCTTGAAATTGTCTCTGCTGTAGAGGGCGCGTTCCTGATTGAAATGATTGTGGACGGAAGAATGAACTGCGGCGAACTTCTGCAAACATCGCATTTGCCTGAAGCGGAGCATCGCACGTTCTCGTCGTCGAAATGGCAGATGGGAATTCTCGGCCCGATTGTTCAGCCAGCGGC